>CAIWMA010000483.1 GCA_903913645.1 uncultured Bacteroidales bacterium | reverse complement strand
TGGCTGGTAATTTCGAACTTGTAAATAACAAAAAAGTAATTACGTCGCTTGCTTTCAATTACAACCGTGGCGAAAGCGACCTCAGCTGCAACAGTATAAGCGAGCTGGAATCAATATTAGACAAATCACATCTTGCTTCGTTCAGTATATTAAAAACCGGGCAGAAACCGCTGAATGAAGTGATTGCCCAAATAAATAGCGGAACACAACTCTGGCGCTATTTCATCTGGCTCTCATTAGTGCTCTTACTGGCTGAAATATTGTTGATAAGATTCTTTAAAAAATAGGCTTACAGATTTTATAAATTACTTACTAAGAGTAAATTTGCACGGAATTCTGAGCAAATAGGTATTCAGTAAAAATCAATACAGGCAATGGACGAGAACGACGAATTGGCAGAAGGAACTTTTGAGGATGAAATTTCCGGTGAGAGTTTACCTGTTGAAGGTACCGGAATACTATTGCCCGAAACCGAAGAAACTAATGATGCCGGTGATTTGCACCACACTACCTACCTGCCGGGGATGTACCAGAACTGGTTTCTCGATTACGCTTCCTATGTAATTCTCGACCGTGCTGTTCCCGAAGTGCTGGATGGGCTTAAACCTGTTCAAAGACGTATCCTGCATAGTATGTGGGAACTTGAGGATGGCCGCTACAATAAAGTTGCCAACGTTATCGGCAATACCATGAAGTACCATCCCCATGGCGATGCTTCCATCGGCGACGCTATGGTTCAGATAGGCCAGAAAGATTTATTAATTGATACCCAGGGGAACTGGGGAAATATCCTGACAGGCGACAGAGCTGCTGCTCCCCGTTATATAGAAGCACGTCTTTCGAAGTTTGCACTCGATGTTGCTTTCAATCCGAAAACCACTAAATGGAAGTTATCCTACGACGGGCGTAATAAAGAACCTGTCAACCTTCCGATGAAATTCCCGGTACTTCTGCAAATGGGTGTCGAAGGCATTGCCGTTGGACTGGCAGCAAAAACACTGCCACATAATTTTGTAGAACTGATTGATGCTTCTATTGCTGTACTTCGCGGACAGAACTTTACATTGGTTCCCGATTTCCCTACCGGCGGTTTGGCTGATGTTACAAGGTATAACGATGGTCTGCGGGGTGGCAAAATCCGCATCCGGGCTCGTATAAGCCAGTACGACAGGAAAACGCTTGTAATTACCGAGATTCCATGGGGAACCACAACCGGCGACCTGATAGATACCATTATCGCTGCCAGCGAAAAAGGGAAAATAAAAATCCGTAAAATTGACGACAATACCGCCCAGAACGTTGAAATCCTGATACATCTTCAGCCTGGCGTTTCGCCCGATCAAACCATAGACGCACTGTATGCTTTTACAGATTGCGAGCGCTCCGAATCGCCAAACTCCTGCGTAATACATAAAGGGAAACCATATTTTGTCGGCGTCAAAGAAATTCTGCGTATTTCGGTTCAGCGTACCGTTGAAATGATACAAATGGAATTGATGATCCGTCAGCAGGAACTGATGGAATCGTTACTTTTTGCATCCCTCGAGCGGATTTTCATCGAAAACCGCATTTACCGCGATATTGAAGAATGCAAAACATGGGAAGCCGTTATCAAAGCAATCGATAAAGGACTTGAACCGTATAAACCTGATTTTTACCGGGTTATTACCGAAGATGATATTGTCCGGCTTACTGAAATCCGCATCAAGCGCATCTCCCGATTTAATTCCTTTAAGGCCGACGAACACATAAAGAACCTGAATGAGGAACTGCTTGAAATAAAACACAACCTCGAACATCTCACCGAGTTTGTAATTGCCTTTTACGAAAACATCCGTAAAAAATATTCGGCAGGCCGCGAACGCAAAACCGAACTCCGTAACTTCGAGAGCATTGAAGCTGCTGCAGTTGCTGCTGCCACACAAAAGTTATATGTTAACCGTGTAGAGGGTTTTGCCGGTTACGGTCTTAAGAAAGATGAATTTGTCTGCGATTGTTCCGATATTGATGACATTATTGTTTTCCGCGAAGATGGAACATTTGCCGTTACCCGTGTTGTAGAGAAAGCTTTTGTAGGTAAAAACGTAATCCACATCGACGTATTTAAAAAGAATGACGATCGTACCGTGTATCATGTTGTATACCAGGATGGCAGGATGGGAGCCGTTTATGTAAAGCGATTCGCTGTTACAGGTGTGGTCCGCGATAAGGATTATGTATTGACAAAAGGAACTGCTGGCTCTAAAGTGCTTTATTTTACTGTAAATCCAAATGGCGAGTCCGAAATAATCAAAGTTAGCCTGAAACCTAAACCACGACTCAAGAAACTTAATTTCGATTTCGATTTTTCGGAACTGGCAATAAAAGGACGCAGTTCGCAAGGGAATGTGCTGAGTAAAAACCCGGTGAAAAAGATCGTTCAGGCTGAGAAAGGTTTTTCTACGCTCGGAGCGCGTCATATCTGGTACGACGAAACCGTGATGCGTCTCAATACCGATCAGCGTGGGCAATATGTCGGGGCTTTCAAGGAAGATGATAAAATACTTACCCTCACAAAATCAGGATTTTACAGATTGATGAGTTTCGATTTGTCGAATCATTTCGAAGAGGATATGAATTATATCGAAAAATTCAATCCCGCTAAAGCACTTACAGTTTTGTATATTAACGAACTGAAGAAGGCATATTTTATTAAACGTTTTATTCCTGAGTACGCGGATAAGAAAGTTTGCATGTTCCCTGAAGAAGATGGGAATACATTTGTGAAGGTAGTCGTTGAAAAAAGACCACAGATCAATGTCGAATATGACAATGAAGGTGCAAAAAAACCGGTTGAACCAGAAGAAATAATCCTCGATGAGTTTGTTGAAGTAATGGGTGTTAAAGCCAAAGGCAAAAAACTTAGTAATCACCCGGTTAAACTGATCACGTGGCTGGATCCGATTCCGGTGGAAGAGGAAGAAGAAATTGAAGTTGATGAGGAAATTGAACCTGAAGAAGATATTGAAGATGGGAACCCTGAAGAAAACGAGATTGAATCGGATGATGACAATGAGGTTGTTTCGGATGAAGTAATTGAAGCTGAACCCGGTGAAACAGATATTCCCGATCCGGAAAAAATAAAGGAACCTAAGGAGCCGAAAGAGCCAAAACTACCAAAAGAACCTAAGGAACCTAAACCAGTAAAAGAAATCAAAGAACCTAAAGCACCTGTTCCACCAATAAATCCACCGAATTTCCCGGAAGATGACGATTTAGGAACCGGAATCCAGATGTCGTTGTTTTAATGCCATTGAGACCCGAGGTTCGTGTCTCAGATAAAAAAAATAAATATTTTCTATAAAGACGCGAGGTATCGCGTCTTTAGTGTTAAAAACGAAAAAATCACATTATGATTGACGATAAAATCCTTGAAATTACCAAAGATGTTAACTGGGTAGGCGTACTCGACCGCGAACTTGTAACATTTGACGTGGTTATGCATACCCCATACGGTACAACTTACAACTCATATTTCATCAACGCTGATAAAAAAACACTTGTTGAAACTGTTAAAGATAAATACTTCCCGACTTTCCTCGAAAAACTGAAACAACTCACCGATCCGGCTGAACTGGAATATATAATTGTAAATCATACCGAACCTGACCATTCAGGCAGCCTGCATAAACTCCTGGAGGTTGCACCTAATGCTACCGTTGTAGGCAGCGGAAATGCAATCCGGTACCTGAAAGATATGCTGGGCCGTGATTTCAAACATTTGCAGGTTCGTGATGGCGATGTACTCGACCTCGGCAATAAAAAAATAAAAGTAATCGGTGCTGCCAACCTCCACTGGCCCGATAGCATTTACACCTTCCTGGAGGAAGAAAATATACTTTTTACCTGCGATTCATTCGGCGCACACTATTGCGATTCGCGAATGTTCGACGATAAAGTCGGTAACTGGGACGAAGCTTTCCGTTACTATTTTGATGTGATCCTGAAACCGTTCAGCAAATTCATGATCAAAGCGATAGAAAGAATCCGTCCGTTGCCAATAAGTATTGTGTGCCCAGGTCATGGGCCGATACTTCGCTCAAATTGGAAAAAATATGTTGATCTGAGCGAGAAATACTCAAAAGAAGCGCTTTCGTTGGGTGAAAAACCTATGGTTTTTATCCCTTATGTATCTGCATATCACAATACATCAACACTGGCAGACGCAATTGCAAAAGGTGTAAGCCAGGTTCCGGGAGTGCATGCAGAAGTTCATGATATTGAAAATATGTCGTTGGAGCACCTGGAGTATTATATGTCCAATTGCACTGGCGTTATGGTAGGTTCGCCTACCATAAATCAGAATATACTGATGCCTGTTTACCAGCTTTTTGCAGCTATTAATCCAATTCGCGATAAAGGCAAACTTGCTTCATCATTTGGCTCGTACGGATGGAGCGGCGAAGCTGCTAAAATGCTCGAGTCTAACATGGCAAACCTCAAACTGAATTATTTCGGCGAAGGTTTATATATCAAATTTACGCCTCACGAAGCTGGAATCAGCAAAGGAATTGCTTTCGGTAAAGCATTTGCCGAGCAAATGATGGTTAATCTGAGTTCAGAGAAATAACTTATTATTTATCAGTAGCTTAACAATGGGTTATGTTCAGATATTTATCGATAATATTTGTGAGTGTGGTGCTTTTACTAACGGCATGCAGTCCTGAACGTAATCTTGCCAGGAATTATGTGAAGAATCATAAAGGTAATGGTATAATGATAGTACCTCTTTATGAAATTTACAAGGACAATCTGTCGATTATCTTCGATACAAATGTTAAATATAGCCCTGAACAGTTTGATTCGATTGCCTGGGAGCAATCATGCTTTATCAAACATATTTCGGATTCAATGTTTCTTACCACTTTCACAAATAGCCTGATCAATAAGCTTTCCGCTGACGGATACGATGTTTATGTGGATGGGAGCTCCGATATTTTTCTTTCGTTACCCGATCCGAAATGGATGGTACAAATTGCTCAGCTGCAACTCAGAGAGAAACACAATCTTAATTATTATGAATTGTATCCTGCCGAAGGTGGCGATCCGGTAACAGAAGGGGTAAGAATAAACCAGGTAAACCTAAGCAGCTGGTTGGAGGTGAGCCAGGCAAATACCGGCAATAAACAAGTTTTGTATCTCGATGGATATGTTCAGGATGACATAAAACGTAATGTAAATTTCGACTTAATGGAAGGAAGCATAGGTATTGAGCAAATCCGCGATTCGATGAAAGTGAATGATGTTTACCGGCTAGCATTAGATTCGGGCCAGAAACACGCGGAAATGCTTTTCGATTATTTTATGAACGACTATATACGCCAAAATCTGCCGGAAGGAATTGTTAACAGGCAGTATTTCCGGTTCGACAGGCAATCGAAATCCTTAAAAAAAGGATTGATGGACCGGTTTGATGTGGTTACGGGAAAATAGAGGGGCGACGGGGCGAGGGGGGACTGCGAGACAATGAGACTAAGGGACTGAGAGACTAAGGGATGGAGAGACTAAGGGATGGAGAGATTGTTCAATCCTAGTGAAATGATGAAAAACTACAATTGAATGATTATTTAAAAGTAAATAATAGCATTAAACCCAAATTAAAATCTCCATGTTTAAAACCAACGAATACTTCGGAGGAAACGTTAAATCAATTGCATTTGAAATGCCCGACGGTCCTGCAACAATAGGAGTTATGGCTGCCGGCGAATACAATTTCGGCACTTCTTCCGTTGAATATATGACAGTTACCTCCGGCGAATTGCTTGTTATGCAACCTGGCGAAACCGCCTGGAAATCCTTTAAACCTTTTGATACTTTTATCGTCGCCAAAGGAGTGACGTTTAAAGTGAAAGCAGAATCCGACACTACCTACCTCTGCCTTTACCGCTAGATTCCGCCTCGTGAATAAGGCGTAACATTTTGTTCGGCGAAACTGCCTTCCAGAAATTTATAATACCCTGCCACTGCAATCATGGCGGCATTATCGGTAGTAAACTGAAAATCCGGAATATGCACTTTCCATCCAGCCGATTCCTGCATATCAGCAATAGCCTTGCGCAATCCTGAATTGGCTGAAACACCACCTGCAATGGCTACTTCAGTAATTCCGGTTTGTTTGCTGGCCAATTTCAGTTTTATCATCAGTGTGTTTACGATGGCTGATTGAATTGATGCGCATAAATTGGGCAGGTTATTTTGCATGAACAGGGCATCTTCTTTCAGTTTATCTCTCAGGAAATAAAGGATAGAAGTTTTTAAGCCGCTAAAGCTGAAATCAAGGCCGGGAACATTGGTTTTGGCAAAAGCAAAAGCATCAGGATTTCCTTCTTTAGCAAACTTATCAATTAATGGCCCACCGGGATATTCAAGTCCGAGTATTTTGGCAGACTTATCAAAAGCCTCACCCGCAGCATCATCAATTGTTTGACCAATAATCTGCATCTCGTTCGAGCTTTTAACAATCACAATCTGAGTATGTCCTCCAGAAACGGTAAGGCACAAAAAGGGGAACTCAGGCAACGATTTTTCCTTTCCTGGTTGAACCACAAAATGAGCAAGAATATGAGCTTTAAGGTGATTTACTTCAATGAGCGGGATATTTAATCCCAAAGAAAATGATTTGGCAAAAGAAGTACCAACCAGTAAGGATCCAAGCAATCCGGGACCGCGGGTAAAAGCTATCGCACTTAGATCGCTTTTACTTATATTTGCATTCTTAAGCGCCTTGTCAATTACTGGTATAATATTTTGTTGATGTGCCCGCGAAGCAAGTTCCGGAACAACGCCACCGAAATCTTTATGAACCTGTTGGTTAGCAATAACATTAGAAAGTACAACGTTATCCATCAATACAGCTGCTGAAGTGTCATCGCAGGATGATTCAATACCAAGAATATAGACAGGCATAAGTGTAAATGAAATTATCCGGTTCTTCAGAGTTTACTGAACTCTCAAATCAACCAGGAATTAGTTATTCGTTATTAAGCTGCAAAAGTATCAAAAAACCGGTTAGCATATTATTAATCCTGCTTCTCACGCTGCTGCTGTCGCCGCTGGCGGCTTTTGTAATATTGCGTACAGGTCCCGTTCAGACATACCTTGCCCATAATGCAGCTGCTTATCTTTCCAAAGAGCTCAATACAGAAGTAGTGGTAGGAAGTTTCCGGTTCAACTGGTTTATGGAAGCAGTTATCACTGATATCAAGGTATTGGACAAGCACAAACATATTCTTTTACAGGCAGAAAAAATAAGGGCGGATGTAAAATCCATTAGCCTGAAAAATCATACACTTCATTTAAATGAAATTTCGCTAAGCAATGCAGATATTAACCTTATATATTATAAAGCTGACAGTAGCCTGAACATACAGTTTATTGTCGATTATTTTTCTTCTTCAGGACCAGCAGACACCACCCCTTCCGCTCCATGGATTCTTAAATGCAGCAATGTAAAATTGAAGGATTCGCATTTTGCCATGCGCGATGAGCGTTATATGAGACCGGGCAAAGGCATAGATTTTTCGGATCTGGACCTGGCCAATCTCAACCTTGGAATTAAGGATATTGTTCTCAAAGGCGATAGTATCATTGCTGATATTAAACAAATCGCTTTCAAAGAGAAAAGCGGGTTTCAGCTCAACGACTTTACTACCGAGGCAGTCTTTTGTCCGCGGGGGTTAACAGCTAAAAACCTGCAGATTACTACCGGGATGAGCAGGATTTCCATTGATCTGAAATTTGAGTATAATCACCTGAATGCTTTTAATTATTTTCTCGATAGCATCCGGATCAAAGCCGCAATTAAGCCGTCTCAACTGGATATGCGCGATATTGTTTATTTTGCGCCGGATATTGATGGAATGGATGATGTTTTTGATTTTTCAGGAAAAATAAAAGGTACGGTTTCATCCTTCTCGGCCAAAGATTTTCATTTTGCATTTGGGAAACATACTTCATTTAATGGAAATATTACAATGAATGGCCTTCCCAATATTGCTGAAACGTTTATTAATCTGAAAACAGATAAATTTTATACTACTGTTTCTGATATTCAATCATTTACACTTCCTTATTCTGATAGCACCAATACAATTGTATTACCCGAAGCACTTACAACCCTTGGAAACATTAGTGTTAACGGTCGATTTACAGGTTTTTACAATGATTTCGTTTCGAAAGCAACATTTATTACCGACGTGGGCCAGATTACAACGGATATTCTGCTTACCAACAACAAAGCTACTCATAACCATGAGTATAACGGGGAAATCCTGGTTGAAGGATTTAATGTAGGTAAAGTTTTAAAAGTAGAGCAATTAGGAACTGTAAATCTGTATGCTACCATCAAAGGACAAAACTTTTCGCTCGACAGGGCCGATCTCACTATGAAAGGCGAGATTACAAACTTGCAATATGAAGGCAATACAATTGGTCTTATTAATATTGACGGTGAATTCAGGCACAAACGATTTACCGGCGGTGTGTTTGTAAACGATGAACTGTTAAGCCTGAACTTCTTAGGTTCAGCCGACTTTTCAGAAGAGTTGCCCTCCTTTAATTTTAAGGCCGACGTCGCTCATGCCAACCTGGCAAAACTGAAACTGATGACAAATGATTCCACAGTATTACTCTCAACAAGTACTGATTTCAGGTTTCAGGGCAATACTATTGATAACCTGGTTGGCGCATTGCAATTCACCAACACCAGTTTTACGATGGGGCACAATACGCTCAAAATGAACGATCTGTCGTTAAGTACTACAGCGATGGGAAATGGCGGAAAACGAATGCAGGTAAACAGTGATTTCGCAAATGCAGTGTTCTCGGGCCAGTATACATTTGATGACATGGCTGAATACTTAACAATGGTTTTCACCGAATTTCTTCCTTCCCTTTCGCAAAGCAAGAAACTTCCTGTGAGGTTAAACCGTGGCAAATTTGATTATACGATACAGTTGCATCACACCGATTCGTTAACTGAAATGTTTCTGCCCTGGATTAAGATAAATCCTCAAACAGTAATTTCGGGTACCTTCGATCCGGGTCTTGGGCTTGTTAATGTTAATGGCCGTTCACCTTTGATTGTAGTAGCAGGAATATCACTCCGAAACTGGACACTGACAGGCTCTACAGTGAACAAAAGTCTTGCTGTGAAAATGGATTGCAGCCAGATCGATATGTCGTCGAAAAAAGTCAGTAACGACTCAACAATCAAAAGAATTGAACAGTTCAAACTTCAGGCTGTCGCCTCCGATGATAGTGTGAAATTCGGCATTTCGTGGGACGATCGCAAAACGCCTGACCATAATAAGGGAGATATTACCGGGGCTGTTTCGTTTAAACAAAATCCCCGGCTGATGGTTCGGATCGATAAGGCTGTGCTTATGATTAATGACACAGTCTGGACCTCAGTACCCAACAATCTACTGACCTTTGATAAGTCGTTCATTGAAGCCAGGAATTTTGGATTTACAAATAACGACAGGCATATAATTCTAAACGGCACCATCTCAACTGATCCGCTGAGCCAGATGGTTCTGGATATTAAGAATTTTAATATTTCTCACGCCGACATGCTCTGGCAGTCAGCCGGAATAGATCTGGACGGATATATTAATGGAAAGGTAAACCTATCGGAATTGTATTCAATACCCCGTATATCGGCTGATATCACCATTAAAGATTTTGGCTTTAACCACGAAAATCTGGGAGATGCTGCCATAAAAACGGCCTGGGATAACGAAAATAAGGCGCTGGCCATTGACCTGAAGGTTGTCTATGTTGGAAATGCCGGAACACATTATCCGATCAAAGCCATAGGGAATATCTATCCGGACCGTGAGCATGAAAACTTTGATCTGAAGGTTGATGTTGATAATCTCAAAGTTAAAACCATAGAGCCGTTCCTGACAGGAATTTTTTCACGCATGAGAGGCTACACTTCAGGTGCACTGACACTTACTGGCGACTTTTCGGATCCTGTAATCAAGGGGAAAGTTAAACTTATGCGTACTGAATTATTGGTCGATTACCTCAGGACTTCATACTCCTTTACAGGAGAATACAATTTCGACAAAGATAAGATGTGGTTCAAAGACATTGAGTTGCGCGACTCTACCTTTGGCAAAGGCGTTGCATCGGGAACTATTTACCACAAGGCCTTTTCAGATATTTCACTTGATATTGCTTTAAAGGCTGAAAATCTTGCTGCGCTCAATACGACTTACAACCCAAATGAAATTTACTATGGACGGGCTAAAGCAAGTGGAACTATGACATTGAAAGGCTCAGTGGATGACCTTTTATTGAGAGCCGACGTGAATTCCGAGAAAGGCACCAATGTGGTAATCCCGATCAGTTTTTCTCGAAGTATCTCCGAGAACAGTTTTATTCAATACCGTAAACATGGAGGTGATGCAGATGAAGATACCAAGGTGAAACAGTACGAACCTTCGGTACTCTCAGTACAACTTGGACTTGATGTAAAACGGAATGCAGACCTGAGCATTATTCTGCCTTACAATATGGGAAATATTGATGTACGTGGTGACGGGCTTATAAATATGGGAGTTGACACCCGTGGCGAATATTCGATGTATGGGAACTATATCATGGATAATGGTACTTTCCTGTTTAATTTCGAAAATATCCTGAAGAAAAATTTTCAGATCCAGAAAGGAGGCTCCATCACCTTTAACGGAAGTCCGTACGATGCAGATATTAAACTTAAAGCTGTTTATAAAGTAAAAACATCACTGGCCGGCTTGCCCGAATTATCAGCTGAGGATCAGAGTAAGCGTATTAATGTGAATTGTATTGTATCTTTAGCAAACGACCTGTATAATCCTGAAATAAAATTCAGTATTGATTTGCCTGATGCTACCGAAGAAATAAAACGATCTGTATTTAGTATAATCGATACTACAAACGCCCTTGAGATGAACCAGCAAATGATCTCATTGCTGGTACTGAACACCTTTAGTTCCTCCACGGGAATAACGTCTGCCGGTGCATCGTTGGGAATTTCATCCTACGAAATTATCAGTGCGCAGTTGAGTAGCCTGCTTTCAAAAATCTCGAAAGATTTTGATATCGGTGTAAACTACAGGCCAGGCGATCAGATTTCGCCACAGGAACTGGAATTGGCATTATCTACCCAATTGTTCGATAACAGGGTTACCATCGACGGTGCTGTAGGGATGAATACCTACAACAATGCAAGCCAGACTACGCAAGTAATTGGTGATGTACTGGTTGAGGTTAAAATAACTGAAGATGGCAGGTTCCGGTTCAAAGCTTTTAACCGGACCAATACGGGTAGCGATGTGCTTTTTTCTACTTATTCGCCTTATACACAGGGAGTAGGAATTGTTTTCAGGAAAGAATTTACCGGGTTAAAAGATTTATTCAAACGCACCAAAAAAGTTAAAGTGCCGGATAAAAAGGATGCTACAAAATAAAAAGTCAATGAATCCGTCCTTATCATGTAATCCAAATTCTTAAAGAAGGGTCATTATTAGCATCTTGTTTTTCATTCATTAAAAACCTCTCTGCCTTAAAGACAGCGTTAAAATACCTACCTTAGCAGGGTGAACACAAGTCAGAATTTTTCGGTATATAAATCATCCGCCGGGTCAGGAAAAACCTATACCCTGGTGCGTGAATACATTGCGCTGGCCTTGCAGTCGCCAGCTTATTTCAGGCATATACTGGCTATTACCTTTACCAACAAGGCAGCGAATGAAATGAAACAGCGCATTGTTCAGGGGCTGGTGCAGCTTTCCGATCCTGTTTCTTATGCCAATGGTGCCGTAATAAAGTTTATGCAACCCGACCTGGTACAGGCAACCGGGTATACAGATACTGAAATCACCAAACGTGCCCAGGCTGTGCTTACACAAATCCTGCACGAATACGATGATTTTTCGGTACGTACTATCGATAGTTTCGTTTCACGTATTATCCGCACGTTCGCTCACGACCTACACCTTCCTGTTGATTTCGAAATAGAAATGGACCGCGATCTGATGCTCGACGAAGCAGTTGAACAACTTGTCAGCAAAGCTGGTATTGATAAAGACCTCACAAATATCCTTGTCGATTTCACCGAGGCTAAAGCCGACGATGAGAAAAGCTGGCAAATTGAAACTGATATCAAAAAGACTGCAGGATTCCTCTTTTCGGAAGGAAGCCAGCATTTTATCGATAAACTGCATGAGATTCCTCCAGCCAGGTTAAATGAAATTGCCCGCGAAATCAGGCAGATCATGAAAAGCTTTGAAGACAGCATTATTACGCTGGCTCAATCGGCAAAAAAACTGATTCTAGACAATGGAATTGATAACGCATCTTTTGCACGCGGCACAAGCGGAATCGGCGGTTTTTTTTTCAAATTAGCAGATGGCTATATTGCTGGCCCAAACAGCTTTGTACTGACAACTATAAACGATAACAAATGGGTGGCAGCCAAAGCCGATGTTATTCAGGCAGCGTCTATTTTCTTAATCAAAGATCGGTTGACTGACATATACCATCAATGCGATGGTCTTATGGATAAAGGTTCTGCCCGCTATGCTTTGCTTGGAATGATTGAAAAAAATATTTTCCAGATGGGTGTGTTGAGCGCCATGGAAATGGAAATAGATACCATCCGCCGCGAAAAAAGAATACTTCATATTTCGGAATTTAACAAACGGATCACGGATATCATTCTGAAGGAACCTGTTCCCTTTATTTACGAACGAATTGGTGAAAAATATTTTAATTACCTGATCGACGAGTTCCAGGATACATCGGAACTGCAATGGAAAAACCTATTGCCGTTAATCGGCGATTCCCTGGCTTACGGGCGTTATAACCTGGTTGTTGGTGATGGAAAGCAAGCCATTTACCGCTTCCGAAACGGCCAGGTGGAACAGTTTATGATGCTTCCGGCTCTGCCTGAAAATTATGAAAAGGAAGTTTTTGGTGATGCAGAGCAAGCTTTGGGAACAAATTACAATCCGAAAGTGCTGAATAGCAATTTCCGGTCCTTGCCTGAAATCATAAACTTTAACAACGATTTTTTCGGATTTCTGGCTAACCATCTGAGCGCCGGATTCCAGTCTATTTACACGGATCATGCACAGGAAACCTCACCTGGTAAAACAGGTGGATTGGTTTCGGTCGAATTTCTCCCTTATGGCTCCCGGGCCGATTTTGATGAACTTAATATCAAAAGGGTTCATCAACTGGTAATTGAATTGAATAACAAAGGTTTTGCAAATTCAGATATTGCCATTCTAACCCGATCCAACCGCGAAGGAAGTATTATAGCCCGGCACCTGATGTCGAACGGTATAAGCGTGGTATCGGCCGAAGCCTTGCTTTTATCTGCATCTCCCGATGTTAACTTTGTGGTAACAATTCTGCAACATATTGGCAATCCGCAAAACCTTGTAGCTGTCGCTGGTATTTTGAACGAACTTATCCGTAAGGGGCAAATAAATACTTCATTAATCAGGAATTTCCCTGTATCGAAAACCGAAAGATTCTCACTCGAAAAAACTTTATCACAGGGAAATATTGATTTCAATATCAAATCCTTACGTGGTTTGCCTTTGTATGATCTTTGTGAAGAAATCATCCGGATTTTCAAGTTGAATTCCGGAGATTACAATATTTACCTCCAGTTTTTTCTGGACTTTGTGAATAAGGTTTCGGCCCGCCAGGGCACGCACCTCGCCGACCTGCTCGAAGCCTGGGACGGCAAAAAAGGCAAACTCTCGGTAGTTGTTCCCGAAGGAATCGATGCCATTCGCATCATGACGATTCATAAAGCAAAAGGTCTGGAATTCCCTGTCGTAATATGGCCCATGGCAACCGAAAAGCTTAAGACCACCTTCGACCAACTTTGGGTTAACCTGGCTGAAGATGTAATTCCCGGTCTTCCTGTTGCGCTGTTGCAAACCGGAGCAAGTATGGAAGATGTCGGCTATTCGGAACAATACCAGAAGGAACGAAACAGTTCGATGCTTGATATGATCAACCTCATTTATGTTGCTTTTACGCGGCCAGCCGAGCGTTTGTATATTATAACACGCGAACCGGGAAAAGGAGATGCGAATAACCTTCCTAACCTGTTGACCCATTATATCGAAAAAACCTCTGATGCGTGGACGCAAGCAGGAAATACGTATTTCAGAGGTTTGGATGAATATGTCAAAAAAGCTGCAAAGCCGATACCCGAAGCAAATTTGCTTTCTTCAATGATTTCATCACCATGGCAGGGAAGGATAAAAATTGCACGCCGTGCTCCGGTTTACTGGAGTACCGATCAATCCAAAAATAAACAAGCTTGGGGAACATTAATTCACGATACACTGGCTGCCATCAGGACAAAAGCTGATATTGCCGGTATTGTTGACGCTATGACTGCTGCCAACCAGTTAAGCAAAGAAGAATCTGAAAAACTGCTCAACAGAGTCACAGCAACCATTAACCATGAATTATTGAAAGACTATTTTAAAGAAAATATTCAACTCAAACCTGAAGCCGGAATCCTAACACCCACTGGCGAAATTTTTCGCCCTGACCGTGTGATTTTCAATGAAAATGAAACCGTAATAATGGAATTTAAAACCGGATTGCCTAAACCAGGGCATGAAATCCAGTTAAATAATTATGGAGAAATCCTACTGCAGATGGGGTATCCTGGCATTAGGAAACTATTGGTTTATCTGGACGAAACAATTACTGTTAAGAACCTGAATCCAGGAGTGTTATTTTAAAGATATAATACAAAAGTCGAAATCCTTAAATCCGAAATCCTTAAATCCGAAATCCCTTTGACCCCCGAAACCCTCACTCCCGAACAATTTCTTCTTCTTGCGCTTCGCCTTCCTGTAATTGATGTGCGTTCGCCGGGCGAATACTTGCAGGGCCATATTCCGGGAGCTCATAATATTCCATTATTCGACAACGACGAACGGGCCAGGGTTGGTACAACTTATGTGAAAATTGGTAAGGAACCAGCGATTGAACTTGGGAAAATAATTGCAGGAGAAAAGACAGATTATTACTTGAGTGCAATCAAAGTGGTTGCGCCCGATAAGCAGATGTTATTGCATTGCTGGCGCGGAGGAATGCGTTCTGCCAAAATTGCTGCTTTTTTTGCTGAAGCCGGTTACAAGGTTTATGTCCTTGAAGGTGGCTACAAAGCATATCGCGGTTTCATCAGGAAGCAGTTTTCGTCGGGAAGGCAAATTTTCCTTATCGGAGGGTATACCGGTTCAGGCAAAACCGGGATTCTTTCAGAAATCGGAAAAATGGATCATCAGATCATTGACCTGGAAGCACTTGCCTCTCACAAAGGTTCAAATTTCGGGCATCTCGGTCAGAATGCACAGCCAACTACCGAACAATTTGAAAATAATCTTTCCTCGCTTTGGGCTGAATTAGATCCGTTAAGACCTCTTTGGCTGGAACATGAAAGTATGAGTATAGGAAGCGTGACATTGCCTGACAGTTTTCATGCAGCCATGCTAAAAGGGAAATTATTTTTCATAGAACTTCCCAAGGACTACCGCATCCAAAGGCTTGTAAATGAATATGCATGTTTCGAAAAGCCTGTACTTCAGGCTGTGCTTGAACATTTAGGTCAATATATGGGTTCGTACCAGGCACGGGAAGTATTACTTGCGTTGCAGAATGATGATTTTGAAAAAGTTGCTGATATAACCCTTGCTTATTATGACAAGCTTTACGAAAATTCTCTTGTCCGCCGCCCGGTCCAACAGGTTGTACGAATACCTATGGAATCAGGAAGTGTTAAAGAACATGCCGAAATTATTCTGAATCATGCCCTTGGGGAGACGGTCAATAGATAATAGAAAAAAGTTAATGGGCGACTAAATTGAATTCCTCCGTGTTGCTTTATGTTCTCCGTGCCTTTGTGGTTTAATAAATCAATATTCATCAAATGAAAGACCTTATCTACCTCGATTATAACGCCACCACTCCTATCGATCCGGAAGTTGAGGCAGCCATGCGTCCTTATTTGAATACGTATTTCGGCAATCCTTCGAGCCGTTACAGCTATGGAGTCGATTCCCGCAAAGCAGTGGAACTGGCCCGTTTGCAGGTCGCTGTATTAATTGGTGCTTCACCAGAAGAAATTATATTTACCAGCGGCGGTTCCGAATCGGATAATCATGCATTAAAAGGTGCCGCCTTCGCATTAAAAGATAAAGGGAATCATATTATAGTTTCTACTATCGAACATCCGGCAATCCTCGAAGTCTGCACCTGGCTGCAAAAACAGGGTTTTGAAATATCATATCTACCAGTCGATAGCAATTGCATGGTAGAAATCGCAAAACTGGAAGGATTGATCACACCACAAACCATACTGATTTCAGTAATGCATGCCAATAATGAAATAGGCACTTTACAGCCTGTTGCTGAACTGGCGGCCATTGCACACCGGCATGGAATTCTTTTTCATACCGATGCTGCCCAGTCGGCAGGAAAAGTTAAAATAGATGTAAACGAACTTGACGTGGATTTGCTTACACTCGCCGGGCACAAATTTTATGCTCCCAAAGGCATCGGCGCCTTGTATATCCGCAAAGGCGTTGTTCTCGATAACCTTATTCATGGTGCCGGACAGGAGCATAACCTCCGCGCCGGAACCGAAAATCTGCTCGAAATCGTCGGTTTTGGAAAAGCTGCCGAAATTGCTGGCCGTGACCTCGAAAAGAGCAGCAGTCATCTGGAAGCCATGCGTGATTTGCTTCTCGGGGAGTTACAGTCTAATATTCCCGGAATTCATTTGCATACCGTTATAAATAATAGCTTGCCTAATACACTTAGCGTTGCTTTCATAGGAATCCCGGCCGATACATTGCTTTCGACATTGCCGGAGTTGGCTGCTTCTGCTGGTGCCGCTTGTCACCCGGCAGGTGTTACCAGTTCGCATGTGCTGCTGGCAATGGGTGTAACCACCGAATTTGCTATGGGAACTATACGGCTTTCAACAGGCAAATATTCCACTTCAGAGGAAATAAAATCGGCAGCGCAACTGATTGCAAAAGCGTATAACGCAGTTGCATCGCCGCAAAATGAAGCAAAGCAGCAGGTTTCAGGCGAAAAGATTAAGCTCACCCAATTCACACACGGACTGGGTTGTGCATGTAAAATGCAGCCGGCAGATCTGGAAAGCATCCTCAAAAAACTTCCGGTTACTACCGATCCGAATGTGCTGGTGGGAAATGCTTCGGGTGATGATGCCGCAGTTTACCTGGTGAATGAGGAACAAGCTATTGTGCAGACACTGGACTTTTTTACACCTATAGTTGATGATCCATATGATTTTGGTGCCATTGCCGCAGCAAATGCATTAAGTGATATATACGCCATGGGTGCCAAACCGCTATTTGCGCTGAATATTGTCGCATTCCCTGTGCAGCGTCTTCCTCTTGAAGTGCTCGAACATATCCTGTTGGGCGCCGCTGATAAAGCCACAGAAGCCGGAATAAGTATTATTGGCGGCCATAGCATTGAAGACACTGAGCCCAAATTCGGAATGTGTGTAACAGGTTTGGTTCGTCCCCAAAAAGCCTGGAAAAATATAGGTGCAAAGCCCGGTGATGCACTGATTCTTACAAAACCACTGGGAACAGGAATTATTTCGACAGCAGTTAAAAGCGGCCTTGCAGATGAAACTGCTGCTGCCGAAGCTTGCAAATGGATGAAGCAACTTAACCATAAAGCTTCACTTGCTTTTTTAAAATTTCCGGTAAACGCCTGTACTGATATAACTGGTTTCGGATTAGCCGGTCATTTGAGTGAAATGACCCGTGGCAGCAATGTAAATGCAGAAATTGCTTTCAACTCGCTACCGTTTATGGGGCAGGTGAAAGAACTTGCTATGGCAGGTGCTATTCCTGGCGGAACGCATAGGAACCTGGATTTTTATAAGGAATGGATCAATTGGAGTACAATGCTTTCGGAAACGGAAAAACTCATGTTTTGCGATGCGCAGACTTCCGGTGGATTGCTTGTTGCAATACCAGGCAAATATATTGACCAGGTGTTGATTGAATTATCGTTGCAAGGTGTTGAAGACGCTTTCGTTATTGGTCATATAACTGAAGCTGGGAATGGAATAATTAATGTTGTATAATCGATTCCTGTAAATAAAATGTCTTCCGGTCTAAAATTCATTGTCAGGATTTACAAGCAATTTAATAACTGGTTTACCAGCTTGCCTCGCTATGCAAAGCGCTCAATTTTAGCAATAACTGCATTATTTATTCTGTTTTTTATTTTTGACCTGGTTTTCCCGTTGAATACCAAAATCAATTATTCGAAGTTGATTCTTTCGAATGAGCACAAACTACTTAATGCCTCACTATCCTCCGACCAGCAGTGGAGAATGAAAACCGGGATAAACGAGGTAAATCCTCTGCTTATAAAAACTATGATTTGTAAGGAAGATCGATGGTTCCGATGGCATCCAGGCGTAAATCCTTTTGCGCTTACCAGGGCGCTTTGGCAAAATATAAGCAGCGGAGAGCGTGTTTCTGGAGCTTCAACCATTACGATGCAGGTAATCCGTATGCTCGAGCCACGCAAACGAACTCTGGGGAATAAACTGATCGAATGTTTCAGGGCATTACAACTTGAGCTGCAGCATTCCAAAAACGAAATTCTAGAACTTTATATTAACCTCCTCCCATACGGCGGCAATATCCAGGGCATTAAAGCAGCTTCATTTCTATATTTCGGGCAGGAACCACAAGCCCTCAGCCTGGCACAAATTGTAACACTGGCAATTATACCCAACGATCCAAATCATCAAAGGTTAGGAATAAACAACGACAGAATCGTAAAAGAACGAAATCTCTGGCTTCGCAAACTCAGCAATAGAGGGATTTTTGAAAAAGCCACACTGGATGATGCACTGCTGGAACCACTTACAGCAAAACGTTTTGATGCACCAAAACAGATTCCGCACCTGGCACGGCTGCTCTCGAATTTGTATCCTGAAAAGCCAATTATCCAGACTTATATTGATCCACGGATACAGGATTTTGTTGAAAATGCGGTAAGCAACGAAGTAAATATGTATCGTGGAATCGGCGTAAGCAACGCTGCTGTGGTTCTAATTGATAACCGGGCACATACTGTTACAGCCTATGTAGGCTCGGCAGGTTTTTCGGATAGCCAGTTCCAGGGCCAGGTGGATGGAGCTTCTTCGCTTCGTTCGCCGGGAAGCGCACTGAAACCATTTCTTTATGCTTTAGCTATGGATCGCGGATTGATAACGCCAAAAACTGTTTTGCAGGATATTCCGCAGAATTTTAACGGCTACCGCCCGCTTAACTACGATGAAACCTTTCGTGGCCGTTTGCCGGCTTCACAGGCATTGGCTTTATCGCTGAATATTCCTGCTGTTGACCTGGCAAACAGAGTCGGGGTCGACCTCTTTAACGAAAAACTTAGCCGCGGCGGATTGAAATGGATAGGGGAACGCAAAAAACTACTTGGCCTTTCTGTAATCCTTGGTGGTTGCGGAGTTACGCTCACCGAGCTCACTAGTTTGTATTCCTGTCTGGCAACCGATGGCCTCAAATTTCCATTGCGTTTTACTTCGGATACCGGTATTTCTGCGCCTGATACATTATTCAGTCCACAATCTGTCTGGATGATTCATGAAATTCTAACCGGTCTTAAACGCCCCGATTTACCCAACAATTTTGAAAACACGGTAAACCTGCCTCATATCGCCTGGAAAACAGGAACTTCTTATGGCCGGCGTGATGCATGGAGTTTTGGATATAATCCTGATTACACTGTGGGTGTATGGGTTGGCAATTTTGATGGTACCGGTGTTCCTGATCTTTCAGGTGCCGATTTCGCGACACCAATCCTGTTCAAAATTTTTAATTTTCTAACGTATAATCAAAAACCTGCCTGGTTTAAACGCCCGGCCGGACTTGATTTCAGGCTGGTATGCAGCGAATCAGGCCTGCCTCCAGGCGAATCATGCACCAATCTGGTGATGGACGATTATATCCCGGCAGTTTCACCCAACCGGAAATGCGATCATCTGATTCCTGTTTTTGTCAACGAATCAGGGAGCATCTCATATTGCCGGTCCTGCCTTCCACAGACCGGTTATCGTACCGATTATTATCCGAATCTGAGTCCCGGACTTATTGCATTTTATGAAGAAGAACAGATTCCATACCGAAAAATACCGCCTCATAACCCATCATGCAACAGGGTTTATCATAACGACAGCCCTGTAATTACTTCGCTTACTGAAGGCAAGGAGTATATTCTTTATGCTTCCGCAAAACAGCAGTTGCAGCTTGCTTTTACAGCGACTTCGGATGTGAACAAAGTATACTGGTATATCAACGATAAGTTTTTCAAAGAATCTGAACGTGGACAGAAACTCTTTTTCACCCCTGATGCAGGTTTAATTAAAATATCCTGCAGTGACGATAAAGGGAGGAATACAGATATACAAGTGAAGGTTACTTTTCTGTAGTCAAATAGTAGCAAATTAATGGAAAGTGAATTTTCAAAAAATGAGGATAATAAAAAATGCTTTTTTGCCATCTAACTTGATTATTTTAGCGGCATATTAATGAGTTTGAATGAAGAAAACAATAACCTTATGCAAACATGCTCAAGCCATTTGACATTTAAAAAGTTGACTGCCAAAGACTTTCAACTATATGCCCTTTTGGCAATGAATAAGGATGTAATGAAATATATTACCGGCGACGCACTTACCCTGGATGAAGCTGAATTAAGGTTTCAAAAAGCATTAAATATCAATGCAAACAGCGATGATGCTGGATTTTTCATTGTAAGGGAAAAAGCCAATCAGGATTTCATAGGCGTTACCAAATTAGTTCAATTAGCTGATAATCAATTGGAAGTTGGCTATATGCTGCTTCCCGAATATTGGGGAAAAGGATATGCAACGGCAATGGTTGAATTTTTAATCAGCCTGGCAAAGCAAAAACATATCGGCGAGTTGATTGGCATTGTTGATCCCGAAAATCAGGCATCCATCAGGGTTTTGAGTAAATTGGGATTCCATCTTTATGAAACCGGCGAGATTGATGGTTTAGCCGCCGCTTATTACAAACTGAATCTTACTAATATTTAAGCATTTAACTAACAGAATGACCCCAATATGAAATTAAAATTTCTCGAAAATATTAATGAATACGACGAACATGCGGTGCGTCTGAACGACTTTGATAAGACACAAGCCGCTATGTTTCTTCAGATTCTGAATGATCTGACAACGAATGCCGGGCAATTTATTAATCTTTCGGATTACGAATTTATTGAACCAATAAATTGTGAACTTATTCTCCGGATTTCCGAAACGGACGAAGGAATTATTACCGAAGATAACACACACTTTTTCTGCGATCTTACACTCGAAGCATATACCAAAATGATAAAACTTATTGAACCGTTTTGCATCAGGGAAACAGATGCCTACCGTATTCTTTACGATCTGGATAACCCGATTGACTTTATTTTTTCAGCCGGCAAAGAAAACGAAATCATGAATCCTTAATTTCTTCTTTGCGTCCCGATTAAAACTTTGCGTCCTTGCGTTAATAAATAAACGCAAGGACGCAATGAAAAGCAAAGGGTGCAAAATTCTTTCAATGCACTGATTACTATAAATACAGTTTAGCTCTTTGTTCCTTCAATTTATCGTCACTGATATAATCATCATAATCCATCAGTTTGTCAATTGCACCTTTAGGTCCGATTTCGATAATACGGTTGCAAACGGTCTGAATAAACTCATGGTCATGCGACGACATCAGGATGTTGCCT
Organism: uncultured Bacteroidales bacterium; assembly: GCA_903913645.1. Lineage (GTDB taxonomy): Bacteria > Bacteroidota > Bacteroidia > Bacteroidales > UBA4417 > UBA4417. The sequence goes on along the minus strand of CAIWMA010000483.1, from coordinate 25,553 downwards.
TTGAATTTGATGAGCGTATTGTTGAAAGCCTGGATTGATTCGAGGTCCAAATGGTTGGTTGGCGTATCCAGCAACATTACATTGGCATTGCGGGTCATCATACGCGAAATCATGCAACGTACTTTCTCGCCCCCTGACAATACATTTGTTTTCTTGAAAATTTCTTCCCCTGCAAAAAGCATTTTCCCTAAAAATCCCCTCAGGTAAGCCTCATGCGTATCTGTTGAATATTGAGCAAGCCAATCCATAAGAGTCATTTCTGATTGGAATAATTCCTCATATTCGAGTGGAAGATAAGCTTTCAGAATGGTTTGTCCCCACTCGAAAGTTCCGGCATCAGCTGTGTCGTGCCCTTTCAGGATTTCGAAAAGAGCCGTCATGGCACGTGTATCGCGCGACAGGAAAACGATTTTGTCGTCCTTCTGCATGGTAAAACTCAGATTCTTGAATAACAGGTTACCATTCAAGCTTTTAGTAAGTCCTTTTACTTCAAGTATGTTGTTTCCCGGTTCGCGTTCCGGAGTGAAAATAATCCCCGGGTATTTACGTGTCGATGGTTTTATTTCTTCAATATTCAGCTTCTCAATCATTTTCTTACGACTGGTAGTCTGTTTCGATTTTGAAGCATTGGCACTGAAGCGGGCAATAAATTCCTGCAATTCCTTTTTGCGGTCTTCAGCCTTTTTATTCTGTGTAAGCTGTTGGCGCAAAGCCAGCTGGCTCGATTCGTACCAGAAAGTATAATTGCCGGGGAATTGTTGAACCCGGTTAAAATCAATATCCACAATGTGTGTACAAATTGAATCCAGGAAGTGCCTGTCGTGCGAAACAACAAGTACTGTATTATCAAAATTGGCAAGATAACTTTCCAGCCAGTTTACAGTTTCAAGGTCAAGGTCATTGGTAGGCTCATCGAGCAAAAGGTTATCCGGTTTGCCAAAAAGAGCCTGTGCTAGCAATACTTTCACTTTTTCCTTGCCGCTTAAATCGCCCATGAGTTTGTCGTGGACATCTTCTTTAATACCTAATCCACTCAATAGGTTGGCTGCATCACTTTCGGCATTCCATCCGTCCATTTCGGCAAATTGCTCTTCCAGTTCCGAAGCCCTGTGCCCGTCATTCTCCGAAAAGTCAGTTTTCGAATACAAGGCATCTTTCTCTTTCATTACAGCCCACAGTTTTGTGTGGCCCATCAAGACAGTAGTTAATACAGTATAATCATTAAATTCGGAGTGATTTTGCTGAAGGACCGAAAGACGTTCGCCAGGGCCAAAACTGACATTTCCCCTTGTACTTTGTAATTCGCCCGACAGCATTTTGATGAATGTGGATTTCCCGGCACCATTGGCCCCGATTATACCATAGCAATTGCCAGGCATAAATTTCATATTTACATCCTGAAATAATATCCTTTTACCAAATTGAATAGCCAGGTCCGAAACTGTAATCATTTAACTTTGTGTTTATTATGTGATGAGAAGACTTTACCTCTAAAGGGCTGCAAAAGTAGTCATTTTTTGATTACGTTTTTCAGGTAATTAGACAAGAAGCGGATTTATTGATTCCTGACCCTTGAGAATTAATTTTCGCTGTTCATAATTTTCGATTTTATCCAAAAAAAAAGACTATCCTTTCCGGACAGTCTTTAGGAATAAATGAAGAGAATTCTTATTATTTCACATAACTTTCAACAGACGCACAGGTACAAACCAAATTCCGGTCACCCCATGCATCATCAATACGGGTAACGGCAGGCCAATATTTATCTTCCTTGGCACATGGCATTGGGAAAGCAGCTTTTTCGCGGCTATATGGCAATGTCCACGTATTGGATGTTACCATTGCAAGCGTATGAGGTGCATGTTTTATAGCATTGTCGTGCTTATCGCAAATCCCTTCTTCTATGTCGGCGATCTCTTTGCGGATGGAAATCATAGCATCAACAAAGCGGTCGAGTTCGCTTAACGGCTCACTTTCGGTTGGCTCAACCATTAATGTACCACCAACCGGGAAAGCGACTGTAGGTGCATGGAAACCATAATCCATAAGACGTTTGGCAATGTCAATAGCAGCCACGTCAGCAGTTTTAAGGAACTGGTTACAGTCGAGAATCAATTCGTGCGCAACCCGGCCTTTGCTTCCTGAATAAAGAATTTTGTAATGTCCTTCAAGGTGGGTTTTAATATAATTGGCTGTGAGTATCGCATACCTGGTTGCTTCTGTGAGCCCGTAACTGCCAAGTAATTTAATATATGCGTAAGAAATTGGCAATACCAACGCGCTGCCATACGGAGCAGCAGCAACAGCCTGTATTGCTTGTTCGCCGCCGGTTTTAACAAGCGGATGACCCGGAAGGAAAGGAACCAGGTGCTCTGCAACTCCAATCGGGCCAACGCCCGGACCGCCGCCACCGTGAGGTATAGCAAAGGTTTTATGCAAATTAAGATGACAAACATCGGCACCGATGGTTCCCGGATTGGTAAGTCCAACCTGGGCATTCATATTGGCGCCATCCATGTACACCTGTCCGCCATTTTCGTGAATTATAGCAACTGTTTCAAGAATGCTTTCTTCAAAAACACCATGTGTTGAAGGATAAGTCACCATTAAAGCTGCCAGATTGTCTTTATGCTTAACTGCTTTTTCACGGAGTTCAACCATATCTATATTACCGTTTGGATCAGTCTTTACAACAACCACTTCCATACCTGCCATTGCGGCACTTGCCGGATTGGTGCCATGAGCCGATGCCGGTATCAGGCAAACTTTACGATGTCCTTCTCCTTTGCTTGCTTGGTAGGCTTTTATTACTAGTAATCCGGTATATTCACCTGAAGCACCAGAGTTAGGTTGCATCGAAATGGCCTTAAAACCGGTAATTTCGCAAAGCGCTTTCTCAAGTTCACGGATAAGTATATTGTATCCTTCTGTCTGATTAACAGGGGCAAATGGATGGATAGCTCCGAATTCAGGCCAGCTAAGTGGAATTAATTCTGCCACAGCATTCAGTTTCATTGTACATGAACCTAGCGGAATCATGCTGCGGTTTAATGCCAGGTCGCGGTTTTCAAGTTTTTTCAAAAAACGCATCATTTCTGTTTCCGAATGGTAACTATTGAACACCGGTTCTGCCAGGTATTCCGATTTCCTGTCCATGGAAGGAGCGAAAGTACGGATAAGACCACATTCGTCAGGATTGCAAACAAATTCCTTAAAATGCTTTTTAGCGGCTGATGCGAAAATATGCAGCACCAGATTCACATCTTCCAGGGAGGTAGTTTCATCGATGCTGATACCGATTTTATCATCTTCAACATAATTGAAATTTACATGACTTTCAACAGCCAGTTTGCGGAGTGTTTCAATTTTTATTCCTTCCGGAATACTGATAAGTAAAGTATCGAAGAAATTGGCATTGAGTTGTTTGTATCCATATTTCTGAACCTCAGTGGACAAAACTCCAGCTAAAATATTGATATGCCTTGCGATTTCACGAATTCCTTTTGGTCCGTGATATGCGGCATACATTCCGGCCATAATAGCCAGCAAAGCCTGGGCGGTGCAAATATTGGAAGTAGCCCGTTCACGTTTAATATGCTGTTCGCGGGTTTGCAAAGCCATACGCAATGCCCTGTTTCCCTGGGCATCAACGGAAACTCCGATTATACGGCCAGGAATAAAGCGTTTGTATTCTTCTTTGGTTGCGAAATACGCGGCATGTGGGCCACCAAAACCCATAGGAATTCCAAATCGTTGTGTTGAACCGACAACTACGTCAGCTCCCCAATCACCCGGAGGTGTAAGTAAGGCAAGGCTTAACAGGTCGGCAGCAACTGCCACAGCGATATTGTTTTCATGTGCCAGGTTAACAAGTTTACGATACTCATGAATTTCGCCAAATTGATTTGGATACTGGAGTAAAACTCCGAAAATATTCGCCTCCGCCTCGAAATCGTTGCATGATTTAATCTCAATTTCAATTCCCAGGTGTTTTGCGCGAGTTTCTATTACAGCAATAGTCTGTGGATAGGTATTTTGGGCAACAATAAATTTATTCACGCCTGCTTTAATTGCTTCACGGGAACGTGCATTGAAAAGCATTATCATCGCTTCGGCAGCAGCGGTAGCCTCATCAAGTAGTGATGCATTGGCTAATGGCATTCCAGTCATATCCGCAACCATGGTCTGATAGGTCAGCAGAGCTTCGAGGCGTCCTTGCGAAATCTCCGCCTGGTAAGGTGTATATGAAGTATACCAGCCTGGATTTTCGAAAATATTCCTCAAAATGACTCCCGGTGTGATGGTATTATAATACCCCATTCCAATGTACGATTTGAATACCTTATTTTTTGAAGCAATTGTTTTTATATGGTTCAGATATTCAAATTCATTAAGACCGGCAGGCAGATTTAATGGCTTGGGCAAACGTATTGAAGAAGGAATGGTTTCATCAATTAGTTGATCGAGTGTATCAACACCAATAATCTTCAACATATGCTCGGTTTCTTCCTTGCCAGAACCATTGTGACGACGAATAAAATTGTTGGTAATCATATAGTTATGTATTGTTTATCGTTATATTTTGCTTTGGCAAAGGTAATAATCTTACTGTGATGGAATCAAAAACTTGTGTGATTGTTAATTAAAAATGGAAGATGTTGGTAAATTGTCCCTTCACATCTGTAAAGCATTGATATACAATTTAATTCTAAGATATAATTTGCAATAATCATAAGAATTGGTGGCTTATAAATATTAAATTACTTGTACATATTATGATTTCCGGGTACAGTGTGTTATTAGTAATATTTTACCAATAATTCACAACGTCAATTCTGATATCCGCAGCAATTAACGAATAACCAATAAGCTGTCTCAATAAAATCATCGAAAAACCTTACTTTTGCACCCCGAAAGAAAATAATACAGACAGAGAAAGTTTATGAAATTTAATAAGTCAGTTTTTACCGGGGCTATGGCCATCTGTGTTGCTGCCACTTTATGGGGGCTTGACGGAGTAGTTCTGACTCCCCGTTTATATAGCCTTGATATCGGATTGGTAGTATTTATTTTTCATGCCCTGCCATTCCTGCTGATGAATTTATTTATGTTTAAGGAATACCGGCATCTTAGGGATTTTACAAGAGCTGACGTGCTCATGTTTTTTTTACTTTCGGTGCTTGGTGGAGCTGTTGGTACTCTGGCAATAGTGAAAGCGCTATTCCTTGTTAATTTCAAAGCATTAACAATAGTTGTGCTGTTACAGAAACTTCAGCCGGTATTTGCCATTACTCTGGCAGCCTTACTACTAGGTGAAAAACTAAAACGGAATTTTCTCCTATGGTCAGCACTGGCAATTACTGCAGGCTATTTTCTCACTTTCGGTTTTAATCTTCCCGATTTTGGAACAAATAATAATACTGCATTAGCGGCAGGATTTTCTCTTTTGGCTGCTTTTGCTTTTGGAAGTTCAACCGTGTTCAGTAAGAAGGTACTTCAAAAATTCAGTTTCTTCACAGCGACATTTTACCGGTATGCATTCACCAGCATAATCATGCTGCTGTTTGTTCTTTCAACAGGAATATTAAAAAGCATTCCTCTGATTTCCAGCTTCCAGTGGACTATATTTGCCATTATCGGAATCACTACAGGGTCAGGAGCAATATTCCTTTACTATTTCGGACTTACCCGTATACGGGCAATGCTTGCTACAATTTGTGAATTATGTTTCCCTGTTTCAGCAATACTTTTCGATTACCTGGTTAATCACAGGGTCCTGTCAATTGTTCAGTGGATTAGTGCCGGAGTACTCATTTTCGCTATCTTGAAACTTAGCCTAGAAAAAGAGTAAGGGAAACGGAACTTAGAGAAGAGAGGAGATAGGGAACAAAGAGAGGAGTGACATAGAGAAGATAGTCTGGACGATAGCAAAACAATCCGGTATATATTAAAAAATTCTTATTTCAATTCCTTTATAACCCGTAGCGCTTCAATAATATGCTTTTCTATGCGAATCTGCGAATTGAAAACATATTTTATTATTCCTTGTTTATCAACTATATATGTTACCCGACCTGGCATAAGGCCTAAAAGATCAGCTGGAACGCCGAATTTAGTTCTTAGCTTGCCGCCCTTATCACTCAATAAAATGAACGGTAGTCTGTGATGGCCAGCAAAGTTCCTATGCGATTCTTCGCTATCGGAACTTATCCCGATTACTTCGGCTCCGGCATCCAAAAAATCCCGGTAATGATCACGAAAAACGCAAGCTTGTTTGGTACATCCTGGAGTTTCATCCTTAGGATAGAAATATATAACGAGCGACTTCTTCGAAAGTACACTTTCAATATTAAAATCTTTTCCGTTCTGGTCAGGAAGTGTAAAATATGGAATCTTCTCTCCGATTTTTTCTGACATAACTTTCAGTTTGTCCAAAATTGAAAAAGCCACAAGTTCATTTGAATTTGTGGCTTTTAGTAAAAATGAATTTCAGAATTAATCTGCGAAGTCCTTCAGGGTATCCATCAGTTTTCTTCGTGTAAAGAAAATTCTGCTCTTAACTGTTCCAATTGAAATATTCAGATGGTCAGCAATTTCTTTGTACTTATATCCCTGGTGGTGCATTTCGAAAGGCATTCTTTGATCAGCGTCCAATTTGGAAATGCTTTTATTAATTTCCTTTTCCGAATATTTTGATTCCGGTGAAGGAAAATCGGATTTACGGGGAATATTCAAATAAAATAAATCCTCTGTGCTATCAATAATTGTATTGGCTTTTTGATTACGGCGATAGTTATTTATGAATGTGTTCTTCATTATAGTATAGGTCCATGCCTTCAGATTGGTATCCATAGCAAATTTATCGCGGTTCGCCAACGCTTTAAGATAAGTGTCCTGAATAAGATCCTTTGCTTCTTCGCGGTTAGAAGTAAGAAGGTTAGCGTAATATTCAAGATTCTGATATAGACTTATCAACTTGTGATCGAATTCTATTTGAGTCATGACGCTGTGTGTTTAATTATTACTCTGCAAAGTTAAACACATTTATTTAGATTAAGTCTAAATAAAGTTAAAAAATTGTTAATTTTTTTATTTTTCTGAGCCGTGATTCGTTCAATCCTCTCTATCAGCTATTTAGAGCAAATCCAAACTGTATACTAATATACAACATTTCATTGAACAAACATTAAAAAGTATGTTAAAAATATGTTATATTTAATATATGAGATGTAATATGCAGAGAATGAACCGTATACCTATTAGTTCTTTTTTAGTAATCTCACACAAATTTTTAGGCTTTTTTCAGGAATTCGTCAAAAGCTTTGAGGTTCTTGAAAGACTTTACGTTGGCGGGAAGAACAAATGAGGAATCAAACAAGTATTTACCGCCAATCAGTACCTGTTTATCACCATAAAGTTGTGAAAGTTCAGTTAATGTATCTGCAATTATTTCGACCTGGAATTTTGAAGCAACAGATGTAACCAGGTAATCAACATTATGAATTTCAAAAATGTCCTTAAGATAAAGAATTGGCACATTCTGTCCCAGATAAATTACTTTATCGCCTTCCTTCCTGATCATAAAATGCAGATACAACAACGCAATTTCATGATATTCGTTTTCTGGAAGGAAAAGAACAAATGTTCTGAAGTTATTTCTATATTCCTGTTGCCCATCCACCGCCAGTATCAGCTTTTGCCTGATCAGGTTTGATATAAAATGTTCCTGAACAGGGTTAACGGCACCTATCTGCCAGAGAATACCTATTTTTTCAAGGAATCGGTAAAGTAAATTCTCAAACGTATAATCAAACCCTTGTTTAATAATTGCAGAAGAAATGATTTTATCAAACCGAACTTCATCCAATTCAATCATTGCCATAACAAGATTGTCCACCTGGTGATCATTGTCAATATCCTGTTGTGTTAAATCCATTACGCATGAATTTAACTCAGCCGATGACATACTCTGTATATTCGAAATCTTGTAACCGAATTTATTTAATATAGCCACATTCATTAACCTGCGCAGGTCTTCATCAGAATAGTACCTGATATTCGTCTGCGTCCGTAAAGGAGAAACAATCCCGTATCGCTTTTCCCATATTCGGATTGTATGGGCTTTGATACCGGTTATTTTCTCCAGATCTCTTATTGAATATCGTATCATTACTATGTAGTCTGCTTTAGCCAAATAATAACATGCAATACGCGATTTTGTTTAATCTTTTCTGAAAATGTTTATATTATTTAGATTCATTGTTCTGTCAGCACAATAAACGGAGGGAAGGCTTTTCAATCAGAAGCAATAATTCAGACAGACAAGCCTTCAAATCAATGCCATAAAACAGGAGACAATGATACTAATTAGCAAACGATATTGGAGATTATTCCCTTTGAATTAATTCATGTTATTTTATGAATACCAAACGATAAAAACAATAAATGCAATATGGGTTTAGGAATGTTTACGAAAGAAACCCTTTGTTTGCTTTACACCTTAAGGCCAACAACGATTACACCTTTATAAAAGTACCCTTCTTATACATGTAGTAAAGTACGCTGTAAATAAATGCCAATGCAGCTATTACCTTTACAACAAAATAGTATTCTCCGAGGTACTGCTCCAACCCAAAAACAAGGTTTTGTGAAATTCCTTCAAAATCGATAAGGTGTACAGCCATATAAACCGCTATGCTATTCATTCCTATTACCTTCAGCCAGAAAGCCCATCGCTGGTAACCTTTCACATCTATAATAAAATAGAAAAGCGACATTAACATAAAACTTAAACCGGAGGAGAATAACACAAATGAAGGATTCCAGATTGGCTTTATGATCGGGAACCATATAGCAGCAATTTGTCCGGCCACAGCCAGAGTTAAACCAACAATGGCAAGCATGAGAGCTTTATGCACAAGCATGTTAGAAGATTTCAACCAACTAATTTTTATACTCTTTGAACGGATAATTGTACTTGCAAAAACCCCGGTCATTACTGTTGCTACAAATCCCAAAGACCCTAGGAACCAGGTATATGGGGCCGGAGTATCATCAAATCTCCCGAAAACACTTTGCTCAACATATTTCGCGATATTTGATTCCCGGGTTAAAACACCAGCTTCGTGCCCTGGTACAGCTACAAACTGAAGAATGGCCCAATAAATCAAAAGTAATCCTGAAGTTATTACCAGCTGATTTTTAAGGTTAAACTTCGTAAATATAATGATGCTCAATGTATATCCGATAGCAATTGATTGTAAAGTATCGTGAATTATAAAGAGTTTCGACATATCAAAAGCCAGCAGGTTGCACTGGCAAACCATTCCAAGCACAAAGAGAATAGCAGCTCTTTTAAATGTATGAAGGTAAATGAGTTTGTGGGATTCGCCTGCTGCCATCCGTTTGCTAGAAGAAAACGGTATTGACATTCCAACCATAAATAAAAACAGCGGCATGATCAGATCATAAAAACGGAAACCTGTCCATTGCGAATGTTGCATTTGCAGTGACAATGCATTAAAAAAAGGAAGTCCGCTGGCTTTGGCAATGCTGTGAACCACATTTTCGCCTCCTATAATCCAGAACATATCAAAACCTCTGAGGGCATCAAGTGAAGCTAATCGTTTGGCGGGTGTAGCCTGAAGTTTTGACTGTTTCATAAGGTTTTTGCAGGGAATGATTATGTGTGTATTTGTTTTTGAAAGACGCATTTTGAGAAAACGAAATGTTTAATACTGGTAGAAAAAACTATCAGAACTTCACAGTACAGGTACTTCCATTTTCAATCAACTTATTAAATGAAATGGTGCTACCTGATTTAACAATAAGCCTGATTTTTCCTGATTCACGATGCACTTCGATATCAAACTCATTGTGAAATGCATGTACATTTTTTAGTTTCATATATCCCCATTCCTCTGGAATCTGAGGCGATATGGTAAAACAACTGAGTCCTGCGGGACGTATTCCGAAAAGTCCTTCGGTATAAATCCTGCAGTAAAGTCCGCTTTCGGCTGATAAATGTCGCTGGCCACCTTCAGGGTAAGCTTCAACGGGATATGGAACATGTTCACCAAGTAATCTTCGGTTTGAATAATAATGCAAATATTCCAGGCCGCGTTTGGTATCGCCGGCAGCAAAGACTCCCCTGAGCGCATAAAGTGTGGATCGATCCCAAAAGGTTTTATCGCCAGACTGCGATGCAAGACCGTCCACTGTCCATAATTCCGGTGAAAACAGTGCGTGAATTGTGGCATTTTTACGATCAAAAATATTGACTGTGAGAGGAATACAAATCCAGGCCCGCAACTTATCATTGCCTTCATAATACCGGTAGGTATCGAAGCCCATCACGTTAGCGCCAAAATACTTCTCAATATTTATTTTTAGCTCGCCTGCCTGTTTCCTGTAACCGGAAACCTGCTGTTTACTTTTGCCAAGCGATTCACCCAAACAGGAAGCCGAAATCAAAGCATCGTAATAAAGTGAAGAAGTACATAAATTTGCGCTCCCCGAAGGAAACCGGCCTTCCAGTTCATCTGAATCAGATGTAACAACACCTTTGTCATTCAACTTTAGTTTGTTATATTCCAGGCACCATTCAATCAATGGCCAAAGTTGCTCCGCAATTTTACAATCCCCTTGCGAAAGAGCAAAACGGGCAGCACCATAAGCAATCATGGCACCATCACCGCGATCGCCTGCGCCATTCCAGATATCAGTACCCTCTGCAATAATAGAACTGGGAATAGGTTTATATTCCGGATTCATAAACCGCGCAAATTGGCAGTAAGCATTTAACGCCGATTCTACTCCATACACGTAGCCCAGATAAGGGAAGAAAGGATTGATGTATTCGGCCTGGTCGTTTGCCCAGATGGCGGCATAATAACTTAATCCGCCAGGCCCATGCATTGGTCCGCCCTTGGTTTGGTAAATGCTTTCGGAAGCGCGTATCTTGGCAAAGGCAAAAGCTGTATTCAAAGTTTCATCAGGCGTTTCCAGAACCAGGTTACTTTGCAGGAAAGCAATAAATGCATTCCTTTTTGCTAATTCATTTTCAACATTTGTGTTATTGAAATCCTGACCACTTTTGGTACCAGTAATACTTAAATAGAATGAAATAGAATCTTTGGGCTGGATTGAGGAAGCGCCATGATTAGAGGATTGAATACTCAGAAGATAACTTCCATCCAAACCTTCGGCTGGATTTGTTTGTATATTATCCATGATATCAGGTATTTCAACTGAAATCATTTTTTCACTCTTATTGGTCAGCACATATTTTTCACAAAAAGCAGGCTGATCCGGGGATGGAAAAACCGTTCTTTCGAGTGAAATATTGTCATTCAAAGTACTTCTAACTATTAACTTTCCGTTGAGAAGTATTTCGTTAACGGTTTCCTTTGCTACCAGATGCTTATTTATATAGATCATACAACCCAGATTGATGTTGAATGTGCGGGTCAGACTGGCGTGTGTGTTATTCGGAATAGTGCGCAACATTGGCCAAACAATATCACGGCTGATATAAAACGAATGATCCGGGTTAACACCATAACGCACCACTGCCGAAATGAATTTACCGCTCATTTCAATATGATCTTTATGCGTATCAGATTCACCTACCTTCCAGGAAATGGCTCCGGATTGGTTCATTTGCCAGCGATTTTGCTGGGCAGTGATGTTGCAGTAATAAGTAAAGGTGAGAACCAGTAAAAGCCATAAGCGTTTTGTCATTTTTGAATTTTATATACTCAGGTTATAAGGAGGTTGAAATTCATTTTCATATTTCTGGTTCGAAATCGCCATACTAAATCAGCCTTTAATTCTAATTCAGAATAATCTCGATTACCGGAATTTCCACATTTGGTTTTAATACAGGCAAACTTAAACTAATTACATCTTCTGCTTTGGTTTCCGGATTCCAGTAACCTTCGCTATCCGAAAACTCAACTTCCGAGCCATCGTGCAGCATCTGCGCATATTTCACTTTGCCTTTAAAACCTTTCAGATGTAGTACACCCATGGGCCAGGCGAGACAATGAATATAAATACGGTTTGTAACAGGGTTGTAGGTCAGAACACAATTATCGGGGGGCTGAAATTCGGGAGGCGCCTCAGTACACCCATAAATAGACCGGCTGTTGTATTTCATCCATTCGCCCATAGCTTTGAGGCGATCCTGTGCACGGTAATCGATGGTTCCCCTGCTGGTTGGCCCAACATTAAGTAAAAGATTTCCACCTTTGCTCACTGACTCGATGAGGAGTTCAAGCAGTTGTTTGTTGTCTTTCCAGGTATTTTCATCCCGATAATAACCCCACGAACCCGAAAACGTCTGGCAGGTTTCCCATGGAACGCGTTTTCCGTCGACTTCGGGCCATTTGCTGACTTTGTATTGTTCAGGAGTTGTAAAATCCCAACCGCCTTCAACATCAAGCAGATCGAGTCTGTCGTTTACTAAAATTCCAGGCTGAAGTTTTCGGACGATCTTCAACAGGTTTTCCGAATCCCAGTCATTGCGGCCTTTTCCTTGTTTGCCCTTTGGAAACGAATAATCGAGCCAGATAACGCTTATTTCCCCATAATTAGTCAACAATTCAGTTACCTGGTTTTTAATATATTCACGGTATTTGTTCATATCCCGCCCTTTATTCATTCGGTCGTACGCAGTATCCGAAGTCTGGCTTTGTGGGTGATTCCGGTCTATAGTGTAGTCAGGATTATGCCAGTCTAACAACGAATAATAAAAACCGATTTTGATACCTTCGGCACGGAATGCATCCACCCATTCCCGCAACACATCCTTGCCATAAGGTGTATTTGTACATTTATAATCCGTAAATTTTGAATCGAACAGACAAAACCCTTCGTGATGCTTGGTAGTGATGATGGCATATTTCATCCCGGCTTCTTTAGCCATCTTCGCCCACTCCTTCGGGTTGTACATATCGGGATTGAAAAGCTCAAAGTATTTCTGGTACTCTTCGTTTGTCATTCTTTCATTTTTCTTTACCCATTCGTGGCGCGAAGGCATGGAATACAGACCCCAGTGGATAAACATGCCAAACCGATCATCGGTCCACCACTTCATTCGTTGTACCTTTTGTTCCGGGGTTTCTTTGGGAAGCTGAGCAAAACTTTTGCCGGCAATCAGCACTATCGCGAACGTAAAAATTACCGCTATCGTAATTCTGTGCTTCCAATCCATGTTTCTCATAGTTGTGTTTTAAATGATTCAAATCACTCTGTTCAGTAGTCTCAGATTAAATGTCCAAAATGCAAGGCAGCATTCAGTAGATTTTAAATATTTCAATCAAACCCGCCATGACCCCTGTAGAGTTTAATCGGCTTGTCCAATTTTAACTTCAAAACAGTTACATATTTATCCAGCACATTTACCGGAACATCAATATAAACCAGGCCGGGAACAGGGCTCCAGGAAATTTTGCCAACAACCTTGTGCGAAAGATTTGTACCGTTTCCAACTACAGTAATTTCTTCGATTTTGTTAACTAGGCCTTTCAGCATAAAAGTACCGCTCGACTGTCCATGCAGAAAAAGATATAATGTAGTTGAATCCTTGGACAATGTTGTTGGTCCGTAAAAATGACCTTGCGGGATTCCAGCTATAGTATTGAAAATAGCTTCTCCGTTTCTTTTGTTCCAGGCACCAAGTTCTTTTAATACATGAATCTGCTCCTCGGGAATTGTCCCGTCTTCTTTCGGGCCCATATCCAGTAAGAGGTTTCCACCATTCGAAACCGCATCCACAAAAATGGTGATTATTTCGTAAGGTGTTTTCCAGTTTTCGTCGTGGTGGAAACCCCAGTTATCATTTGTTGTCATACACAACTCCCACCAATTAAATTTGGGTCGCGAAACAGGGAAATTCTGTTCAGGTGTTGCATAATCGCCATAGCCCTGCAAACGACCATTTATGATTGCTTTCGGGTTATTTGTCAGAATTAAATTGCGCACTTTTTCCGATTCCCATTGTTCGGCGCTGTGTTCCCAGTCGCCATCAAACCAAAAAAGATCGGGATTAAGCTGCGTGCTGATCTCTTTTATCTGACCCTGAAAGAACTGCCGAAACCGGTTCCAACGCTCATAATCGTTTTCAATTTTGTACCTCGAACTGTCATTCAAAAAGCCGGGGTAATCGGGATGTGACCAGTCGAGAAGCGAGAAGTATGCACCGCATTTAATATCACGTTTCCGTAATTCCTCAAAAAACGGTTTAATCATATCACGTTTGGCTGGAGTAGCTTTTATAATGCTCAGATCGTCCATTTTTGTGTCGTACATGGCAACTCCATCGTGATGCTTTGTAGTAATAACAGCATACCTGGCACCGCTTTCCTGAATTAGGTCGGCCCATGCGGAAGGATCATACTTTTTCAGCGTAAAGCCTTTCAGTTGTTTCATATAATCAGTATAGCTGATTTTATTGTTATGAAAGCTCCATGATTCATCAATGCCATCAACAGAATAGATACCGGCATGTATAAAGATACCAAGCTTGGCATCTGCAAACCATTGCATTTTATCTTTGATGTCATCAGGATTGATTTTTGTCTGGGCAGAAGATGCTAATCTCACCAGAAGGAAAAGTCCGATTACTAATAATTTTACTATAAATTTCATGGAAGAAAGGATTTGAAAATTACTTTCACAAAGAGAACTTCTGAAAAATTTTGTTAAAGATATTATTTCTTAATGGCATAGCCAAAATCGCAGGAAAAAGTTTATCAGGGCAAAGAGCAACATACTCTTTCATTCGCCGGAATACTTTTTACACGCAGCTGAAATTCAATTATTTTTAAGCCATTTACTCTCCTATTTAGTTTTGTTATATATTTACAATATCGAAAAAAGCCTGATTTTAAATCAATTAATGGCAGAATCGAAAACCAAGTTATTTCTATTAATATTTAATCTATATGCGTAATTTAATCCTCATTCTGGCTTTAATAAATTATATAAATTTCAACATATCTGCTAACAATACAATAAAAAGCGGATACATTATTAATCAAAAAGGCGATACCACCAGAGGGTATCTTATTGAGCAAAACAGTATCAATTCCTCTAAAAAATGTGTGTTTAAGAGCACTCCCGATGCAGACAAAATAATTTATAAGCCTAATGAAATAGCAGGTTACAGATTTACTGACGGGAAATATTATATTTCCAAACAAGTTGGCGCTGATTCGGCTCAGGCTAAGAAAAATGTCTTCATGGAATTCTTCATAAAAGGAATTGCGTGTATTTATTATTTTGTTGATGAAAAGGGTGAGCATTATTATATTGAAAAGACACCTTTCGGGTTAGTTGAATTATCAGATGTAGATCTTACTGCTGAAAACAGCAAGAAAGGCGAATTAATATATAAGGAGAAGCTCAAAATAATAATGGCTGACTGCCCTCAAATCGATAATGAAATAAATAAAACACAACTTACCTATTCATCGCTGGTAAAGCTGTCAAAAGATTATCACAATAAGGTTTGTACTACTGATTGCTGCATTATATTCGAACGCAAACCCACTCCCGTAAAAGTCAATTTTGGAATCGTGGTTGGAATATCGGATAATAATTACAAATTTGGTTCCGAATTGTGGAGCGATTATCGGTTAGGGTACCAGGCCGGGTTAAGCATGAAATTAAAAAACATTCTCTTTTCGAATGATAAATTAAGTTTCAGCGTGGACTTATTGATTGAGAAAGATGCGAGGTATACCATGAAACCATTCGATAATCACAGGTATGTTCATATTACTTACGAAGACGCTGATTATATTCTGACCAGTTTCCCGAATAATCAAACCATTCAGGAGTTGCCTGTTGATTTAAAATTAATCGATTTTAAAATACCGTTTCTATTTAATTACAGCTTCGATTTCCGTAATATATCGTTAGTTCCGGGGATTGGGATTACGAATAAGTTTATTTTAAGCAGTAACAAAGAATTTAAAATTAAAAATTTTGACGATCAATATGGACGAACCATACAGCAATATCTCGTTGGCTTTGTCGGGAAAGTTGGCTTTGAAAAGAAACTGTTAAATACAAGAGCTCTTTTTTTTAATTTTTTATACGAATATATGGCTGACCCTTTTGCGGTAAATTCTCTCCTCCGGTTAACAGAAAACAAACTTACTTTCCAGGCAGGATACATATTCTAAACTATAAAGGATAAAGTCTGTTATCTGCTACAGTATTTACTTATTCTTCGAATTTACGCAGCAAACTCCGAACGTCAGTTACATCATTTACATAGTACTTTGCTGCAGTTGCCTTTGTTCCTACTTTGATGGTGTAGGCTTGCTCTGGCATTGCGTTGAAGGTAAATTCATCCGTCCAGTCGTCGCCGATGGCTAAAATAAAATCAAACTTTACATTCCCGATCTTAGCCAGGGCAGCCCTACCTTTGTTAATACCGGCATTTTTTATTTCG
Organism: uncultured Bacteroidales bacterium; assembly: GCA_903913645.1. Classification (GTDB taxonomy): domain Bacteria; phylum Bacteroidota; class Bacteroidia; order Bacteroidales; family UBA4417; genus UBA4417. The sequence goes on along the minus strand of CAIWMA010000483.1, from coordinate 9,088 downwards.
ATTACCTTGTCACCATCCATAATCTCAAGGTTCAGGTTGGATAAGTAATCTTTTAAGTTATCCTTAAGTTCCCAGGCACGTTGCTGCCCCATATCAGGATCCGTTCCCCGGTAATGGAAAACCAATGAATAGTTTTTGTATTCGATAAACGAACGTGGAGTACGGTCCACAAAATTCTGCAAAACAGGCTCTATTATTCCCATCCATTGCTTGTCGATCTGGTCTGTCATTTTCCAGTTGCCCTCAGGATTTTTACTCCAAACGCCGTGTTCGGCAATAAATGCCAGCCGGGGCGATTTATCAAACCACTTTGATAACGTTTCTTTATCTCTGCCGCTGATGATAACAACGGTATTATTTTCGTCGGCAATCAGTTTTTCGATAATTGAATATAGTTCCTTGTCGGGATTGGCCATTTGCGGATCTTTATAAAAACCGGTAAGCGTGCCATCATAATCCAGGAATATTATCCGCTTTCCTGAATTTTTATAGGTATCAACCAATTCAGTTACTATGGAGCTGCTGACTTTGCGGGTAAAGTTGGTCGCCTGAAGGGCTTTCACACTTTCGAGGCTGTTAATAAAGTCGCTGGCCCAACGCTCTTCATTATATATCTTCAGCCTTTTTTGAAGCACTGAAATACGTTCGGCCTGTTCTGACTCTGGCATATTAAGTGCCTGGTAAATTGCTTCGGCTACTTCGGCTTTGTTGTTTGGATTTACTATCAACGATTCGCCAAGCTCTTTGGCGGCACCTGCCATTTCACTTAAAATGAGAACGCCTTTTTCATCCGTCCGGCAAGCAATATATTCCTTAGCATTCAGGTTCATCCCGTCGCGGGTTGGCGTAATTAAAGCGATATCGGCACTGCTGTATAATTCGATCATTTCGAGCCTGCTTAACGCTTTGTAAAAATATGAAACCGGCATCCAGCCTATAGTTCCGTATTTCCCATTCAGGCGCCCGACCAACTCATCCGTTTGTTTTTTCAACGCTTTGTAATCCGTTATCGTTTCGCGCGAAGGAATTACGAACAGGAAAAGGCTCACCTTACCCATATATTCCGGGTGAGTTTCAAGGAAAAGCTCAAAAGCACGAAGCCTGTCAGGGATTCCCTTGGTATAATCGAGCCGGTCAACTGACAGTACGATTTTTCGCTTTTTTGCCTTCTTTAAATATTCAATTTCATTGCGGATTTCCGACTTCTGATCGTCAGTATTCTTCGCAAGTTCTTTAGCCGTATTATAGAAATAATCAAAATCAATTCCTTTGGGGAAAGCGTCAACCATTGCAATCCGTTCGTTCAACCTGATGCGGTTAAAAACGGTTTCGTGCCCAAGTAACCTTCGGACACAGCTCATAAAGTGTCTTTGATAATCGTAAGTATGAAAACCAACAAGGTCAGCACTGAGCATGCCTTCGAGCAGTTCCATGCGCCATGGTAAAAGGCGGAAAATCTCGAAGGAAGGAAAAGGAATATGCTGGAAATACCCGATCGATATATTTGGGAATTTTTCACGTATCAATTGCGGCAACAACATCAAATGATGATCATGAATCCAGATTACGTCGTCCTCGGTTACATATTTTGAAACTATTGCAGCAAATATCTGGTTCACTTTTTTATACGCTTCCCAGTTCGTGGGATTGTACTTTGCAATCTGCGTAAAATAATTAAACAGCGGCCAGATGGTATTATCACAAAATCCTTCGAGGAATTCAGTCCGCAACTGCTTATCAAGGTAAACAGGAATGCAATTATCCTTGCGGAAATTGTTGTCGATATTTATTTTTTCAGCCTCGCTGATTTCGTCGATATTTACACCTCCGCGTCCAATCCATTTGATATCATAAGATTGATAAAACTTTTTCAGCCCTGAATCGAATCCGTCGGTAACAGGAAGTATTTCTTTTCTTCCGTTCACTTCGGTTACCTGCAAGGGCAGCCTGTTGGAGATTATAAAAAGTCGCTTCATTTGGCTGATTTTAGGAATTTGTGACGTACATAATTAGCAGAGAATGACATATTGTTCTGATATCGGAACAATCGATGGCAGATCCGGAATACGTTCGTTTGTAAAGGTAAAGATATGACTTCTCTTTTAGAGAATCAAGACAACTCATTAATTTTGAGTAGTCATCAGCAACAAGTCATTATAGTTTAACCAGCTACTTTATTTCCTTTATATTCAAATTATTTCCATCCAGCAATTCCCGCGAGTCGGATAAGAAAAGCTTCAAATCGCCACGCGCCTGTGGATCCAGCAAAACAGTATCATTCTCAAACCTGGCAGCCGGAAGAATATAGTATTGCCTTTTCCCCTTTTCTAAAGGATTATGGACCCAGGTCAGCTGGTAACCGGCATCTTTTATCTTTGTATGCCCCGCTTCTTTCTGAAGCTTTATCGAAAACATGGTGCCACCATCTGTATATCGTTTTCGCTGGTTCGAAACATAATTCCCCAACGACCAGACCACCAGTTGATCTTTTTTCAGGGTGTCCGATTTGCGCCATTCCATTGGCTGTATGACATGCGGGTGCGAGCCAATAATAATATCAGCACCATGAGCGAATAAATAAGCTGCAATATCTTTCTGAAAATCATTTGGTGCCCGCTGGTATTCCTCGCCCCAGTGAATAAATACAATCTTCATGTCTACAGCTGAATCGCCAGCCGCTTTCATATCAGACTGCATGCGGTCTTTTTCGATGAGGCTCACAACATTATTTTCCGGTACCGGGATACCATTGGTACCATAGGTATAATTCAAAAAAGCCAGCCTAAAACCTCTTGTATTTATAATCCTTGGATTTGTTTTACCATATGCTTCCGCATTTTTGTATGTTCCCATATGCATCATTCCAAGGCTGTCGAGAATTGAGGTAGTGCGTTCGATGCCATTCCGGCCACGGTCACAGCAATGATTATTTGCTGTTCCAACAATGTCGATACCAGCATTTAGCATGCCTTTAACAAGTTCATCAGGCGAACTGAAAGCCGGGTAACCGCTGTAGGGTTTACCAGCCAGGGTAGTTTCGAGGTTAGAGATTGCCAGGTCAGCACCTGCCAACCAGGGCTTAATATACCTGAAGCACGAATCATAAACATAAACACCCAGCTCTTCATTCCATGCGGCATCCACTTGCGGCATATGCTGCATGATATCACCGGTAAAAATCAGAGTTATCTCATGCACCGCAATAGGTGCAACAAGATTGGATGCACTTTCTGATGTTTTGTAAGGCAAAAATGCAAGTAACACGGCTGCTGACAATATCAGTGATATCCGCATGATCCTTTTCTTCAGAAAAGTATAAAACGGAGATTTTCTATTGCCGGACTTTTGGGGAGTTGCCATTCTATAAATAACTTAAGGGAATCGGAGCAAATGGTTTAAACAGTAATAACTGTTTAATCAATGGAATGTTTTGTTAAAAATCAGAAAAACAGATTGTTCACGTCATCAGAAATAAATAGTACCTTAAAAAGATCAGAGATCAGCCAGGAAATTTTTCACGTTTCACTTTTCTCTATCCCCTATTTCTTCCCTGTCCTCTCCAATTCCCGCAGGTTCTCCATTTTCTTCTTTTCAAGGAAACCATTGATATCAGTGAGATGCTCTTTAACCTGTTTATTGCCGAATTCAAATACTTTACTCACAAGACCATCAAGGAAATCGCGGTCGTGCGAAACCAGTATCAGCGTACCGTCGTAATCCTGCAAAGCACTTTTCAGGATATCTTTGGTTTTCATATCCAGGTGGTTGGTAGGCTCATCCAGGATAAGAAGATTCACTGGTTCAAGCAACAATTTGATCATAGCCAGGCGGGTGCGTTCGCCTCCCGAAAGGACTTTTACCTTTTTGTTCCAGCTGTCACCACCAAACATAAATGCCCCAAGCAGATCTTTTATTTTTGTACGAATGTCACCTTTGGCTACATCATCAATGGTTTGGAATACTGTATTTTCTTCATCAAGCAACGAAGCTTCATTCTGGGCAAAATAGCCGATCATTGTGTTGTGACCGAGTGCAAGTTTGCCCTCGTAATCAACTTCACCCATCAGGCTTTTAACCATAGTCGATTTGCCTTCGCCGTTTTTCCCGACAAAAGCAACCCGTTCACCACGAACAATGCTAAATGAAGCGTTCGAAAAAACATTGTGCTCTCCGTAACTTTTAGACATTTCTTCCAGTATCACAGGGTAACTTCCTGATCGCGGTGAAGGAGGAAACTTAAGGCGCAGAGATGAATTATCTTCTTCGTCAACCTCAATTGCCGGAAGTTTTTCAAGCATTTTAACACGCGACTGCACCTGGTTAGTCTTCGAATAGGTTCCGCGAAAGCGGTCGATAAAATCCTGGTTATCGGCAATAAATTTTTGTTGCTCGTCGAACTGCTTCTGTTGCTGTTCGCGTCTTTCACCGCGTAGTTGAAGGTATGATGAATAGTTTACCTTGTAGTCGTAAATCCGCCCCATGGTTACTTCGATGGTACGGGTTGTAATATTGTCAACAAATGCCCGGTCGTGCGAAATTACGATAACCGCTTTCGCGCTGTTGATCAGGAAATCCTCGAACCACTGAATAGACTCAATATCCATATGGTTGGTTGGTTCATCAAGAAGCAAAAGATCTGGTTTTTGAAGCAGAATTTTGGCCAGTTCGATGCGCATACGCCACCCACCACTGAATTCGCCTGTTGGGCGGTTAAAATCCTCGCGCAGAAATCCAAGGCCTAGTAATATCTTTTCAACTTCAGCATCATAGTTGATTTCTTCGATGGAATAGAATTTTTCGCTGAGGGCTGAAAGCTGCTCAATAATCTCATAATATTCAGCCGACTCATAATCGGTACGTGTCGAGAGCTGGTTATTCAAGTCATCAATTTCGTGCTGCATTTCGAAAACCTGGGCAAAAGCCTGGGCTGCCTCTTCAAAAACGGTGCGGCTGTCGTTAGCCAGCAAATGTTGTGGCAAATAAGCAATTACTGCGTCTCTGGGTGCTGACACCTTGCCACGGGTGGCTGATTTGGTGCCTGAAATTATTTTAAGTAAAGTTGATTTTCCTGCGCCATTCTTGCCCATAAGCGCAATCCTGTCCTTTTCATTTATTGCAAAAGATACATCTTTAAAAAGCGTGGTCCCTCCAAACTCTACCGTAAGTCCGTCTACTGAAATCATTTCTGTTTGTTAATGAGGCGCAAAGATACCGTTTTTGGAGGAGTTTTTCGGCAAAGCAGTTACAAATGCAGGTTTTTCAAATGAAAATGAAGTCAAAAGCCTAATATATAGCTATCAACATGTATTGTTCATTTTATAATATTATTATACCTTTACCTCGATTTGAAATGATCTGTTTCCGGTTAACAAATAGTAAACATGAAAAACAGAAGTCACATCTGCCCTCATTTACAAAATGCATAACCCCACAAATTATTCATCATGGAAAACCAGCTTCTTACCTCGATAATCCGCGAAAACAGTATAAAATACGGTTCGCGAAACGCGCTTTTCTACCAGAAAAGTGATAAAAGCTGGACCCCTATCAGCTGGACAGAATTCTGGCAAAGCATTCAGGATACAGCAAAAGCGCTGCTAACCAATGGTGTGAAACCGGGCGACAAGGTTGCCATTATGTCGCGCAATATGCCCGAATGGACTATATGCGATTACGCTTTGCAACTAATTCGCGCTGTATCTGTGCCTTTGTTTTCATCAACAAGCGCCGCCCAGGCAGAATATATGATTAATGAAACAGAAAGTGTGCTCTTACTTGTTGGGGAACAGGAGCAATATGATGTTGCAGATGAACTTGTCAGAAAAATTTCTACTCTTCGTAAAATTGTAGTGTTTGATCCAAATGTAAAATTCAATAAAGAAACTCCTTCCGAATATTTTTCTGATTTCATGAACTCAGGACGTGACACAAAATACGATGAGCAACTGCAGGCTGTCTCAAGTGAGGCTAAAGAACAGGATCTTTGTTCTATTCTTTATACTTCAGGTACTTCAGGCGAACCAAAAGGTGTGATGCTTTCGGTCGGAAATTTCATGCATTGTGTGCGCATTCACGATTTACGGATTACTATCAGTGATAAAGATGTTTCACTTTGCTTCCTTCCACTCAGCCATATATTTGAAAGAGGGTGGACATTTATCGCTTTGAGCAAAGGAATGACGTCATATTACCTGCGTAATCCAAAGGAAGTAGTTGATGCTGTTCAGGTAGTTAAACCAACGGTGATGTGCTCGGTTCCGCGTTTCTTCGAAAAAACGTATGAAGGTGTGAATTCCAAAATTTCAAGAAGCTCTAAAACAAAACAGGCTATGTTTAAATGGGCGATCAGTATGGGAGGCAAACGCTTCAACTACCTGTGTATCAAACAACCTGTTCCGTTCGGTCTGCGTATCGCCTATGCTATTGCAGATAAACTTGTTCTCTCCAAAGGACGTGCAGTCCTTGGCGGAAATTTCAGGTTTATGGTATGCGGGGGTGCTGCCCTTTCGCTCGATATTATTCATTTTTTTGAACAAGTCGGCATTCATATTAAAATAGGCTATGGTCTCACCGAAACCGTTGCCTCCGTTACCTGCCTGCTCGACGATGATATAAATACAAATTCAGTAGGTAAAGTTATGCCACTGCTGGAGGTGAAAATAGGAGAAAACAATGAGATCATGGTAAAAGGCGGGACTGTTTTCAAGGGATATTACAAGAAACCGGAACTTACTGCCGAAGTTCTGAAAGATGGATATTTCAGCACCGGAGATGCAGGCCGGCTCGATGAAAACGGGTATCTTTTCCTTACAGACCGCATTAAGGACATCATAAAAACATCATCCGGGAAATACATTGCACCACAGAAAATTGAATCCTTGCTGTCTGACGATAAATATATTGAACAGATAACTATAATAGGAAGCGAGCGCAAATACGTTACAGCGCTTGTAGTTCCTGCAGCAATTGCTTTCGATGAGTTGATGAAAGAGATGGGCTTTGAAAAAATTAAAAAGGAATACCAGGTAAAAGAAAAAGCCGTAATAGAATTCTATCAGAAGCGGATAGATGAACTTCAAAAAGACTTGTCACCCTACGAACAAGTGAAAAAAATAGCTCTGCTTCCGGCAGAGTTTACTATACAGACTGGTGAATTAACGCCTTCCCTTAAAATAAAACGCCGAGTGGTTGCTGAGCAGTTTAAAGAAGAAATTGAGAATATGTACTCCGGGGGGTAAGGGAGTTAATGATTAATGGTTAATGGTTATTTGTTAATCGAAAATAGTTATTCGGATAGGTTAATCTTCGAATCGGGAAAGTTAAAATGCAAAGGGACAAAAGTTAAAATGCAATAGTTAAAAAGCAAAGCTGCAACTAAAAAGTTCAAAGAGAAGAATCTGAAGCAGAATAGTGAGATCGCTTGATCATTGAACCTTTAAACCTGAAACCTGAAACTTTTCAATTCCCAAATCCTAATCCCTTAACCCTTTTGTGCTTCCATCTCTTATGCGACCAGAGCCAGTAGGCTGGTTCCTGCATAATTGATTTTTCGAGGTGCTGCGTATAAAGCCTGGTTATTTCACCATCGGGTAAGGATCCAGGATCATCCGTAAGCAGCACCAGTTTCAGTTCATAAAAACCTCTTCTTACCTTTTGAATATCAACATAGATTACTGGCCAGTTGTATTTTCGCGCGTATTTTTCCGGCCCATGCAGCCAGGCTGTATCCTGGTTAAAAAAATCAAACCAATAACACGATTTCAGGTTTGTCGGACTTTGATCAGCAGCCATAATATAAGCATGAGGAACAGCTGAGAGTTCATTAAAAGTATTACAGGTTTCTTTTAATGAAGCCAGACGGGTATTAAATTTCGCCCTGTGTTTCTTAGCAAATGTATCGACCAATCCGTTACTCATGCATTTGTAAAACCCTACAATCGGATACTTAATCTGCAAACCAGGAGATAACGACCCCCACTCCCAATTGTTGTAATGACCCGGCACGGCAATGGCGCTGATGCCGATATTGAAATAATGATCAGCTAGTTCGGGATTCAAAATGCGGTGCCTGCGTATAAGTTCTTTCTTTGTCATCGAAAACCCTTTGATGCTTTCGAGGCTGATATCACAAAGGTGACTAAAGAATTTTTGTGTACACAAACTGATTTCAGCTGCATTTTTTTCAGGGAATGAATTCCTCAGGTTGCACTCCACAATTTTGCGCCTGTATCCAATTACATGGTAGATAAGAAAATAAAACAGATCAGACAAAACATACATCATCCGGAAGGGCATAATCCCAACAAGGATAATCATGAACCTTAAAAAGATATAAGAGACTGTCTTCAAGAATTTGTAGCAGTTTAATTGTGAGATGTTTAGTACATGAATCGTATAAATGCTCCGATCCCGGGATTCATATTTTTGTAGCCGTCGAGCTGCACCATTAGCCAGTGCGCGGTAAAGCCGGATTCTATAACAACGCTATTTCCAAAGGTAAGTGCTACGCCTGCACCACCAAATCCACCTACCCCGATTCCTCCCTGGTAAACACTAAAGGACTGTGTGTTACCATTTGGAACATACCCCCCATTAGCATACACATTGATCATGCTGTATTCGACTTCCTCCACGTAAAAGGAAGATTTTTTAACCTGCGTGCTGTTCACATTCACCCCGCCCATTATAAAATAGGATAACTTATCCGTTTTGGGGTAGGTGCGTTTAAGGCCTATATCGGCATAAATCCGTTCTTCAACACCACGCATGGGGCATAAAATCAATTGATGTTGGCCAAGATAATCCTGTGGTGGATCAACATCAAACGTAATAACATCATTTGCTTTGAGCTTCATATAATTAAACTCGATCATCAGCGCAAAAGTGGAATTAAAGCAATACTGGGCATATAAGCCTGGCTGCATGGCAAGTTTATAGTGCATATTGTCAGGCAACCCCGCAACTTCAACTGATTCATGTGCTCCCAAAGCATGATAAATATCCTGGTACCAATAGGTATTTGACATCACATATTCAACGTTGTTCTTATTATATGATTTGCCATTGTAATATGCTGCTGTACTTTTTG
>CAIWMA010000482.1 GCA_903913645.1 uncultured Bacteroidales bacterium | reverse complement strand
TGATTTCAGGTAATCCAATGAACCATATGTATTTGAATATGCCTGGAAATAAGCCAGGTAGTTCCCAGCCCTGCGGTAGCGTACTTTATGAAACTCGATGCCTTCGGTGATTTGTTGCGTGATGCTTTTATGCGGCTGGCAGTACGAAGGATTAAATGCATCGTTGTTGCAATACGTACAACCGCCTATACCTTTTACTCCATCTCGATTCGGACAGGTAAATCCTGCATCAATGGTTACTTTTTGTACCCGGGTGCCAAAAGTACGCCTGAAATATTCGGAGTAAGAATTATAGCGGCGATCATGTCCCCATGGATACTTGGAATCTGTCATACTGCAAAAGTCGGTTATTTTTTAATAACAAAAGGCTGAATCATATGACTCAGCCTTTCGGGTTTGGTTTTGGTGTTTGGTAATCTGTTCAGTTATTTAGTAGCATTTTCAAGCCTTTTCATGATAGAGAAGATAAATACCGCTGCTAAAAAGCAACAGGAAATAAATATGCCCCAAAGCATATAAAGTTCGATCTTTCCCCACAATAAGCTTCCTACAAAAAGGAATTTGTTGCCGATGGCAGTAGCCAATAGCCAGCCTCCCTGCATCATACCCTGGAAGCGTGGAGGTGCCACTTTGGCAACAAATGAAAGTCCTATCGGGCTTAAGAAAAGTTCGGCAATGGTTAAAATAAGGTATGAACTCATTAACCAATACGGGGAAACCCTGTCCACTTCAGCAACAGCTACACCACTCATTTCTTTAGGCGAAACTAATCCAAGCGACGCAACTAAAATAAGGATAAAACCGAATGCTGCAATCACCATTCCTATGCCAATTTTTCGTGGCGATGAGGGCTCTTTCCCGTTTTTGCTCAGCCAGGCGAAAATACCCATTACTAAAGGTGTTAATGCAACAATGAAAAGTGGATTAAAGGACTGGAACACTTCAGGTGAAATGAGATTTGAATCCTGGTAATGTGATGCAAAATAATAGCTTAATGCTCCAAACGTTACAAATCCTATAGCTCCTAGAATGCGGGTTGTGATTTTTTTTGTAAAGAAAATCATTGCACTCCCGCCTATTGCTGCAATTACTGATAATATCGACCAGATATTGAAGAACAGGTTGGTAAACGGACCCACAAACTGTGTTGTATAGTCGCGTGCAAACATTGTAAGCGTAAGCCCGTTCTGATGGAATGACATCCAGAAGAATATTACCACTACAAATACTAAAGTTAATGCCACTACGCGTGGTTTTTCTTCTTTAGTAGATAGCTGGAATATCAATGAAACAAAACCAACAAACAGCCCTACTGCAAGTCCTAACTTGTAATCAATATCCTTAATATCCGAATAGCCATCAGCTATATGAAATAATACGGCGATCACAGCCATTAATCCAAGCGAGATCATAATGTATTTCATATTGGCAGCAAGGCTCACCGACGGTTTGCTGTTATCAATTACTTTGGTTTGTGAGTCGGCTAAATCCAGTTTGTATTTCGAAGGCAGGGCTTTGTTGAATATGATATAAATTATTAATGATAAAATCATTGCACCGGCAGCAACTGCAAATGCATAGTTAAAACCTGTGGAGAATACCTTTATATAATCTGTGGCAAAGGCTGACAGATCTAAAGCAGTTTTTCCGCTCCCGTTTATTATGGCGGCATTGGCAAGGCTTTGAAACTGATCTGAATTTTTCAATGTGCCAGCTAGGTATTGATGGCAGAGAGATGGAAGGTTGGCGTTTTCAACATATCCGTTGGTTTTTAGCCAGTATCCTTTAATTCCTTTGGCAACAAATGGTGCAAAAAATGCACCTACGTTAATGCCCATATAAAAAATCATGAAAGCACCATCACGCAGTTTCTTATACTTTTCATCATCGTACATTTGGCCTACAACAGCCTGTAGGTTGCCTTTAAATAATCCGTTACCTAATGCAATGGTAAGCAAGGCTGCTATGGAAACCCATAATTCAGAACCTGGAATAGCTATGATACAATAACCGGCAAACATGATAATTTGGCCGATAAAGATTACAGACTTATACTTTTTAGTCCAATCTGCTAACATTCCTCCCACGAGAGCCAGGGCATAAATGGCAAAATAGAACCATGAATAAATGCTTCCAGCAGAATCGGCATCAAGGCCATAACGTGCCTGCAGGAACATAACCAGAATTGCCATCATGGTGTAAAAGCCAAAACGCTCGCCCATATTAGTGAAGAAGGCCACCAATAAACCTTTAGGATGATTTTTTAACATAGATTAAATTTTGAGTTAACCGCGTTTATGAAATTTCTTATGATGGGCAAAAATAAACTAATTTCTTTATTTTCAAAGGGTGTTAAATTACCCGAATGAAAAAGTTATCAGATGGCAACCTGTTGTAATTTAAAAAGATAGCCGGATCACTGCTTTGAAATCAGATTTTTTATTTCCATCAATTTCGTCTGGTCCGCTGCTTATAACTGTCCTGTCTGAATACCATGTTTGCGAATAGCGTAAAATCAGGGAAATACTCCTGCTTAAGGTTGCATTATATACTATGTAAAAGCGGCTGCCCTGTCCCGAAAATGCCGGCACTGAAAATGAATACGGTACATCCTGTTCAAAAACATATAACCTGGAATCGTACGAATCGGTATCAAACAAGGAATACCGGAAACTGATGTTCCAGTTCTTTTTCAACGGGGTTACCTGGAATCCCTGGTAAATAAGATATCCGGATTCTTTTTCTGTTAATGGCACACTGCGTTTTGTGATTTCAATCCGGCTTTGTAACTTGAGCCAGGGAAGTGCCTGGTAATTAAACTGTAACCTGTAATAATTCCGTTTGGATTCGCCAATCTGGTTCATTTTATCTGTGGCAAGTGTATAATTCATCGGGTTAATCATATTTCTATAACTAAAAACAATATCCCCGCGGCGTGACACATTGTAAGCCAACTGGGCTGAATACTCCTGGCCTCCGGAGGGTGCATCAACACTATAAGTCAGCCATTCGTATTTAAACATATCAGCGTAGGCACTCAAAGTAATTTTATTGAAAGGTGTTGCGACCATTCCGAAATAAAGCCCTTTCTCGTTGGTGCTGTTGCTGCTTTCACCGAAAGCGGAATTAAAGTTGTTAAGGTAATCTTTTTGATAATTACGATACACCATTGCGATTGCCAGCCGGGGATCCGGGCTGAAAGAAAGTCCCTGCAAAAAAGCTAGCCCAGCATCTATCTGTTTGGACGCCTCACCATATAAAGTAAGTGTTCTGTAATTATAACTGTAATCAATTCCCGTATAGGTATTTGAATTGAGAGTAGGTTGAAATTTCTTGTACAGCTCATTGTCCGGCTCGAAAGGAATTTCATAATTCACGTGAAATAAAGTGACGCCAGCCCTTATTCGCTGGCCGTTATATAATATGTGTCCTCCAGCTGCTGTTTCTCGGTTAGCTCCTTTATCGGCGATCTCTCCCGGTGTCCGGTGGTAACCGGTTTCCTGAAGTGAAGTAATCATATCTTGCGTCGAATTTACGGAATCGGCTGGAACAACGTTGGCATCTACTTTCCGTCTTGAATAAAATGCGGTGAGGTCGAATTTGCCTAATGAAATTGTAGTGGCTGCGCCTCTTAAAAATGCATATTCGTTACTTGAGGCATGGGGACGTAATGCCGGGGCTCTTTTCCTCATCACCACGGATCCGGCTGCCTTGCCCGCCGAAAATCCTGACCACAAAGTCAAACCCTGGCCAAACTGAACATGGTAATCACCTATGGCCAGTTGTTTTACAATACCGATATTTTTAATAAAAAGGTGAACAGAATAAAAGTCAAAACCTTTGGGCAAAGTATCGGATTTGGGTAAAAAGGATTCCCCCGGATCTTTTTCAGCAACGAATCCAAATTTCAAATAATCCTTATAGGAATACTGTACTCTTAAAAACAGCGCATTCTGGTCGCCAACATAATAATTATTCGGATGTGCCAGCCTCACAGAATCTGAAACCGATGCATATCCACT
>CAIWMA010000481.1 GCA_903913645.1 uncultured Bacteroidales bacterium | reverse complement strand
GCCAGTTTCGGCCATGGCTTTTATAATTTCCATGCAATCGAATGATCGCTGCATAACCCGGAAAGGCACTTCAATCGCAAACTTTGTTGCATCCTGAATAGCAGCAGTTCGTAGTGCTTTATCTGTATCGTTTCCTTTTGGCAAACCGAATGCATCCATAATTAGGTTAAAAGCACGCGTATCTTCGTCAATGAGCATAAGTAACTCATCTTTAAGCGACTGCCCTTTTTCGGCCCAACGGCTAAACTCTTCCCAGCGATCGTCCCAACCTGCTTTGTGAGATGAAAGATTAGCAACCATTGTAGCCAATGAAATCCCTAATGCACCCATAGCAGCAGAAATGGAACCTCCGCCAGGCGCAGGTGATTCTGATGCCGTTTCATTGGCAAAATCTTCCAAAGTCATGCTGACAAGTTTTTTATCATTTTCGCCGGCTAATAAATATTCTATAATTTTTTCTTTGGGATTAAATGGTTTAAGGTCGTCAAGGCCCAGGGATTTGATTGCAATTTTAACTAGTTCCTGCTCCGAAACACCAACCGAACGCTGCTGCCTGAGCAAAAAGTATTTACCAGCATCTGTCATTGCTTTAAGGGGAATTAACCCAACAAGTTCAGAACCGGTAACGCGCATTCCGCGTTGCTGGGCTTTCAGGCATGATTCTTCAAAAGCAACATGAACCGGAGTAATGCTGATATTTGTCAGGTTAATAGAAACCTGCGCAATTCCGTATTCTTCGATAAACCATCCGATAGCTTTACAAGCTTTGAGCGATCCCGGAGTCCAGATTTCTTTCCCGTTTTCGTCCTTTCTAATCTTGCCGGTAACCAGGTTTCCTTCACGAACAGGACGCCCTTTTTCCCGAATATCAAAGGCAACTGCATTGGCTCTCCGAACTGAAGTAGTATTCAGATTTACATTATAGGCAACAAGAAAATCACGTGCACCAACAGCTATAGCACCAGTTAACGCTACCTTTTCATTAAATTCAGCAGGTCCAAAATCGGGCTTCCAATGCGGATCAGCCAGCTTTTTAGGCAAACCTTCGTATTCTCCTGACCTGTTGTTGGCCAGGTTGCGACGTTCTTCAGAAGATGCTGCATTTTCGTAACAATAGACAGGGATTCCAAGTTCGTTGCCGATGCGTTCAGCAAGTTTGTGAGCATAAGCTGCCGTTTCTTCCATAGAAATCCCAGCGATAGGTATTAGTGGACATACATCAGTTGCACCAAAACGGGGATGCTCGCCTTTGTGAGTGCGCATATCAATAACTTCGGAAGCTTTTTTAACTGCCAGAAAAGCAGCTTCAATCACTTCATCGGGTGTTCCGACAAAAGTTACAACGGTGCGGTTGGTAGCTTTGCCCGGATCAACATCAAGTAAACGGACTCCTTCAACGGATTCGATACGATCAGTGATCTGTTTAATAATAGCCATGTTGCAGCCTTCGCTGAAATTCGGAACGCACTCGATTAATTGTTTCATATAATTTTGTATTTCAATACTTTATAAAAATATCTAACCTGAAAGGAAGTGCAAAATTAACAAAATAGTAAGCAATGGTAGCATTTAGAAAAATTATTGTTTTTGGGAATTGAAGCGTGCATGAGGTTCATTTAAATACATTGTTCCTATTTTGAAATTATTACCAGTACATGTTTAACAACAATCAGATCACTTAATGTGAATTAACAAATTTTCAGATTCTCAAATTTTCAGGATATTCAAAACAATAAACTAATTTTGATTTTTAATTCCATCAATAATGTTAATAGAAATTGCAGTTTTCAGCCTCGAGGCAGCCATAGCGGCTTTTAATTCAGGGGCTCACAGAATTGAGCTTTGCTCCGCTCCTGCCGAAGGCGGTCTCACACCTTCTGCTGCCACTATGCGCCTGGCACGAAAATATGTTAAAATACCCATTCATGTAATGATCCGTCCGCGTGAAGGCGATTTCTGCTATTCTACAAAAGAATTTGAAGCCATGCTGCTCGATGTGGCAGCTGCTAAAGTTGTTGGCATGGAAGGTATTGTCGCCGGAATACTGAATCCGGATGGTAGCGTGGATGAGGAAAGAATGGCATTACTCGTAGATGCTGCGGCTCCAATGAATGTAACCTTTCACCGGGCTTTTGATATGACAAAAGATCAGGATGAAGCTTTGGAAGCTATTATTTATGCAGGTTGTGCCAGGATCCTGACTTCCGGCGGAAGACAAACTGCTTCCGAGGGAATTGAAAAACTGGCGGAACTAGTTAAAAAAGCTGGTGACCGCATTTCCATAATGCCAGGAAGCGGCGTTAACCTCGCCAATATCAAAAATATAACAGAAAATACAGGGGCAAGGGAAATCCATTTATCAGCACGGTCCTTTGTCCCTGGCAAAATGGAATTCAAGCAACCTTTAGTAACCATGGGTGGCACTGTTTCCATACCAGATTATGATTTACAGTTGCCTGATGAAAAAGCAATCAGGGATATACTGAAACTATTCATTTAAACGTACTATTGAAACAGTAAATTCATACTGAAATCCCTGAGAAATAATGCTCCTTCCCATTTTCTTTATTCTTAGCTCACTCATTTTAATGTATTTTGGTACATCCTGGCTTGTAAAAGGCAGTTCATCCCTTGCGCTTAAAGCTGGCATCTCGCCTTTGATAGCCGGATTAACTATAGTTGCTTTTGGAAGCAGTTTACCGCAATTCACAGTAAGTGTTAATGCTGCCTTATCCGGTCACAGCAATATTGCAATTGGAAATGTAATGGGCAGTAACTTATTTAATATCTGTATTATACTTGGAATTTCAGCATTGGTTTCTTCTATGAAAATAAAGATGCAATTGCTTAAATTCGAAATACTTATACTTGTTCTTTCTACTATTATTTTCATGATGCTTTTTGCTGACCGGCAAATAAACCGGTTTGAAGGCGGAATCTTGCTTTTGGGACTAATTCTCTATACAACTGTAAAAATTATACTTTCCCGCAAGGAAATAAACGCTGATGTACATAACGAATTTGGGAAATCTATTCCGGATCCTAGAATGAAATGGTATTATTCAGCCAGCCTGATCTTTCTGGGAATTGGTGTTTTGCTTGCCGGATCACAATTGCTCGTAAACGGAGCTGTATCTGTTGCCCGTTTATTGGGTGTGGGTGAAACCATTATCAGTTTAACAATTATTACCATAGGCACAAGCACGTCTTTACTGGCTACTTCAATTTATGCCACAACCAGAAAACAATACGACATCGCGATTGGGAATGTGATAGGAGCAAGTATCTTCAATATACTTGGAGTTATTGGCATATCTGCTTTAATCAATCCACTTTCGGCCATAGCCATCAGTAATATTGATCTTTTCGTGATGTTCGGAGTAACTTTATTTTTACTTCAATTCTTCCGGGCCAAATATATACTCAAACGCGATGATGGTATTTTCATGATTGGCATGTACCTGATTTATATGTATTACCTTTGGCCGAAGTGAGTAAGAAGTTAGTTATGAGTTATGAGTGGTTGAAAAGAGTTTGCAGGCTTTGTCTGTCAGGCAAAATGAGGTGATTTTTTGCTGATTTTAGAGAACTTTACCATTTAAAATAACCGTATCCACTTTGTTGCTGCCGAATGCATAAGGCATAAATTCAATGCCGGGCATGGGTTTGGTAATGAAAACATTTGCTGTTTTCCCAATTGCAATACTTCCCAGTTCCTCGCTTACGCCCATGGCATAGGCAGAATTCAAAGTCGTGGCATTGATGGCTTCTTCGGGCGTCATCCTGTACATAATGCATCCCATGGAAAGCACGAGTTGCATATTTCCCGAAGGTGATGATCCCGGATTAAAATCACTAGCCAAAGCAACAGGTAATCCTGCATCTATCATTTTACGCACCGGGGCATGTACCATATTCAGGAAAAATGCTGCGCCGGGTAAAATGGTAGGCATAGTTTCTGAATCTTTTAACGCCTGAATTTCAGCATCACCGGTATATTCGAGATGATCAACGGATAAAGCACCATATTTCACGCCAACCTGGATACCGCCGGAATAATCCAGCTCATTGGCATGAATCTTCGGTTTAAGTCCATGTTTCATGCCGGCCATTAAAATCCGCTCAGTATCTTCGACGGTAAAAAATCCTTTGTCGCAGAAAACATCAATATAATCGGCCAGTTCTTCGGCAGCCACTTGTGGAATCATTTCATTGATAACCATATCGACATATTCATGTTGTTTGCCCCGGTATTCCATTGGAATAGCATGAGCGCCAAGAAAAGTAGATTTGATAGTAAGCGGCGATAAACTTTTCAAATCCCTGATAACCCGAAGCATTTTAAGTTCATCATCGGTATTAAGGCCATAACCGCTCTTTATTTCGACAGCGCCGGTTCCAAGCCAGGTAATTTCTTCCAGTCGTTCGAGGGCTTCGCCGATAAGCTCAGTTTCGGTTGCGTCGTGCAAACGCTTAGCCGAATTCAAAATTCCACCGCCACGTTTTGCAATCTCTTCGTATGATAAACCTCTAATTTTATCAACATATTCAATTTCGCGGCTGCCAGCATACACCAGGTGCGTGTGCGAATCGCAAAAAGAAGGAAAAACCAGTTTCCCGGTGGCATCAATTACTTTAATGCCTTTTTTCTTCCAGTCCTCAGGTATAAAAAGATGATCCATACTCCCGTATTCCAGGATCAGACCTTTATCAATAAACAGAAATGCATTCTTTATGGTTTGTAACTTTCCCATAGCGGCTCCGCTAAAGTATGGGTTGAAGGATTCATCAATTCCAACCAGTTCTTTTATATTGGTAATCAGGATCTTCATAATCAAATGATTTTTCGCCAAACGTACATGAAATGTTTGTAAAATACAATGTGGAGGTAAACTAAAGTTTCTGTGACAATCTTAAATCTAAAAGGAATCGTATGAAACAGTTTCAAAATAAATCGTTAATTTTATAAAATAATACGATCACAAGGATTGTAACCTTTTTAAGCGATCTGCGTCAAAACTACATCTGAAACAATCCAGCAATGATTAAGGATTTCAAAAGTTTTTGGAATTTCATGGTTCACAACCTCGAAGCTTTTATTTGGATAGCAGCAATCATATATTTTGCTGTTTCTCCTCCGCCTTCAGGTGAACATTTTACGATTTGTCCTTTGAGTCTTGCAGGATTTCAGCATTGCCCCGGTTGCGGATTAGGACGAGCTTGCATCTTACTTCTTCACGGGCGTTTAACCGAATCGTTTAACATGCACCCCCTTGCAATATTTGCCCTGGCAGTTTTAACAGCACGCATTGTAATTGTTTTCAAAAATTACTTCGAATTTCAAAAGCAAATATCACTAATGAATTAATTAAACAACAATCATGAATCATTCTTAAGCAAAAAACCAAATAAACGAATTAACCTAAATCCCTAAACAAAATGAACACAAAACTTTATCAATTAATGCCGGAACTCGACATGCAGGAAATGACTTATGTTGATTCGCTGACAAAAACCTATACGGATGATCAAATGCTGAATTTCGCCAACTTTTACCGTAGCCGTCGCCGCGATCCTCAAATGATCCTGCTGGCAGGACTGGCAGGTTTTCTCGGCATTGCCGGGATCCAAAGGTTCCTAACCGACCAGATTGGAATGGGAATTCTCTACTTTTTCACTGCTGGGTTATGCTTCATTGGTACTATTGTAGACCTTATAAATTACCGGCAAATTGCACTCGAATACAATATAAAGATTGCAAATGAAGTATCCGGCTGGATTATTCGGATGCAGTAATTTTGTTACTTTAACTTTCTGGTTACAGCCCGTGAATCAACATTTTACGGGCTTTTTTATTCAAACCAACAGGATAAGCAAGCCATTGGATCAGTCTGAATAGTTACAGACTTAGGTATTTTATAAAATCATGGTAACTACAGATTTTAGCGACATAATTATTTAAAAGGAATATAGCTTTGGCTCAAGTAATACGAATATTCATTACAAGTAAAAGCGTTTTAATTGATCTTTATTATCAGTTCAGCAACGTTAATAAACAAAACGCAACCTGAAATCACGTAGCAACATTGAAGTTGCAACTATCTGACCTAAAGAATTTTAGAAAAGGAGAATTCTGTTTTCAATTAAATACAGATGAAAGGTCTTGTGTTTTTATGTTTTTATCACCATATTTGCATACTATTTCAAGTTGTTCTAATTTGAGTCCTGGTTATACATTCAGATGTTTCTGAAAACATATTATCAAACAAACAACAAGCAAAACATAAAATCAATTCAAATAACGTAATTATGAAAAAATTTACACTTCTTGCACTTATTGCTTTAATAGCAATTTCATTTAACCTTCGCGCCCAAAACACTGACTACAGATGGGCTATCGGGATTAACTGGCAGTACGAAGACTTTGACGTTGTTCACTATAAATTCCCTGAGCAATTCCAGTATACCAAGTGGCAGGGTTATTCATTTCCATCTGCGATTTCAGTAAACAGATCACTAAATCCATCGTTCAATGTTTTCGGACAAGTTGGAATCAGCAAACTTGAATATGACAGAATGTCTTCTCTTAAGCAGCCTTTAAGCAGCGAAAATTTCTGGACGGGTGATTTAAACCTGGCATATAAATTTGCTAATGGATATATGCTGAAAGAATCATGCTGGTTCGATCCATATATTTACTTAGGACTTGGAGCTTCAGGTATTAAAGATTTGGGTGCTGATAAAACAACCTATTTTAAACAAGTTACAGGCGTTGGTGTAAATTTCTGGCTTACAGAAAAAGTTGGTCTTAATTTTCAGGCCGCTTATGATTTTATGCCAGGCCGGGATATAGCAACAACTGCTTATAAATATGACACTTACATGCACTACACATTTGGTGTAAAAGTTCGTTTTGGTCAAAAAGATACAGATGGTGACGGTGTAAAAGACAAAGTTGATGCTTGCCCTGAAACTCCTGGTAAAGTTGAACTAGCCGGCTGCCCTGATAAAGACAACGACGGTATTGCAGATAAAGATGATGCATGCCCGGATGTAGCCGGCAAACCTGAATTTAAAGGTTGCCCCGATACAGATGGCGATGGCATTATTGACAGCCAGGACGCTTGTCCTAATGCTGCAGGAAAAGCAGAACTCAACGGATGTCCTGACAAGGATAACGATGGCGTTGCTGATAAAGATGACAAATGTCCTGATGTTGCAGGCAAGAAAGAATTTGCAGGTTGTCCTGACCGTGACGGCGATGGAATTATCGACAGCGAAGATGCCTGTCCTGATGTAAAAGGAACGGCTCAGTTCAAAGGCTGTCCTGATACCGATGGTGATGGTATTGCCGATAATGTAGACAAATGTCCTGAGGTATTTGGTGTAGCTTCTAATTTCGGATGTCCTGAAGTGAAGAAATTTGAATATTTCAAAGTAGTTTACTTCGGAATTAACAAATCAATTGCATTCACAAAATACACAAAAGACCTTGATGAGGTTGTTACAATTATGAATGACCATGCCGACGTAACCATAAATATTGAAGGTCACGCTGACGAAATCGGAACTGCTGATTACAATTTGAAGCTGTCAGAAAAACGTGCTGATTATGTAATCAAATATCTTGTTAAGAAAGGAATTGCTAAAGATCGCCTGGTTAAGAAATTCTATGGAAAAGCTAACCCGGCAGCCGATAATAAAACTTCGGCCGGTCGTGCACTTAACCGCAGGGTCGAAATTAAAACTGTAAAATAAAAAGAACTACCTATAATGTAAAAGAGGCTTTCCGTAAGGTTAGTCTCTTTTTTTTATAGTAATTCCGTCAGAATGAGTTGCCCGGGATCGTCTTATCCAGTTTCTTTCGACCCGGTAATAAGGTTTCCATCCGATTGAAGGCATTGCAGAATATGCTTCTTAAAGTTTAGGCATGTCATATGCCTGGTTTCCATTATTCTTGAAATTTCCGATGCCGGTATTCCTGGTGCACCACAAACCATATATGCTATTTCAAATGCACGTGGAAGTTCAATCCTGCAATGATGAAAAATAGTATGAGCCGAAGCCGATTCCTCTTTTTTACACCGTGTACATCTCCTGGAAAATGGAGTCCGTCCCTTGCAAAAGTTTTCATGACCACAATTACGGCATACAAATCCATCAGCCCATTTAGCTTTTGCCAGTATTTCGAGACATAACTCCTGTGTACTGAATGTTTCTCTGAACTTTTCAGTATCAAGCTGACCAAATAATTCTTTCAAATTAACAACTCTTTTGCTTTCCATGCGTTTAATAAAATGTTTAATGCCAACACCATGACAAAAATGCAGTGGCACGATAATTGTTGACAAAGATAAAATAAAATGGTGATCTTTATGCGATATATTTGAAAAATAATATATCTTTGCGCCATCAAAAAAAAAATCATAACCCACAAAACGACAAAATGAAAAACACATTCCTTGGATTCGTATTCCTGTCAGTAGTTTGGCTTAGCAGTTGCGGAGGATCAGCCTCTCCCGAAAAGAAACCAGGTTCATCAGTTACAACAATGACCGAACAGGCCGATACATCTGTTGAAGGACAGCCAGTAAACAATATCACTGCTGTTTCAGGTGAAAGTGATGGAGTGATTCAGCTGACAAATGCCATATTCCTCGAAAAAGTTTATGACTATAAGAAAGACCCCAAGAAATGGGTTTTTAAGGGAGACAAACCGTGCATTATTGATTTTTATGCTGATTGGTGCAGACCATGTAAGATGGTGGCGCCTATTATGGAAGAATTTTCTGGGAAATACAAAGGCCAGGTTGTTATTTATAGAGTAAATGTAGACCAGGAACGTGAATTGGCACAGTTTTTCGGTATCCAAAGCATTCCTACAGTATTTTTCTGCCCTTCCACAGGCGAACCACAGATGACTCAGGGAGCATTGCCAAAAGAAACTTATGAAAAAATAGTAACAGAAGTATTATTAAAAAAGAAGAAATAACAATCCGATAAACTTAAAAAACATACGATAATGGAACATTTAACAAAAGAAACTTTCCTTACAAAAGTATTTAACTACGAACTGAACCAGGAATGGAAATTTGAAGGCGAACTGCCTTGTTTAATTGATTTTTACGCTGACTGGTGCGGCCCATGTAAAATGGTTGCTCCTATCCTGGAAGAACTCTCGAAAGAATTCGATGGCAAAATAAATATCTACAAAGTAAATACTGAAACAGAGCAGGAACTGGCCGGTGCTTTTGGAATACAGAGCATTCCTTCGCTGCTTTTCTGTCCTAAAGACGGAAAACCTCAGATGGCAATGGGTGCTTTACCAAAGCAGGCAATGACCGATGCAATAAACGAAGTATTACTTGCCTCCAATTAATTTTAAAATTATAACAGTTTGAAAAGGGCAGCCGGATTGGCTGCCCTTTCTCTTTTTAGTACTTTTGCCTTGAAAACTAACGAATGAGACCTGCACTTCTTTCCATAGCCTATATACCGCCCATTTCCTGGATGGCTGTCGTAGTACAATCCGGCAAAGCAGTGCTCGAAGTGCATGAAACCTATCCCAAACAAACTTTTCGCAACCGGTGCAACATCGCTACTGCATCTGGCATTTTAAGTCTTACCATACCTGTAAAACGGATAAACGGCAATCATACTAAAACATTTGATATACAAATAGATAATTCGAAAAACTGGCAGCAGCTGCATTGGCGATCCATTGTTACAGCCTACAACAAAACACCTTATTTTCTATTTTACCGCGATTTTCTTGAATCCATATTTACCCGGAAATACGATCTCCTGGTTGACTTCGACAGGGAAATCTTAAATGCTTTATTTAAAGTATTGAAATTTAAAACTATAGAGATTTCCTATACCGAAGAATACGTCATGAAACCTGAGTATTCTGATTTACGAAACAGTTTTCATCCAAAATATCCTCTCCGGGATATAAACTGTGTATTGCCAAGATATATCCAGGCCTTTGAAGAACTTCACGGGTACCTTCCTGATCTGAGTATCATTGATCTTCTCTTCAATCTTGGGCCAGACACGATGCCTTATCTACAAAGTGCGGAGCTTTCGATACACGAATAAATCAATGTGCCGCAGGATATTCGATACGGATATGATAAATGCTGAGCAATTTCTTCTTAATTATTTTCTTTATCGTTGCTATATCTTTCAGGGTAAGCAACGAATTACGGAACTGCCTGTTTTCCATCTGGTTGTCAATTAATCGCTCAACCAATTCGCTTACTTCCTGCTCCGTTGGGGCTTTCAAAGCCCGTGATGCAGCTTCAATGGAATCTGCCATCATGAGAATAGAGGTTTCCTTTGAGAAAGGAATAGGACCACGGTACCTGAAAGGAGTTTCATCAAAAGGTGCACCGTTGGCATCCTGTTTAAATTTATTGTAAAAATAATGTGTATACCTCGTTCCGTGGTGGGTACGGATAAAATCAATTATTGCTTCCGGAAGCTTATTCATCCGGGCCATTTCAATTCCCCGTATCACATGCCCAGTAATGATGCCTGCACTTTCCTCGTATGACAGATCGTCATGAGGATTGATACCACCCGACTGATTTTCAATATAATACATCGGCATATCCATTTTGCCGATATCGTGATAAAGAGCTCCGGTACGAGCGAGCAAGGGATTTGCATTAATTGCCCGGGCGGCTTCTTCGGCAATATTTGAAACAATTAGCGAATGTTGAAAAGTGCCAGGTGTTTTAATAGCAAGTTCCCTCAGAAGCTTTGAATTGGTGTCGGATAATTCAATCAATGATACATCGGTTACCATTCCGAATATTTTTTCAAATAAGTAAATAAGCGGGTAGGAAAAAAGCGTTAGTAAAGCACTTATACCAAACATCACGAAATTAATTCTGCTCACCTGCTCAATAGATCCTTCCTGCATCAGGGTCATCCCGATATAAATAACTGAATACGAAACCAGTATCATCAAAGATGTAAAGAAAAACTGGGAACGGTGATTGAGGTGAACAATGCTGATTATTGTTATAATACCGGTAATGAGTTGCATAAACAAAAACTCAAAACTATTGGGGACCAAAAATCCCAGGATTATAATTGTAATTATGTGCACAAAAAGGGCCAGCCGTGTATCATAAAATGTCCGGACAATAATAGGTACCAGGCATATAGGAACAGCCATTATATAAGAAACATTCATGTTCATTACAACTGTAGTAAATGATACCATGATAGTTACCAGCGAGAGCAACAGTACAATATTGCGGTTTTCGATATAGATATCATGCCTGAAAGTATACATGAACAGACCAAAAACCATCAATGCCATTGAAATCAGTATTAGCCGGCCAAGCAAAATCATTTTAAAGTTAAAACCTGATCCCGACTTTGACTCAAACTCTAACCGCAGAGATTCCAGTTGTTGAAATTTGGCTTCGTTTACCAGTTCACCTTTTGCGATAATACGCTCTCCTTTCTGTACCATTCCCCTGGTGGTCGAAATGTTTGCCAGTGTTTGATCACGCTGAACATTAGTCAGATTTTCGTCAAATAAAACATTATGCGTTATGTTTGCCTGCAATAAAGGCAAAATAAATTTAGTTTCAACTCCCTGGAATACAGGAAGGTTCAACAAAATATACGTATTAGCTTTGCTGATTGTCAGCAGGCTGTTTACCGGTAAAATTCTTGCAATATTATCTTCAACTACTGCAATTGTAAAATCTGGGCTTTTATTTTCTAATTCAGGGATCATTTCAATGACGCCTATTTTATAGATGCTGTCGAGTAAAGCAAACCCACTCTTTGTTATCTGCTCCTTTTGCAGCGGGGTTATTTTACCCTGGCCTTCCCGATCAAGCCGGGCAAGGAAATCGCTTTTTGCATATTCGACCTTTTCTTTGTCAACCCTGAAAAACAGGTATGCTTCGGAAAGCGCAATAATACGTTGTTTCTTTAATTCTGACTGTGGCTTGAGTATAGCAAAATCAAACGGTGCAATTAGATCGTCGTGCTGCCAGGGCTTGCCACGTTGAAATTCATATTTGAATTTCCCTTCACGGGGAAACAAAGCCAATAATATAACCAGGGTAATAAGAAACAATAGAATCTTATTTACCTGGTAATAATTCCGCCACTGCCTCTTTGTAATAATTAACTTCATGTTATTGGAATAGAGCATACGAATATATGAATTTTTGTTTTCAAATGCCCAATTACTATCTTTGACTATTATTTGAATCAATCCCACTCACGAATTTATTGATCAAACCTGAAACCTGTTATATATCTCAATGACCATGAACGCAATATGCCCTTTATCGCAAATTCCAGTACGATTTGAACCTTCGGAAAGAAGTGAAATGGTTACCCAGATATTATTCGGGGAAACCTTTAGCATACTCGAAGAGAGAGCAAACTGGCTGTTGGTGCGAGTGCATTCTGATACATACGAAGGATGGATTGACAAAAAACAATCCATGCCAGTTACTGACGAATTTATTGAAAAGGCAAAAGAAAGTTCAAATCATATCATCACGGATAAAACTGCCGTCTGTTATTGCAAAAACGACAGCACCTATCTGCTTTTGGGCAAAGGCAGCCGTTTACCACTATCAACTGGGAGCACATTTCATCTTGGGAATAAAGTGTTTACCACCATCAGCAAGACGAAAGCGATTCCTAAGAAGTTTTCGGTTTCGAAGGTAGCCGCAACTGCTATCGAATATCTGAATGTTCCTTACCTGTGGGGCGGTCGCAGTATTATGGGAGTGGATTGTTCGGGCCTTGTTCAGATTGTTTATCATATGTGCGGATTGGATTTGCCCCGCGACGCATCACAACAGGCACTTGCTGGTAAAGCCATAGATTTTGTTGATGAAGCGCTCCCCGGTGACCTTGCATTTTTCGATAATTTGGCTGGCGAAATAATCCATGTAGGAATTATTATTGAACCGGGGAAAATCCTTCATGCATCAGGCCAGGTAAAAATTGACACAATTGACCACAATGGTATTTTTAGCCTTGAACAAGGGAATTATACTCACAGTCTTCGGATAATCAAGCGGTTGTAACCTGATCTGATATCCTGAATTATTTCAATTTACTTTTATTCCGGAACTATAACCTGCTCCCATTTTTTTTCATTATCTGCATTAAAGCAACTTACTGACAATTTCCGTGCTTTAGCCGGGCCTGAAAATTTCAACATACCATAATTGTGCTGCATCACAACAGTACCAGGCACTCTGAAAGAGTTTTTCCACGATGCTCCTGAAGTGTTCGAGCCTGATGTAAAAGCAGAAAATGTGCAGTCGTAAATAGTTGGTTTCCCTTCCTGTTTCAAAACTGATAATTCAGAAAAATGAACATCGCCGGTAACAAATATTACATTCCTGATATTATACTGGTATATAAAATTGATTATTTTTCCCCTTTCCTTTTCAAAACCATACGCCGAATATGTTTCAGCTATAGTCACATCCGACAAAAACTGGCCACCCATAGCTACTATTTTAAAGGTGGCTTTGCTTGTTACAAGGCTTTCGAGCAGCCACCCAAGTTGTTTCTCTCCCAGCATTGTCTTACCTTCCTTATTGATCTCATCAGGATCGCGGTACCAGCGATTATCGAGCAGAAAAAAATCAGCATCACCCCATTGAAATGAAGTAATTGCTCCTTGAATATCGCCTGTTCCATACGTTGGATTACCCCAAAAAAGCTTAAATGCCTCAAAGGTTTGGTTTTTATTTACAAATGACTTGTTGCTGTTATCTGCTCCATAGTCATGATCATCCCAGATCGCATAGTTTTGCGTCGATGCCAGTAAAGGTTGCAATTCGGGCAGGGAACGGGTATGATTATATCTTTTTAAAATGCCGGTCCATGTGTTCCAATCGGGTTCGCGCAGGTACAGGTTATCACCTAACCAAATATCAAAATCCGCTTTTTGAGTAGCCATGGCGTTAAATATCCTGTAATCGCTACCATAAGGTTTCCCTGGCCGATCGTATTCCGGTTGGTTTACATAGGCACAACTTCCCGTTAACATTGTAAACTCGGGAGGATCTGACCTCCATCTCCATAAGGGTGCAGTTCTGAATTCCGTTGCATATGGCAAGTTTACCAGCTTGTTGTTAATGTATATTTTGTAGGTATACCGATTGCCCGGCTCAACCGAATCTGCAATCAGCCTGGCAGTAAATGCTTCACTTTTATTTGTTTTTACTTTATTGGTATGCCTGGTTATTCCCGGATTTGTATTTTCTGAATATACAGCATAAACCTCCGCTTCAGAAGTTGTCTGCACCCATATCAGGGATTCACGCATATCGGAATACCCCAACATAGGACCCGATTGAAGTAATGGGTTAACAACCGGTTGCGCCTGAGATAAAAATGGCACAGAAAAACAGGCTGAAATGCAGAAAAAGAGAAGTCTCATTTTCATTTTTTTACAGGGTTTAGCATAGTTACAATTTGTTGCAGATCACCATCGGTTTTCGCCGGTTGGATCCCTAAAAGGTAAGCTAGTAAAGGGTAAATATGAATATTCTGAAATGATGGCTGTACATAATTCTGTTTAAAAGCCGGGCCAACTGCATAAAAAATGGCATGCATATCCGTATTGCGGGTATCATACCCATGCGTGCCTCCAGAATAGGCTTTTTTAGGTTTTTGCACCGAAATACTCCAGGCTGAATCGGCAACAAGTATTATATTGCCAACCCTTGGATTTGTACCATAATTGAGGTATTGAGGAACTTCCGACGGTTTCCAGACTTTTATATGCAGAGCTCTTTTTAGAGAAATATAGGCCGAATCAGCCCAGGCTCCATCAGCATACAGGTTAAAGTTTGGATTGCCACCTTCAATCCGTACCGGCCACGATTCCGGGATAAAATCCCTGAGAACGGTAACTCTGTTGGAAGAAACTGAACCCATCCCGTGGTCGGAAACAACAATAAAATTAATGCTATCGGCTCCTTTTAGCTGAATAATTCGGGTATACAGTATCCCAACCATGCTATCCATTTCATGCACCATCTTAAATGTGTGGACATCATCGGGCCCAAAATCATGGCCGCATTCGTCAGGTTCGTGGTAATATCCCATAACCAAAAGTGGTCGCTGGTCTTTAGGCAGACTAAGCCATTTTATAATAGTGTCGATCCGCTGAATAAAAGGTATTTCCTGGTCATAACTCTTCCATATATCAGGATGTATTCCCTGGATAGCCACATCCGATCCAACCCAGAAAAATGAAGCTGTCCTGACACCTTGCTTTTGCGCTGTTATCCAAATTGGTTCTCCTCCATAAAATTCAGGACCGAACCGTGCCTCTTTATTTCCCATTGAAAACGATTTCCCTAAAGCCGGATCATAAAACCCATTGTTTACAAGCCCGTTATGGTCTGGAACCAAGCCTGTAGCTATGGTATAATGGTTTGGGAAAGTTTTTGATGGAAAGGATGGAATCAATGAAACGGCTTTAACTCCTTTCCTGGCAATCTGATGAAGATTTGGAGTGCTGACTTTGTCAGGGTAGTCCCATCGGAAGCCATCGAGGGAAAGAATCACAGTAGTTTGGCCTTTCGCATTCTGTGCATTGGAAATGCTGATGCTGACAATTGATAATGCAAAGGCAACAAAAATAAATGACCAAGTATTTATAGATTTCATCCTGAAGGGTTTTCTGTTTGAATTATCTAAATCAGTATCAAAGTTTTGATAAAACAGTTACGATTTATTCTTTTTATAAAGGTATCACTATATCTGTACTAACCAGAATTTCAATAAAAATTAATCATTCGGATTTCAACTTAAAGTGCCTATTCACTGCAAAATTGTTTATTCACAAAAACAGGGTAATCGGTAATCATAATCCCCAATTGCATTTTGGCAAGAAAACTTTTGTAATACAAAGAATCATAGTGGTTTGAATTATTATAAATACTTTCACTCATATCCGTCATAACCAAAACGTTCTTCCGGGAAATCTCGCTTATAACATCATGAGGAGTTTCCTTGTTCACATAAGCTATTAATTGCCGGCTGGGAATCTGCAGTTTGAGTAGGGATTGCCAATCAGCTTTATTTACAACCAGAGTAGAAATAAAAATCGTCTCGGTGGATTCCTTTACTAATTTCGTATTGCTTTGACTAAAAGTGAGCAAAATACATTTTGATTCCATTTTCATGTGAGCAACCATTTCTATGACTTTCGGATAAATTTTGCCCTTCACATCCAGCATAAGCATAATATTTTTATCCACAAAATGTTGAAGGACCTCCGAAAACATTGGAATTTTCTCACTTGTCAGATTTCCATTCCTGTCCTTCAAAACGAGAGTTTTTAGGTAACTGTCCGACAACAAATTAATTTTACCATAGCCATTAGTGGTTCTGTCAATAGTGGAATCGTGCATTATAAACAAACTTCCTGAAGCGCTTTCCCTGATATCAAATTCAATTCCGATAGGTTTGCTACAAGCATTATTATAAGTAAAATCGAACAAGGCAATACTGTTCTCGGGTAGCCTGGAATCAAATCCGCCACGATGTCCAACAACAAGTGGCTGAGCCAGTTGCGGATTGCTTTTCTTCCCATCTGCAATCACACGAGACTGACTGAAGCAGGATATAGCAACAATGTTAATCACGAAAAGGAAAAGGATTTTTCGCATAATAAAAGGAATAAGTACCGGTCAAAAATCGTAATTCAAATGAATAAAAAAAGCACCCGGGATTCCCCGGATGCTTTCTTAAAACGCATTAAAAATTTAGAAAATATAGCGGACACCAATCTGAGCCTGCCATACATTATCAATATTAATACTCTTAACAAATGAATCTCTTATTAGAATGGTAGTGTTTACTCCGTCAACTGAAACTACCTGCGTAGCCAGTTTGTAAGTAGGAACTAAATATGCATCAATTGAGGCTACCGATAAAGGAGATGCGGTTGTGCTTACATAACCAACGCCCCATTTGTTGTTCAGCATATTGCCGGCATTAAGAATATCAATCCTGAATTGCAAAGTATTCTTCT
>CAIWMA010000480.1 GCA_903913645.1 uncultured Bacteroidales bacterium | reverse complement strand
TAAGCATTACACTTTGCATTGAATTTGTTTCAGAAAAAAGTATTATTTTTGCATTGCTTTTCGGAGTTAATTTTATGTTTAACCAATATTAATGAAAATGATTGAGAAACGTCAATTACTTAAAACCAAACCCGTTAGTAAAGTAACCTTCAAATTCAAAACTGATGCTGAATCTGTTACACTGGTTGGTGATTTTAACAGTTGGAACGAAACTTCCACTCCTATGAAAAAAGCTAAAGATGGCACTTTTTCGGTGTCAATAGAAATGGAAAGTGGACGTGAACAACAATTTCGTTATTTAGCTGATGGCAAAATCTGGCATAACGATGAAGCAGCCGATAAATATGTTACTAACGCACTGGGGAGTGAAAACTCGGTAGTCAGTCTGTAAAAACCTCATACATACTAGGATAAATCCTGCAGTAAATTTATCTGCAGGATTTTTTTTTGAATTAATCGAAACGGATTGCTTTTACAGGACTTATACGGGAAACAACAAAAGATGGCAATAAAAGCATAAAAGTGCAAGCCACTAAAGTACCGGCATTCAGAACCAGAATATGAATAATGTCAAGATTTATAGGTACCACCGACATAAAATAGGATTCCTGTGGCAGGCTCACAATACTAAAATACTTTTGAAGCAGGCAAATGCTGATTCCTGCAATATTCCCAAATAACAATCCTTTGCCAATAATATAAGCTGCATTATACAGAAATATCCGACGGATTGTCAGGTTACGCGCTCCCAGGGCTTTCAATACTCCTATCATGCTGGTTCGTTCCAGGATAAGGATTAACAAGGTTGAGATCATTGCCATTCCCGAAACCAGAACCATAAGCACAAGAATAATAATCACGTTCATATCCTGCAGATCGAGCCAGTCGAACATCTGCGGATACAGATCGCGTATAGTTTTGGCATTCAGGTCATACCCCACTTCTTTATAAACAATTTTCCAAATTTTGTCCAGCTGGCTAAAATCATTTATATAAACATCAAATCCCGAAACAGAATCAGAACTCCAGCCATTCAATTTCTGGATTTGCCGGATATCTCCAAATATAAATTTCAGATCAAATTCGCCCAGCCCGGTGTTGTAAATACCTGAAACATTAAATTTCCGGGCACGGGCAAGGTTATCGATAATAAAATACATCCGCAAAGGGTCGCCAACCTTGATAGTCAATAGATTAGCTAGCGATTGAGAGATAATAACTGAATTTTCATTGGTGGTATCCTTTGTGGAAAATGGTTTACCTGCAACAAGTTTGTCATTAAAATATGACCAATCGAAATCAGTGCCTACTCCTTTAAAAACAACACCCTGTATCTGTTCTGACGTTTTAATAATTCCAGCTTTGGTAGCAAATACCTGAATATGTTTTATGCTCTCTGTTTTTTGAAGTTTAGTATAAAAAGCCTGGTTTCTGCTGATTGGTTCAAATTCGAAAGAGTTATTTGAATCAAATTTGGCAATCTGGATATGCGACCCAAATCCAACAATTTTATCGCGGATCTGCTTCTGAAAGCCAGTAACAATAGCAACCGATACAATCATAACTGCCAGACCAAGTGCCACACTGATAATGGCAATGCGTATAACAGGGGCCGAGAAACTTCCGGGGCCACCTTTTATTAATCGTCGGGCAATAAATTGTTCTGTATTCATTCTACTGCAAAAATACTTTTTTATCCGATCTAAGTGACTGTTAATAATTGTATTTATATTTACGGATCTGGCGAAGGGTGACTGTGCGAGAGGCGAATGTCGAAGAAAACATTAAATTGCGAACTTCAATTATGGATGCGTCCAACTTCGGTCTTCCGACTTCCAGCCTATATTTTATTAAGTGTATAGATGTGCCAAAAATAATCAGTATCTAAATAAGCCAAATATTATTCACTTCCATTGTCGAAGAAAGATTTATCTTACTAACAAGCTTTTTAAACCTTTTTCGTTTATTATTGTACGATAATTGCAACTGATTTAAAAACCAGGATGCTCCGAACATTTTATAAAATCCCAATATGCATTCAATCAAATACATAATACTTATCCTGATAACAACGGCCACTATTGCCGGTTGTTGCCAAAAAATTCAAAATCAACCTAAACAATTACCATCAAAGGAAATTATATTGACTGGTGCATATTCGACCCTGAAATACCTTCCTTTACTGAAAGGAAAAAGAATCGCAGTTGTTGCCAATAACACTTCACTGATCGGCACAACACACCTGGTTGATTCTCTCATTTCATTAAAAGTTAATGTGGTAAAAATCTTTGGGCCGGAGCATGGTTTCAGAGGCGACCAGGCGGATGGTATAGAAATTCTTAATGGCAAAGATCCTAAAACGGGTATCGAAGTTCTTTCGTTGTATGGAAATCATAAAAAACCAGCGATTGCGGATTTGAAGGATATTGATATCATAATTTTCGATATTCAGGATGTAGGAGCAAGATTCTACACATATATTTCAACACTTACCTATGTAATGGAAGCCTGTTCTGAAAATAGCATTCCGCTTATCGTCCTCGATCGGCCCAATCCGAATGGGTATTATATTGATGGCCCGGTTATGGAAAAAGCTTTTGAATCTTTCGTTGGAATGCATCCAGTTCCGGTTGTTTACGGATTAACCATAGCTGAATATGCTACAATGGTTAATGGCGAAAAATGGCTGAAGGATGGTATACACTGCAACTTAACAATCATAAAATGTGATAATTATACTCATAAAACACAATACCAATTACCTGTACGACCATCACCGAATCTCCAGGACATGAAGGCAATTTACCTGTATCCATCGCTGTGTTTATTCGAAAGAACAGTTGTGAGTGTTGGGCGCGGGACCGAAAACCCGTTTAAAGTATTTGGACATCCGAAGTTTTCAAAAAGTTCCTATTCGTTTACACCTCTTCCAATTAAAGGAGTTAGTGAAGATCCTCCGCTGAAAGGCCAGCTTTGTTATGGAAGAAATCTGGAAAAAGAAGCGGAGACGATTAAGAAGGACGGACATTTCGAGTTAAAATGGCTTATCGAAGCGTATAAAAACCTTAATAGCCAAACTGAATTCTTTACCAATAATTTCGATAAACTTGCCGGGAACAGCAAGTTACGTGAACAGATTATCGCAGGTAAAAGTGAAACTGAAATCCGTAAATCTTGGCAACCTGAACTTGATGCTTTTAAGAAAACTCGTAAGAAATACCTTCTTTATCCTGATTTTGAATAAAAGGGGTTAGGAGTTAGGAATCAGGGCTTAGGGAAATTGAAATTTACAATTCCTGATCCAGCTATCATTTATTCTAAATCCCTCATTTTCAAATTCTCAAATTCTCAAATTCAAACCCTTCCTGGATAAACCTTCAACGCTTCAGCCAGGCATTTAACCGCATTCCGCAGATCATCTATTTTAAGCACATAAGCAATCCGAACTTCGGTTTTCCCTAAGCCTGGTGTGGCATAAAACCCGGAAGCCGGTGCAAGCATTACAGTCTGGTTTTCGTAATTAAAATCCTCGAGCAGCCACTGGCAGAATTTATCGCTGTCGTCAACCGGCAAGCTGACTATTGCATAGAATGCACCTTTTGGTTTTGGCGCAAATACTCCCGGAATCATATTCAATTCTTCAATCACAAAATTACGCCTGGCAATATATTCGTCGTAAACTTCAGTAAAATAAATTTCAGGAGTTTGAAGCGAAGCCTCTGCGACAATCTGTCCTAAAGATGGCGGACTAAGCCTGGCTTGTCCGTATTTCAATGCTGAACTTAGTATATCCTGGTTCCTTGTAATTAATGCGCCAATACGCACACCACATTCACTGTATCGCTTCGAAACAGAATCAATCATCACTACATTCTGATCAATGCCACCTAGTTTCATCACAGAGAAATGCTCCGCACCGTCATAGCTAAATTCACGGTACACTTCATCAGCAAACAGATACAGATCATGTTTCAACACCAGATCGCGGAGTTGCTGCAATTCATCTTTACTATACAGGTAACCCGTGGGATTATTGGGATTACACACCATTATAGCCTTGGTATTTTTTGTGATAGATTTCTCAAATTCACTTATAGCAGGCAGGGCAAAACCATCTTTGATATTCGAAGTTATGGGTATCACAATTACTCCTGCTGTTTGAGCAAAGGCATTGTAATTGGTATAAAATGGCTCAGGAATTATTATTTCATCGCCAGGGTTCATGCACGAAAACATGGCAAATAAAATTGCTTCGGAACCACCGGTGGTAATAAGTATCTGGTTATGATCAACTTCAATTCCCTGCCTGCAATAATTTGCAGCAAGTGCTTTCCGATACGTTTCGTTGCCGGCAGAATGGCTGTATTCAATCACTTTTCCGTCGTATCTGCGCACAGCGTCAATGGCAACCTCAGGTGTTTTAATATCGGGTTGGCCAATATTCAGGTGATATACCTTTATACCTCTTTTTTTTGCTGCTTCAGCAAAAGGGACAAGTTTGCGGATGGGGGAAGCCGGCATTTTAAGGCCACGTTGTGATATCTTCGGCATTACAGTTTTATTTAGCGTTATGAATCGAAAAACGGTGCAAATGTATATAAATATGAAGCATAAAACCGAACAACCGGATCATTTGATGAATTAAAATAATAACGATAATTCCTGCTTTGATCTTTTTCCCGAAAAAGCATTTAGGATAAAAAAACATCGTCAGTCAGAAAAAAAATCAATTGATATACCAGAAATCAGACACTTTTAAAAACAGTTAGTCCACATTCTGTCTATGAACCGGGATTGCTTATAAATATTCATTTCCCGTATTTTGTGCCTGACAAAAATTATTCTGCTTTTTACATTATATCCCCAATATAGATGAAAAACACTGCAGTTCAAATAAACAAAATTGTTACAACAGATGAACTAATTGAAGATATCGTCTTTGTAATTGATTTGAAAGGAAGAATTCTAAGTATCGATAAAGAAATCGAAACTCAATTCGGGTACAATGAGGAAGAACTTTCAGGCATGTTTATCACACACATTTGTCTGCATGAACTGAATAAAGAAGTCATGAGAAACCTGGAATTCCTACTTGAAGGAACTGCTTCCAGTTGTTTTTTACCATTAATCTCCAAAACAGGGCAACTTGTGCCGTTCGAAATAACAGTAAACAAAGGTGATTGGTACGGAGAAAAGGCTTTGTATTGTTCAGGTCACAATATTTCGGTTACGCCAATTTCTCAGGACGTGAATGCCCGGATTTTCAATTCCGTCAGCATACCTTTAGTACTTTATTCGCTGCAGCACAATGTTTTTGTTGATGTGAACAAAACATTCGAACTCACTTTTGGAATACAAAGAACAGACATAATTGGCCGGCAACTTCGCGATTTTAACTTCTTCCGAAATTCCGAAAACATGGAAGATGCAATAGTTCTCTTTGAAGATGAGAATTGTTTAAAAGAATTCGAAACGGTACTCAGTACAACTACAGGGAATGAATTGACATGCAGCGTTTCAGCAGATTTCATTACAATGAGTTCAACAGAGTTCCTGTTAATATCAATAGCAGATATCAGCAAGGTGAAAGAAACTGAACACCGGTTGAATCACCAGCTAAATCAACAAAAACTAATAGCTGATATTTCCCAGGAGCTCAACTCTTCAAATTTCTATACCAAGCTGGATCATATACTTGAAATGCTAGGTGAACATACAGGGGTAAGCCGGGTATATATCTTCGAAGATTCAGATAAAGGACTCAATACTAACAATACGTTCGAATGGTGTAACACAGGTATAGATCCGCAGAAATCCAATTTACAAGGCATTCCTTACGAGTTAATTCCTTCATGGAAGAAAATCCTGATAAGCGAAGGCAGAATATTTTCGCAAAATATTGTTGAACTCCCTGTTGACCTCCAGGATATACTCGAACCCCAAGGCATAAAATCCATATTAATATTCCCGCTTTATGCCGAAGATATATTCATTGGGTTTATAGGATTTGATGAATGTACACGTAATTATGAATGGCGGCAGGACGAACTGGATTTGCTGAAACTGATCTCTAATATTCTTTCAAATGCTATAGAAAGAAGGGTAATGCTACAGAAAATCACTGAAAAACAGATCCGTCTGGAACTAGCCGTTGGTAATGCACAGGAAGGCATCTGGGACTGGAATTTGAAAACAGATGAAGTTTTTTTCGATAGCACATGGTCACATATGCTCGGGCACGATGCTACCGAAATAATAACACAAATCGACACCTGGGAAAATCTGCTTCATCCGGATGACAAGGCAAAAGCTAAACTGCTGCTTAAAGATCACCTTTCGGGCAGAACCGACTTTTTAGAGCGCACATATCGGCTAAAGACAAAATCCGGAAAATGGAAATGGATACTCGATAAAGGGAAAATTATTGCTTACGATGAACAGAATAAACCTTTGAGAGCCATTGGAAAACATACAGATCTGACTGAAATAAAAAATACGGAAGAAAAACTCAGGTTAAGCATTGATAAAGAAAAAGAACTTAATGACTTAAAATCGCGATTCATTGCAAATGCTTCGCACGAATTCCGTACTCCACTTGCCTCTATATTACTCATCAGCAATGTGCTTAATCAATATTGGGCACAATTGGATCACTCTGATATTACTGCAAGAATTAATAAAATATCAGAGCAGGCAAATCATCTCACGAATATAGTGGCGAATGTATTTGAAATATCAAAATTTCAGGATGGACAAATCGACTTCAAGCCTGAAAACATCGATCTTGTTGCTTTATCCAATACGATTATTGCAGATTTTAATCTACCAGCAGAATCAGAAAATAGAATTTCTTTCTATACGCCGTTGAAGTCACTTGCATTAAGCCTTGATCCTCAGCTTATCACCAAAGCAATGTCAAATTTAATCTCCAATTCCTTGAAGTACTCGGCTGAGGATACATTTGTTCAGGTAAAACTGTTACAAACAGCCAGAGAAGTTCAGATTCATATTATCGATTCAGGAATAGGCATCCCGCTTAAAGATCAGAAGCATCTTTTCCAGCCTTTTTTCAGAGCAGGAAATACTGGCCATATTCCTGGAAACGGACTTGGATTAAATATTGCCAGAGAATCAGTGATACTCCACGGAGGAAAATTGAAATTCAGTGGCAAACCAGGCAGACATTCCACTTTCGTCATTTGTTTGCCCAAAAGGCTGGTAATACTTTAAAATTATGGAAATGAAAATAAAGAATCTGCATCCAATTTAAAAATTACTTTAATGAAACTTAACAATCTATAAAAATGTACATCATGCTAAATATGATGAATTACCTAAAAAAACACCCGAATGTGGATACCAAAATGAAGCAGCCTTAAAGAACACCCACTGGCAGCTAGTTAAAGTAAAATGACTTAGTTCTCAAATAATTCTGTACTGTAAAACTCAATAAAAAATATAAAATGAAAAAAATACTAATAATAGAAGACGACGATAGTTTAAGGTTAGAAATATCAACAATACTTAATTTCGAAGGATTTGATACTCTGGAAGCCAATAACGGATTAAAAGGGCTGAAACTTGCGGTTTCGTTGCTTCCCGACTTAATCCTCTGCGATATTATGATGCCGGAAATGAATGGAATCCAGGTACTTGAAGAATTGAGGGCCAGCGAAACATCACGTTTAGTTCCATTTATTTTCCTTACAGCTCTTGCTGAACGAACCAACCTCAGGTTAGGAATGGAATCGGGTGCAAATGATTATATAACCAAACCTTTTACAAGGATTGAATTGTTAAATGCAATTTCTGCACAACTTTCAAATTCAAAAAATATCACAGATTGCCTTGAAAGCGAATTACATACATTTCGTGAAAAAATCATTTCAAAAATTCCGCACGAACTGAATACACCACTTCACGGGATTCTGGGTTTTAGTAATATTCTGGAGGAAAGTTCCTTTAACCTTGAAAAAGATGAGGTAAAAGAAATGGCTGGCTACATAACCAGATCGGGAAAAAGGCTACAGATATTAGTCGAACGGTATGATTACTTCATCAGGTTACTTGGTATAAAAAACACTCGGATGAATGTAATAAAACGCTGTTCCAGCCCTGAATTATTCATGAGTACAATGCTGGCATCCATAGCAACCGATTATAAAAGACCAGACGATATTGAATTTTCATTAGCCGATGCCGACATCAATATTTCTGATGATGAGTTTATCACTTTATTCCGCGAATTAATTGATAATGCTTTTAAATTTTCAGTTCCTAATGATAAAATCTATGTTAAAAGTGTAAATAAGGGTAATTCATATATGATTACTATAAAAGACTGTGGCAGAGGAATCTCTGTCGAAAACATTAAAAAAGTCGGGGCTTTTCAGCAATTTGAACGCGAATTGTATGAGCAACAAGGTTCAGGACTGGGATTAGCCATTTCCAAACTATTAATTGAACTCAATGGCGGAACTATTAAT
>CAIWMA010000479.1 GCA_903913645.1 uncultured Bacteroidales bacterium | reverse complement strand
ATAGCACATTCAATTGCCTGTTATCAGGCTAATCAGAAGATGCTGTTAATGTTGTCTACTTGCCAGGTATTGATTGCTGGTTACAGGTTTCAAATTCAAAGTAATTTGAAACCAGAATCCGGGAACGCTGAATTTTTGCCTAAACATTTTGGATAAATCATGGAAAATAATTGTTTTACTAATGTTCCGGCTTTTCAATTCTATTTTGTATTTCACTAAAAATATAAATTGATTCCCTAATTTTGACGATTCTAAAGTTCACTTTTCAACAACATAATTTGTTTCAATGGTTTTTATATTCGATATGGACGGCGTAATTGTAGACAACGCTGCCTGGCATTTAGAAGCTTTTGCTGAATTTGGTAAAAGACATGGCTTGGTTCAAACAAAAGAAGAATATATTAAATATTTTGGGAATACGAACCAAACAATTATGAATTCGCTTTTCAACACAATACTTTCCTCCGATAAGTTAGTTGCACTGGCAAAAGAAAAAGAGATAATCTATCGCGAATTGTACAGGCCATTTATCCAAGCTGTTGACGGACTGCCTTTTTTTCTGGAAAATGCTTCTTGTTTGGGTATACCCATTGCCCTGGCTACTTCTGCGCCCCTCGAAAACGTAGATTTCACTCTCGATTTAACTGGATTAAGACAGTATTTCGGTATTATATCAGATGCTTCCATGGTTAAACACGGAAAGCCTGATCCCGAAATATATCTTCTCACTGCTGCAAAACTTGGTGTACAACCTGCTGATTGTATAGTATTTGAAGATTCAATAGCCGGGATACAATCTGCACTTAGTGCAGGCATGCGAGTTATAGGCGTGGCAACCACACATAAACCTGAAGAATTGTTGACGTATGTTAACGAAATTATTATGAACTTTGATGCCTCTGATATGTTAATTCAAAACTTGCTGCATTTGCCTGTTAAATGACCTGCATCCTATGAAAAAATATTTTTATTTATGCCTTATAATCGTATTAACTACTATGATACCGCCTGTTAATGCTCAGATTCAGACAAAACAAAAAGCTAAAATCGTTCGAAAAACCACCATACCTTTCCTGTTGTGGCTCCCTGCTGATTATAAGAAAGAAAAACACAAAACCTACCCGCTATTGATTTTCCTGCATGGTTCAGGTGAGCGTGGCGATAGCCTGGAGCTTGTAAAAATGCATGGACCACCTTCTTTCGTCGAACATCGTACTGATTTTCCATTTATTACTATTTCTCCACAATGTCCTAAAGGGAAAAGGTGGAATCCTGAGGATTTGCAGCTTTTGCTCGAAAAATTGAAATCAAAGTATCGCATTGATCCCGGCAGAATATATCTTACCGGTTTAAGTATGGGAGGTTTTGGCACCTGGAACTGGGCTTCCAATTATCCAGACCAGTTTGCAGCTATTGCCCCCATATGTGGAGGCGGTGATATTCAATTTGCCGGCGCACTGAAAAATACACCCGTTTGGGCTTTTCACGGCGAAACAGATCCGGTGGTGCCTGTTAAACGCACAATCGAAATGGTTGAAGCCATTAATTCCAAAGGTGGTTCCGCCCGAATTACAATCTACCCAGGGGTAGGACACAATTCGTGGGTGAATGCGTATAATGATCCTGAACTATACAAATGGCTGCTGGAGCATGTGCGGAAGTAGTTAATGGTTAAATAAAAATGGTAGTTGAAATCCCAAGTCAAAATTCAAAATTCAAAATCCTACACATTCTTCAAAACCTTCAACACCTTGTCCATCAACCATTGAATGACCAGCGAATAACCATCTAATGACAATCGAATAGCTAAACCCCAAAACCCAACACCTAAATCCCAATACCTAATTCCTAAATCAACATTATAAATCCTTTACTATTAACGCACCAAACAACCAATCTATGAGAGTCAGATTATTAATTCTGTTGCTTGCCTTATTCCCTTTTATAGGCATAAAGGCACAACAAGGCAGTATCAAATTCACGGAATACGACCTGCCGAATGGTTTGCATGTTATTCTGCACCAGGATAATACAACGCCGATTGTAGCGGTCTCCATCCTTTATCACGTAGGATCGAAAAACGAAGTTCCCGGGCGTACCGGTTTTGCGCATTTCTTTGAGCATTTGATGTTCGAAGGTTCTGACAACATTCCCCGTGGTGGTTTCGATAAAATCCTGCTTTCGGCCGGAGGGTACAACAATGCCAACACTACGCAGGACCGTACCTATTATTTTGATTTATTGCCAAGCAATCAGATAGAACTTGGACTTTGGCTCGAATCGGAAAGGCTGCTTCATCTGCGTATTGATAGTACCGGAGTTGAAACTCAGCGCGCTGTTGTAAAAGAAGAACGGAAACAATCCTACGATAACCGTCCATACGGTACTATTTTAGAAAAAACCATGCAGAATGCCTATAAGGTGCATCCATATAAATGGACACCAATTGGTTATCCTGAAGACCTGAATAAAGCAACTTTGAAGGAGTTTATGGAGTTTCACAGCATTTATTATGTCCCTAACAACGCAACCTTGTCAATAGCAGGCGATCTGAATATCGACAGCACAAAGAAAATGATCGAAAAATACTTTGGCGACATTCCTCGTGGCACCAAGGATATTTACAGACCTAATATAGTTGAACCTGGAAAAACTGCCGAAGTACGTGATACTGTTTATGACAATATTCAGTTGCCTGCGGTTATTTTATCGTACCATATTCCCGCTCAGGGAACGCCCGATTCGTATGCACTTTCGATGCTGACAACTTTACTTTCCGACGGACAAAGTTCGCGTATGGTCAAATCAATAGTGGACCAGCAACAAAAAGCTGTGGTGGTTCAATCTATTCCCTTTGCTCTTGAAG
This sequence comes from uncultured Bacteroidales bacterium, assembly GCA_903913645.1. GTDB lineage: Bacteria > Bacteroidota > Bacteroidia > Bacteroidales > UBA4417 > UBA4417. The sequence goes on along the minus strand of CAIWMA010000479.1, from coordinate 11,586 downwards.
ATCCTGGATTATTCCTGGTGTTTGGCATTGTAAATATGGGTGTTCAACCAGCTGACCTTGAAAAAGCCATTGATTCTGAAATTGAGAAGGTTAAAACCTCTGAGATACCTGATGCAGAGTTTCAGAAGCTTCGGAATAAAATTGAAAATAAGTTTGTAATCCGCAACAGCACTATGGCTGGCATTGCTGAGAATCTGGCCAATTACCAGGTTTATTACAAAGATGCAAATCTTATAAATACCGAAATTGAAAGGTATATGAAAGTAACACCTGCCGACCTGCAAAGGGTTGCACAAAAATACCTGACCTCTGAAAACAGGGTGGTTCTAACCTATCTGCCTAAACCAACCACAAAAAACTAAAGGAGGAACCAAACTATGAAAAATAAAATCTTATCAATTATAGCAGTTCTGCTGATAACTCTTCCGCTGGCTGCACAGGTAAAAAAAGGAAAAACTGTAAAACCGGTTACTCCTCAGGTTGTAAAAGAAGTTCTGAATCGTGGCATTCAGCCTAAAGCAGGACCGGCACCGGTAATTAAAATCGGCGATTACGAATCGTTCGAATTAGCCAACGGGCTCAAAGTTTTTGTGGTTGAGAATCATAAAATTCCACGTCTGGCCTACTCTCTGGTATTGGATAACGATCCCGTATTTGAAGGTGATATGGAAGGATATACTGATTTCGCAGGACAACTGATGCGAACCGGTACTACCACCCGAACTAAGGATCAGATTGACGAACAGGTAGATATGTTAGGTGCAAGCCTGAACACTTCAGCGAGCGGCATATCGGCAAACTGCCTCGTAAAGCACAATGAAGAACTACTTGACATTATGTCGGATGTACTCCTAAATGCGAACTTTAAAACAGAAGAACTGGAAAAAATCCGGACCCAAACGCTGTCGAGCCTCGAAGCTGATAAAAATGAACCGGGAGCTATATCAGGCCGTGTAAGTTCAATTCTTGTGTATGGCGAAAATCATCCTTACGGGCTCAATGAGTCTGAAGAATCAGTGAAAAAAATCACGCTCGAAAAATGTACTGAATATTACAAAACGTATTTCAAACCTAATGTGGCTTACCTGGCAATTGTTGGTGATATCACGCTGGAACAAGCGAAGCCTTTAGTTGAGAAATATTTTGGCAGCTGGCAGCGGGGCGATGTTCCAAAAGCAACTTATGCTGTTAAAAAGGCTCCGTCGAAAACAACTGTTGTTGTTGTTGACAGGCCGAATGCAGTTCAGTCTACAATAAATGTAACCTATCCTGTTGATCTAAAACCAGGTTCTGCCGATGATATTAAGGTAAAACTTACGAATACAATTCTTGGCGGAGGAACTTTCAGGCTTTATAATAACCTGCGCGAAAAACATGGCTGGACCTACGGAGCTTATTCAAGCATTCAGCCTGATAAACTGGTTGGTGAATTCAGCGCTTCGGCCGAAGTACGTAACCCGGTTACCGATAGTTCCTTCACCGAAATACTGGCTGAAATGAGCCGCCTTCGCACTGAGCCGGTAAATGATACTGAACTTAATATGGTTCGTAATTATATGATGGGCGATTTCGGACGTGCATTGGAGAATCCTGCAACGGTAGCAAAATTTGCTATCAACACCGCTCGATACAACCTTCCAAAGGATTATTATGCAACTTACCTGACAAGACTTTCCACCTTGAATTCTGCAGATGTTCAACTCACGGCGCAAAAATACATCAGGCCTGACAATGCATACCTTCTGATGGTTGGAAAAGCCGAAGATATTGCTCCGAAACTCAAAAAGTTTGCTAAAAGCGGTGATGTGTTGTATTATGACATCGATGGCAAACTTTATGATCCCAGCAAAAAACTGAAACCGGCTCCTATAGGTGTTACAGCCGAACAGGTGATAAACAACTATATTACAGCAATTGGTGGTGTTAAAAAACTCAATAAAATAAAGGATGCTACCATTAATGCCGGCGCTACCATGCAAGGGATGCCGATTTCATTGGATCTATATTATAAAGCTCCCGATAAAATGCTTATGCAGGTTGGTTCGGGTGCAATGGTATTTGCCAAGCAGGTATATAATGCAGGAAAAGGAGTTTCTTCTTCACCAATGAGCGGGGAAACCAAAGCAATTGAAGGTGATGAACTTTCTGGCATGAAAGAAGCTGCTATGATTTTCCCTGAAATGTATTATTACACAACTTTGAAATATACTACTGCGCTGCTTGGCATTGAAGAGCAAAAAGATCAGAAACAGTATTACAAGATCGAAGTGAATAAAGGTGGCGACAAAAAAGATATCGAATATTACGATGTTCAAACCGGCCTGAAAATACGCACCGAAGGCAAACAAGGTATAACAGAATTTTCTGACTACAAAGCTGTTGAAGGAATATTGTTCCCACACGGGATGACTCAGAATATGGGTCCGCAAACAATTAGTTTTACGGTTACGGCAGTTAAACTGAATACAAAACTAAAGGACGAGTTCTTTGAGATTAAATAGGAATTCAATCGTTGAAATTGAAAAAAGCAGGGCCTAAAAACTCTGCTTTTTTATTTCTACTTGTCAAAACACAAATCGGGTTACAATTCGATTAACTGAATTCATTTTTTTCTTTTCCTACACTTTTCGTACTTTCGCCGCCCAGGCCGGGATAATTTAAATTATTCGAAAACATTCTGCTTATTCACTGTAAATCTGACTGTTATAATGATAACCAAGCAATTGATTGATCCTTCAAGTATTGTTATAGTTGGCGGATCCAACGATATTACCAAACCAGGAGGGAAGGTGCTGAAAAACCTGATTGATAACCATTTTGGTGGAAGCCTTTTCGTGGTAAACCCCAAAGAAGCCGAAATCCAGGGAATTAAGTGTTGTAAAAATGTGGATGAACTGCCTCAGTGCGATTTAGCCATACTTGCTATTGCCGCTAAATACTGCCCCGAAACGGTTGAAAAACTGGCACGTGATAAACAAACCCGGGCATTTATAATTCTTTCGGCAGGTTTTCATGAGGAAAGCATTGAAGGAGGTCTGTTAGAAAATAAGATCGTTGCGACTTTAAACAAGTACAATGCTTGCCTTATCGGGCCTAATTGCATTGGCATGATGAACCACCATCACACTTCCGTTTTTAGCCTGCCTATTCCAAAACTTGATCCGGAAGGAGTTGATTTTATTTCAGGTTCAGGAGCTACAGCGGTCTTTATTATGGAAACATCAATTCCAAAAGGGCTTAAATTTTCCAGTGTGTATTCAGTTGGGAACAGTGCCCAGTTAGGTGTAGAAGACGTTTTAAAATACCTTGATGAAACATATAATCCAGATACCAGTTCGAAGGTTAAACTACTTTATATCGAAAGCATAAACAAACCTGAAATGCTGTTGAAACATGCATCTTCGTTGATCCGGAAAGGATGTCGTATTGCCGCTATAAAAGCCGGAAGTTCGGCAGCAGGAAGCCGCGCAGCTTCCTCGCATACCGGAGCGTTGGCAAGTCCTGATGTGGCTGTGGAGTCACTATTTCGCAAAGCAGGAATTGTTCGCTGCCACAGCCGTGAAGAATTAGCGACCGTAGCAGGCATTTTCATGCATAAATCATTGAAAGGAAAAAACATAGCCATAATTACACATGCCGGCGGACCAGCGGTAATGCTTACAGATGCTCTATCAGAAGGTGGTCTCGAAATTCCTCACCTTGAAAATCCTGAATTACTAACCAAATTATTTCCTGGTTCATCCGTTGCAAATCCGATCGATTTCCTGGCGACTGGTACTGCCGAGCAGCTAGGTTACATTATTGATGCATGCGAAAATGATTTTCCTGAAATTGATGGAATGGCTGTCATATTTGGCAGTCCCGGACTTTTCGAGGTTTATGATGTATACAAGTTGCTTGACGGAAAAATGAATAGTTGCAAAAAACCTATTTTTCCTATACTTCCTTCCATTATTAATGTGAAGAAAGAAATTGAATATTTTATCGGCCTGGGGCGAATCAATTTCCCTGATGAAGTAGGTTTTGGGAATGCGCTTTGCAAAGTCTACAATACACCGGCACCGTCACCGGAAATTGTTGCTCAGCCAGTGGTTAATCACGCTGCAATCCGCGCTGTTATAAATGACGCTACTGATGGGTATCTTCATCCCGAAAAAGTACAGGAGCTGTTTGATGCTGCAGGAATTCCCCGGGCTGGCGAAGCAGTTGTTACTGATAAAAAAGAAGCAATAATTGCAGCTTCAAATTTAGGATTGCCGGTTGTAATGAAGGTTGTTGGCCCTGTTCACAAATCGGATGTCGGAGGTGTAGTTTTAAATGTAACAAACTTCGACCAGGTTGCTATTGAATTCGACCGAATGATCCAGATTAAAGATACTACGGCCATTTTGATCCAACCCATGCTAAGCGGGCATTCCGTTTATATCGGTGCTAAAAAAGAACCTAAGTTCGGGCATATGATTCTCTGCGGACTCGGTGGAATTTATATTGAAGTATTGAAAGATGTGCAGTCGTCGCTGGCACCGGTTTCGCAGGAAGAAGCTACCGGTATGATTTCCCGGCTGAAAAGCTACAAAATCATCGAAGGCGTTCGCGGACAGGAAGGATTGAACCAGGAACTTTTTGCTGAAATCATCACAAGAGTTTCAGCGCTTTGCCTTGCTGCTCCTGAAATTGCCGAAATGGATATCAATCCGCTGATGGGGAACATGAAGACGTTGAAAGCTGTGGATGCGAGGGTGAGGATTGAGAAGCAGGGTTAGGAGGAGTAAGGATTAAGATGCAAGGAGTCTGATGTCGGAAGTCGGATATTGGATGTCGGATATCGGAAGTTGATGCCCCCATTTCACTGGGATTCCGTTAACTATAATTACCTTTTGCTTCTGCCAGGATTCAGGCTGCTTTTTACAGTTTTACTTGGAAATGTATTTGAATTAATCCTTGTAACCAAAACAAGAATTAAGATACTACAGGTAATACAAAGCAGTAATATTTGTTGCACAAATATTCTTCAAGATGAAAATGAAACTTAATATCTGAAACTTGTATCCCTGAAACTTTTTTATCTGTTCACATCAAAATTCTCAATTTTCGCCCAACTCAGGTTCTTTATAGAATCCAATATCATCATTGTTGCAGCAACAGCAAGCACGGCAAGAATAACCACTGCCCATTTAAAATCGAAAATCAGCCAGTGAATACCACCTAATATCATAGGAACCAGCATAGTCAGAAAATTCCTGGAGGTTGTTTTGTTTCTGGAAGCATCCTGAGAAGATACTGAAAATGGAAGTTTTCTTAAAGTCATAAAAGCAATTAATGAACTAATTGCCAAAACATTAAAACAGCCTAAAACCAGGTTTGGAAGTATTGTAGGTCCTATAATCACAATTCCAAATAGCGAGAAAAGCAGAATTATCGGAATATAAAAGCAAATAATGATGGATTTCAGCGCGCCGCTAAGCAACTTACCTGGTGCATCAATCGGTGTAATGGCAAATATCCATGCAGCTTTGAATTTTTCAGAATAAGGCAGTTGCCCTATGGCTGACAAAACTACAAAACTGCCAAAATAAAGAAATACAATAAACATCGATTTCGCCCTCTCCGTCATCTCTCTGAAATCTGCAAGCGAAGCTGAATTATTCTGAAGCATCATCATCGCAATTATCACAATTAAATAACCAAATCCCGGGTATACTTTCATTTTAAAGTCGCGGCTGCGGCCCATCATTTTCCAGGTAAAAAGAAAGCCCATATATTCGGTGCTGCCTGAAGTTAGCGTATTAGCAAGTTTTTCAATCCATGATTGTTTGTAGGTAATCGATTCATTTTTTGAGACAGCTTTGATTTTAATTTCTTCTGTACTGCCTGTTATCATTGACAAATTGCGCGTAAATGCCGGAGCGAAATATTTTATAACAACAAATATGCTAATAAGCGGTATCCCAATCGCCAATACCAGGTTATAAATATTTCGGGTTTCAAATGAATATATAGAAATACTGTTGCATGCATCTGCAAACCAGTATGGTGGATAGTAACTGATATTGTGAAGATCCGAAACCTTCATGGTTTCTACTCCCATTTTTGACATCATGCGAGGTAAAAGCTGGTAACTTCCATAAATAACAATTGCAAAGGCGATTTGAAAATAGCTGATAACAGACTGAAAATTAGATGGCTTGGTTATTTTCAAAATCAAAATATAAACAGCGTTAACCAGGAAAATGCTCAGCATTGTAGCAAAAAGCACCATTAAAATAAATGGTATGATTGACTTGGGACCTGCTAACACTATTAACGCAATCAGCGCTGGAAAAGCCATTGGCAGTAAAAGCTTATTAATGTGAATGGCGATATGGATAAGCCGGGCTGTAACGAAAGTAGCATCGTTTACTGGTTTTGGAAGTATGATCAGGTTATCGCGGGTATCAATGAGTACCGAGGTAAAATCGGTGATCAGTGTGGCAGCCAGCATAAAAATAAACATGGAAAAGAAAAAAGTGAGCTTGGTAGTAATATCATTCCCAATTGCAAAACTCATCAGGAAAAACAAGCCCATTACCAGAGACACAAACATCGTTTTCAGTGTTGCCTGGTTCAATTCCTTTTTCTCCTTTGAAGCTCTCATTTGCTGAAACGCCGCCGGCCTCCGGTTATCCATGGTAAGCTTGGCCACCAGGATTGCTTTAAGATGGTCCATATTTACGTTCATCTTCTGCAAACCCGGTGCAGCTAAAAGGAATAGTTTAAGAAAAAATCTATCGAAAAAATTCATAAAAACTAAAGTGATTTAAATATTTACTGAATTGTTTGTCAGAGACGCGATGCCTCGCATCTCTAGCACAAGTTCTCTTCTCCTTTTCCTATTTCTGATCCCCGACCTGAAGGTCAGGGCAATTGATTCCATTGTAAACTATTAACTATTAACTTATTTATTTCCTAGTATATCCATAAGTTTCCCACTTGCTTCTCCCATTGATTCAGTAGAAGTTAAGTGTGCAAAAATCTTCTCCAGGCTGCTGTCACCCTGTTTTTGTTTCAGTTCTTCAAACGATCCGTCAGCTACCACAGTGCCTTCGTTGATAAGAATAATCCTGTCGCTTACTTTTTCAACAATATCCATCATATGGCTGCTGTAGAAAATAGTTTTCCCGCTATCGGCCAGTTTGCTTATCAGTTCTTTTACAATTATCACACTGTTGGCATCCAATCCGGCAAGAGGTTCGTCAAGTATAATAATATCCGGATTATGAAGCAGTCCCGATGTTATCAATACCTTTTGCTTCATTCCCTTGCTGAAGGTATCCATACGCTGATCCATATTTCCGGCCAAACCAAAAGCTTCCAGCATCCCTTTTCCACGCTCAGCCGCAACTTCTGGGGGCAGGTTATACAAGGCTCCAACAAGCGAAAGGAATTCGTTGGGCGTCAACACATCATACAACTCAGCCAGTTCAGGGACGTAACCAATAATGCTCTTTACTGCCAGCGGATTTTGCTTGATATCAAATCCTTTAATCGTAACCTGACCGCTGAAGTCGGAGATCAGTCCGCATAGAATTTTAACTGTAGTACTTTTACCTGCACCGTTTGGACCAATATATCCTATAACCTGGCCGGGGTAAATATCAATTGAAATATCTTTGAGTACCTGTTTTGATCCATAGTTTTTATACAGATTCCGAATGCTGATAATGGGTTCCATTTAATATGTAAGTTTAATTATTTTGAAACAAATGTAAGACTATTTTAAAATGAGTTGATGAATGAAAAACAAATACCATAAACCGAGCAACAGTGCTGATCACTGAGCACTATTAACACTTCACAAAAATTTCCTGTAATTCCCTAAAAATGATTCTATTTACAGAATTTCTGAACGGCCTCTTTTGCCTTGGCATAACCCAATTCTGAAGATCTTTTTAAATCAGTGCAACCGCTTTCTTTCGCACCTGAATCCATTTTTGCCATTCCCCGGTAATAGAATGCTACATCATGCTCAGGATTTAATTCTATTGTTTTTGAAAAATCATCGATTGCACCTTTATAATCTTTCATTTCAAGTTTCACCAGTCCTCTGTTATTATAAGCTTCGCCATAATCGGGATTAATTTCAATGTCCTTATTAAAATCTTCAAGTGCCCCGGCGAAATCTTTCAAAGTGAACTTTACCGAAGCCCTGTCGCCATAAGCCGTTGTGGTCATAGCATCAATTTCTATCATTTTACTGAAATCTCTAATAGCTCCGGCATAATCACCCCTGTGTTTCTTCGCATGGCCTCGTGCATAATATGCATCTGAATAATTCGGATCAGTTTCAATTGCTTTTGAGAAGTCGTCGATGCAACTCGTATTATTTAGTTGAAAGAAAGTTGCTTGCCCCCGGTTGTAATACGCCAATGGAAAACCAGGAGAGATTTCGATCGCTTTTGTGAAGTCTTCAATAGCTCCTTTATCATCTTTCAGTTCAATCTTAGCCTGCCCCCTGCTGTTGTATGCATCGGCATCTTCGGGTGAAAACTTTATTGCCAAACTGAAATCGGCCACAGCTCCAGAAAAATTTCCATTTTCATGGTTTAACGTTCCCCTGTAAAAATAAACATTTGCATTTTCAGGATCAAGTTCAATTGCTTTAGAATAATCAACTTTTGCTCCCTCGTGATCGCCTGATTTGAACTTTGCCAAACCCCTTGTTGAATAGGCCGACACTATGCCAGGATCAAGTTCAATACTTTTATTACAATCGGCGATTGCCCCTTCATAATCCAGTACACGGAACTTAACATATCCCCTGCTGGCATAAGCTGAAGCCATTTCAGGTTTAAGTTCCAGGGCTTTGTTATAATCCGCAATTGCTCCGTCATATTCATAATTACTAGCCTTTTCAATTGCCGATTTATAATATTCCTCAGCGGTTTGGCAATACCCTTGTACTACTATAAATAAAGTTGCTGCTACAAGAAAAACTAAAATAATAAAGGTTGAATTTTTCATAAGTTCCTTATTTATGTTTATGTTCATTTCATTGAGAATTGAATTAAATCGTATCGGTCCAAAGTTATCCAAAAGACAATTAAATTGACTTCATTAGTACTTCTCCGCTGCCAGTTTTGTTCAGCCTTTCCTATTCAATAGTTTAATTGAATTACCAAACAAATGGAATAATCTTATACTGAGTTTTACCAGAATATTCCAAGTAACCGGTCAATTCATTTTTTAAAGTTTTATCTTCCAGATTTGTCCTTATTATAAATAGAATAATCGACAAACCGATTGGAATTACGCTCCAAAGTGAACCAAAGAGCAGTGGAAATCCCAATGCTTGAATTATCGAACCCAGATAAGCAGGATGTCTGACAATTTTATATAATCCTGTTTCACAAACAGTATGTTCTCTATCCGTTTGAATTCGGATTGTGCTTGAGAAGAATTTGTTTTGCTTTTGAGCAACAAGAAAAAGAAGTTGCCCAGTAATTGTCAGAATAATACCCAGTACAATTATGCTCCAAGGAAAATCAGGAGACCAGTGATACCGGCCCGAATCAAGACCAGCAATTATATACATTGAAATTGTTGTCAGGAACGCTAATCCCAATATGATTTTATCCCATTGCTTAGTTCCTTCTCCGGGTTTTGAGCGTTCATTCAGAAGGTCAGAATCTATTCGTAAAACAGTGTAATTCAATGAAACCATGATAAGGGCAATAATCAAATAAATCAGCCCTGGCCAATAAATTATCCTGCCTGCGCTAAAAAACAGGATTGCAAAGAATAATAAAGTGCCGGTAATGTGTTTAATCAAATAACTTGTCTTCATGACTATAATTTGATTTATGTTGATGTTTTTGTTTTTAAAATAAAACTGACTCTTTTACAACTATCTTAAAACCATTCTCAAGCAAATAAATCGGTTTAAATATGTATTTCTTGCATCATATAAAGCTTATACAAATATATAACCGAATAAGTGCAAAAATATGCCGGAATTCAAAAAAATATATCCGTTTCAGGTACCAAAAAAAATATTTTCACTTTCTCTTTATTATAACAAACCGATTTCTAATCTTTGCTGCATGTTTCAAAACAGCAAACATATTGCGTAACTAATTAACATACAGATGAAAGCAGCAAATACCGACACACCTATCGATTTTGAAATCGTTAACGACAAGATCAGGGAGCTGAATGTACCTGCAGTAGGCAAAGCCACTATCAGGGAAATCAAACGTCTTGTCGATAATATCGAATCAGCTTCCGGCAAAAAATTTATTCGTATGGAAATGGGCGTTCCGGGACTTCCTCCGGCACAAGTTGGGACAGATGCTGAAATAGAAGCACTGCAAAGAGGCGTGGCTGCTATTTATCCTGATATTGATGGTATTCCGGTTTTAAAAAAAGAGGTTTCCTTGTTTGTAAAAAACTTCCTCGACGTTAATGTTGATCCTGCCGGTTGTATTCCGACAGTAGGCTCCATGCAGGGAAGTTTTGCTGCGTTTCTTACCCTTTCACGTTTAAACAAACTAAGAGACACTACCTTGTTTATCGATCCGGGATTCCCTGTGCATTATCAGCAGCACAGAGTAATGGGTCTCAAATTTCAAAGCTTTGATGTATATGAATACCGTGGTGAGAAACTTAGGGCTAAACTGGAATCTTATTTTGCTAAAGGAAATATCCATTCTGTTTTATATTCAAACCCAAACAATCCTTCGTGGATATGCTTTACCGACGAAGAACTTAGGATTATAGGTGATCTGGCTAACCAGTATAATGTTGTTATTTTAGAAGACCTGGCATATTTCGGAATGGATTTCCGCAAAGATTACAGCAAACCAGGTGTGCCACCTTACCAGCCTTCCGTTGCTAAATACACAGAAAATTATATCCTGCTTATCAGCAGCTCCAAGGCATTCAGCTATGCCGGACAACGAATCGGAATGATGGTTATCAGCAATAAAGTATTCAACACCCGCTCGGAGGATTTATTAAGGAATTATAACAGTGATCAGTTTGGCCGGGCAATGATTTTCGGCACAGTTTATTCCTTAAGCGCAGGAACAGCCCACTCGGCGCAATATGCTCTTGCAGCCATGCTGAAAGCCGCAAACGAAGGGAAATTTAATTTTGTTGAAGAAGTAAAGGAATATGGAGAGAAAGCGAAAATAATGAAGAAACTCTTTGTGGATAATGGTTTCAGAATTGTTTATGACAAAGATATCGACCAGCCTATTGCCGATGGTTTCTACTTTACAATTATGTATCCCGGATTTGACGGCCCGGAGTTGATCGGAGAAATGCTCTATTATGGCATCAGTGCCATATCCTTGTCTATTACAGGAAGCGAGCGTACCGAAGGACTGCGTGCCTGCGTGTCACTAGTGCACCGTTCTCAATTCCCAGAACTGGAATCCCGGTTGAAGAAATTCCATGAACATCATCCGATTGACTAAATACTTTAGGTGATAGTGTGTTACTGATCAACTAAATGAAAATCTATTGTTTCTAAGATTAACGTCAAGAGGAACAATAGATTTCTTTTTTTATCAGTAAACGATTTATCATTAGATTAAGCTGATTTCT
>CAIWMA010000478.1 GCA_903913645.1 uncultured Bacteroidales bacterium | reverse complement strand
GAGCGGCAGGTCTTCGTACCGCACAAATTCCTTCTTCTGCAATTCGGAGAATTTATCCTTGTTGGCAACAATATCTTTTAAAAAACCTATTTCCCATATTGCTTTTTGCACGAATTCATCATGCGAGTACCCCATCAGGTTAATTAAATATGGATTTACGTCCATTATCTTCCCTGTTTCGGCATCAAGGATAAGAATACCATCTTTCGACGATTCAAAAAGGCGGCGAAAGTGAGTTTCGGAAATCGCCAGTGAGCGTTCTTTTTGTTGAAGAAGCTCGTAAGTCTTTTTCAAATCTATTTCCAGTTTTTTAAATTCAGTAACATTGGAAAGTGTAAAAACCAGCCCGTCGATATAGTCGTTGATTTTACGGTATGGCATAATACGTACATTAAACCACCTGTCATCCGTTGTTGTAATCAGTGTTTCGACAGGGATAAGCGTTTTGAGTACGTGCCTGGCATGATCTTCGATTTCCGGGTATAGTAGATCGTTAACCTGGTCGGTAAAAGGCCTGCCTATATCGGAATTCCGCAACTTAAATATACGGGTTGCTTCATCAGTAAACCTGCGAATGTTCAGTTCCTTATCCAGGAAAAGCGTAGCAATCTCGGTGCTGTTGAGCAGGTTTTTCATATCGTCGTTTGCCTGCAGGAAGTCCGTTACTTTGCTTTGTAATTCGATATTTACCGTTTGCAGTTCTTCATTCAGGCTCTGCATTTCTTCCTTCGATGTGGTAAGTTCCTCGTTGGTCGACTGCAGTTCTTCGTTAGTCGATTGCAGCTCTTCGTTAGTCGATTTCAGTTCTTCCTGCGATGTTTGCATCTCCTCGCGGGTACTTTGCAACTCTTCGATACTTTGCTGAAGTTCGGCTTCCAGTATAGCCTGATCTTCTTTTTTAGAGCTGTGTTCGGCAGTTTTGGGACTGTCCTTGCTGTGTTTTAACGCAGCGGGAACATCGTTAAAAACTATCAGGATCATACCTCTGAGGGTATTTGGCTTGTCGAGGCATTGAATAGTTACATCTACGTACTGTGATCCCCCGTTAGTTCCAATTTTAATGCTACGAAGAGTTATAGGCTCAAAATTCTGGCTTGCTTTGCGTAATGCGCTGGGTAACAGGTTAAGTAATCCTTCGCGGGCCATGGCGAATATGTTCATATTTGCCTTTCCTGCGGCAGGTTCGAGGTATTTACCTGTGCGGCCTGTTATATAAAGGATGTCGCCTTTTTCGGTTATCAGAACACTTGCGGGCGAAAAGCGCTGCAGCAATACCTGATCGGTAAGGGATTGTATATTTTCAACAACTTTAACAGGGGTGTTCATTTTAGGCTCCATTGATTTGTGATGAAATGCACTGGGGAAATCGATGAGTTCAATTTCTGTCGATGTGATGGATCGTTTAAAGACTTTGAATTTGTTGTTCATAACAGTATACCTGAAGCTTTGGCTTCCGAGGGTTTCGGCGGTACCCAATATCATTATTCCTCCGGGGTTAAGGCTGTAATGAAAAAGGGTCATGAGTTTCTTTTGCAATTCAGGCTCCATGTAAATAAGCATATTGCGGCACGAAAGTATTTCGAGTTTGGTAAAGGGTGGGTCTTTGATTACATTCTGAGGGGCAAAAACCACCATTTCGCGAATGCTGGTATTCACCCTGAAGCCTTCACCTTCCTTACTGAAAAACCGGTTGATACGTTCGGGCGAAACATCGGCTACTATATTCGAAGGGAAAAATCCTTTGCGCGCCTTGTCGATGGAATCGGTATCCAGGTCGGTGGCAAATATCTGAAGTGATAAGTTTTTCTTTGTTTTGGAAATTTCCAATGCCTCTTTAAAAATGATGGCCAGGGAATATGCCTCTTCGCCACTCGAGCAGGCAGGCACCCAGGCACGGATAATATGCCCGTCGGGCATATGGTCAATAAGTTCGGGGAGCATGCTTTCCTTCAGCAAATCCCACAAGCCGGAATCGCGAAAAAAGCTGGTAACGCCAATCAGTAACTCTTTGAAGAGAATTTCAATTTCTTTGGGACTTTCCTGCAGGAAACGTACATAGTTGTTAATGGAATCAATCTGATGCACGCCTTTGCGCCGGTCGATCCGCCGCATCAGGGTATTTTTTTTATACAGCGAGAAATCGTGGCCCGAATGCTGGCGGAGCAGCAGGATTATTTTTTCGAGGCTGCTTTTGTTTTTACTTTCCATTTCCGGATCAGCTTTTCCATCCGGGATATACTTGAGCAGGGCGATAAGTTTTTCCGGTAATTCGTCGGCTGGAGCAACAATATCAGTAATTACGGTTTTGAGGGCGCTGGTTGGCATTCCGTCGAATTTTGCAGAAGCCGGTTCCTGCACCAGTACGAAACCGTTTTTTTCTTTAATGGCTTTCAGCCCCAGGCTGCCATCAGAACCCATTCCGGATAGAATTATCCCAATACTTTTTTCCTGCATATCAAGAGCCAGTGCACGAAAGAATATATCTATCGGCAGGCGTAAACCGCGTATTTCAACCGGTTCAAGCAGATACAGGGCCCCGTTGAGTATGGAGAGGCTTTTGTTTGGAGGGATTACATACACATGGTTTGGCTTCACTTTAAGCCGGTCGGTGGCCTGCAATACTCTCATTGCGGTTATCCGCTGCAACAGTTCGGGCATAATGCCGGCATGGGTGGGATCGAGGTGTTGCACCACCACGAAGGCCATACCGTTATTTTGGGGAGTATTCTGAAAAAATTGCTCCAATGCTTCCAGTCCGCCTGCCGAAGCACCGATACCTACTATCGGGAACAGTGATTTATCAGTAATTGAAGGTTTTAATCCCGCTGCAGGCTTGTTGGTTTTCATGGCGTGGGTTTTAGTGCTCTCGGCTTGTACAGTAATATGGAATAGGTAAAGATATGCAATATTTAATAGGGATGCGATTAAGCACGAAAATTAGCAGGTATTAAAACAGGTCCTGATTTTATAAAATGAGGAGAATCATTTATGCCTGGTGATGCATTGGCCTGGCTCAGGGAGTGTTATGCTGTGAGGGTAAATTTTAGTATAATACACATAATGCTACATACTATTATAGATAAGATGCAATGAACTTTAAGCCCAAATTACGCAGTAGCAGACGAGGTCTTACTATTTGCGTTTTAGGGCTAACTAGTATAGAGCATATCCTGTTTTGCCAAAGGATTAGCTTTGATAAACTTACGGTTTGGTTTACCAATTAAGCTAATGCGGACTTTGGGTTAAAAAGGCAATAAGGCTGATGGTCATGTTTTGATACAAATTTCAAATCGGTTAGTAAATAATTTCAGGAACGTTAGTGAACAGAAATTACCTTTTCTAACTCCTGCCTGTCCGGTCAGTTGGTGATCCCAGGTGAAGTCGTGGAATCTCTCGGTTATCATTCTCCGGGCCCTGGAGCGAAATTGAAAATATATGCTTTACAAATACTTTGTCTGCTTGCTGCAAGGTAGTTTATTCAGGAAATTCTGGCAATCTTTATGTCATCCGGCCGGTTTTTTTACGCGGTGTAAATCTTGCCGCCAGGAAAGAAAATTGCCTATGGTGATATCAAATAATTTACCTGCTGTTTGATATTGTAGTACACGTGTCTGGAATATATTTTGACTTTATCTTGGTAAAATGGCTAAAATGTTGTATTTTTAAAATAGCTAACAATAGATTCCCAAAAATAATAATCAGAAAATATACAGGAGTATTTCTGTTGAATGCCATCATTAATAACTTGTAGAATAGCGTTATAGAAAAGAACAGGAAAACCGGCGCAAACCAGGAAAAGGTCCAGAATACTCAAGTTGTGAAAGAATTCGCATGCAGTAAAAAAAATTAACAGCATGTATTTTCGTATTTTGCTGCTAAAGTGTAAAAAAGGTTTACGCCTGCTTAATTAACTTTTAGTAAACTTGTAATTATACAATACCGATACTAATTTGTACTAACTGG
>CAIWMA010000477.1 GCA_903913645.1 uncultured Bacteroidales bacterium | reverse complement strand
TTTTTCATATTTATTCTTATTTAAGTTAGGATTGATTACTATGCTGATAAAAGGGAAAGGCTTTCAGATCAATTCAATGCAAATATATGTAAAAGGTTGTAAATTGAAGTTATTCTGGTTTAAAATGATTCTTTAAAAATAGAAATGAAACTGATATCAGCTTATTAAAACTTTAATCAACTTTCCCCGACGGTTGAGGAATATCATTCACCAAATCATCAACCGATATTTTCCTGCTGATATGTCCTAGAAGATGTTCGATTTCTTCCAGGCGCAGGATGTCGCGCACACCGGCATGTGCTTCGGCAATTTTCAAGGAAATGCCTTTTGCATTCAGATCGGTATACAGTCTTTTAATAAGCCTTGCCCCGGCAATATCAACAGAAGGGGTGGTGCTGAAATCCCAGATGACGGTTTTAAGTGAATCTCCCGACCTCATAATTTCTCCCCAAACATGGTTTCTGATATTTTCGACATTGAAATATAAAACCGATGCTTCCACTCTGAAAAGCAATTTCCCGGGTATTGTTTCATTATCCGGATGCCGGTTAATATCGGTGTAGCGTTTTGTACCTGGTATGCGGCCAAGGAAAGCAATATGCGGATCAGCGACAGCCCTTAGCATTAGTACAATAGATGCAATTGCAGCCAAAATCACTCCTTTTAGAATTCCGAAAATAATCACACCTGATAAGGCTACCATCGCCACTGTGAATTCTATCCGGCTAACATTCCACAGAGATTTTAATCCTTTGACATCAAAAAGGTTGCTGATGGCAACAAGCAATATGGAAGCAAGTAATACTTCGGGTAAGTTTTTAAGCGGACCGGTCAGGAATAAAAGGCATAATGCAATAGCAACCGAAGCAAATACCAATGATAGTGGTGTTCGTGCACCGGCTTTGCTGTTAACAGCCGACTGCGATAAGCCTCCGCTTATAGGATAACTTTGACCGAATGCGGCTGCCAGGTTTGCAGCTGCCAGGGCAAGCAATTCCTGGCGTGGGCTAATCTCGTAATCGCTTTCCTGGGCAAGTGTTTTTGCCGCTGAAACGCTTTCGATATACATCAGCAGGAAGCATGCAAATGCAAGCGGAATAACGCCATCAACGTCAAGCAGGCTAAAAGAAGGTAAATGAAATCCAGGTAACCCTGGCGTCATAAATCCGGTAACTGTAAACCCGGAATTAAGCAGTGAAGTTGTTGAAAATACTATGATCGAAGCAATAACCAATACAATTGCTACCGGACGGCCCGACAAGAATCTTTCGCCGGCAACCAGGATTATTATAGCCGTTAATCCGAAAATCAGAACGGCAAGATTAATAGAAGGAGCCTGGCTGATCAGGGTACTTACCCGCTCCAGGAAGCCTGTACCACCGCCTTTTACCCCCAATAGTTTTGGCAACTGTGTTAATGCAATGGTTATTGCGGCTCCGGCTTTAAAACCAAGCAGCACCGATTCGCTTATAAAGTTTATGATACTGTTGAGTTTCAGCAAATAGGCAATAATGCTGAATGCTGCGACAACAAGTGCAGTTAGAGATGCAATGTCAGCCCAGCGTTGAACGTCGCCACCGGCCATTGTGGCAATGGTGGTTCCGATAAGCAATGAAATGGCTGAAGTGGGACCTACAGCTAACTCCATTCCTGTCCCGAATATGGCATAAAACAATCCGCCAACCAGGTAGCCATATATACCATATTGAGGAGGCAGCCCGGCAAGTGATGCGTAAGCCATTGAAACCGGAATGGCATAAGCAGCCAATGTGAGACCGGAAATGGCATCATTTTCAAGGTATTTAAAGGAATATCCTTTAATCCATTGCAAAGGAGGGAATATGTTTCTCCACATTCACTTAGGTATTGCTAGATTTACAAGATTAGATAAATATTTTAAATTTCCAGTTCTTATAGCAGGGTGAGGAGCGAATTCATGACAAAATACTAGGGAAGGGAGATTTGGACCTGGAATTCGTCTGTTAAGGGCTAAACTCTGAATCCCTTCAGCCTAGCCTTTCTCGGCAAGCAATTCTTCTTTCAGCCTGTGTAATTCAGCTAATTGGTCCGCACCAACCTGGGGATACTCCAGTTTCATCGTATCCAGAGCAGAGATTATAGCAGAGGCTATTATAATTCTTGCAAAGGGTTTATTATCAGAAGGTACAACATACCATGGTGATTTATCGGTGGCAGTTTTTTTAATCATCTCCTCATAAGCTGCCATATATTGCTTCCAATATCTGCGTTCCTCCAGGTCGCCGGCGTTGAATTTCCAGTTTTTCTCAGGCTTGTCAATGCGTTCAAGCAACCGCCTCTTCTGTTCTTTTTTGGAAACATTCAGAAAAATCTTCACAATCATTATTCCATTATGGTTGAGGTACGATTCGAAATTCTGGATGTCCTTCAACCGGTCGTCCCAAATGGATTCCGTTATTAATTTTTCAGGTATTTTTTCTCCCTGAAGTAAAGATTCATGTACACGGACTACTAAAACTTCCTCGTAATATGAGCGGTTAAAAATCCCGATACGTCCCCTTTCAGGGATTTTTTTCATGCAACGCCATAAGAAATCATGATCTAATTCTTCAGCTGAAGGAGCTTTAAATGAGGTGACTTCGCAGCCCTGCGGATTAATGCCCGACATTACATGCTTAATAGCTCCGTCCTTTCCGGCGGCATCCATAGCCTGGAAAATAACAAGCAACGACCATTGCTTCTGTGCATATAATTTATCCTGCATCTCGGCAAGTGCCTGAACTCCCAGTTGAAGAGCCTGTTGAGCAAATGGCTTTTGTTCTTTCCTAGGATCATTTTCAACATTTGTTGGAAAATCCTTGAATTTAAATTTCTTATCGCTGGTAACACGATATTGTTTTGAGAGTTTTTTTGCCCGCGTTATAAACTCCTTTCTACTTAAATCAGTTATTGCAGTTATCCTGCTGTTTGCAGGCTGGGAATCTGGTGTGCTTACCTTTTTTGTTGCCATAATATAAAAATTTGGAATCTATATGCTAACAAAGATAAGGCTGTTTTTGTTAAAACAAGAAAGGCAAATTGCCATTTTTTACTGTGGCAACCGGCAACTGGAAATTAAACCTATACAATAGAATTGTGCTGAAACCCTTGTTGGTTTCTGGAAAAAACTGAAATAGAATTTGGTTGTGAATAGTTGATGATTAAAAAAAAGTTAATTTTGACAGAAGTTGAACGTAGTATTTTTTACCAGGCAAATAAATACTCCAAACAGAACCTGAAATGCAACTGAATCGGCCACAAAGCACCTTTTTTATCGTATTAGTCCTGATTTTCATGCTGGCAGGCAAAGTATCGGTTGCCCAGATTGCATCTAAAGATTTCAAGGATGTTACGAACAAATGGAAAGATATAATCGACACGTTAACAAAAAATGAACTGGTAGTTGGGAAAAACTACCTTTCAATTTTACCAATTGTAGGATATGCACCGGCAAACGGGTTTCTGATAGGAGGCGCCATAAGCTTTTCACGACTATTCGGGCAGCCGCCTACCAATCTGTCGTCAGGAATGCTCAATTTCCAGGTTACTACAAAAGAACAGTTTATTCTAAATGCCAGATCGAAGGTTTATCTGACAGGAAACAAATGGTTTCTGCAGGGTGATTGGAGGTTGTTGCTGTTTACCCAGCCTACATATGGCTTGGGAATAAACAATTCCGAATTTAACAAAACCCATATTTACACCAATAATATGGACCAGGTTGGTGATGATACGCTTGCCGAGCCAATGAAATTTAAACTCGTTCGATTCTATGAAGAAGGTGTACGCAGAATCGGGGATTCACATATATATGCGGGATTGGGGATTGTGATCGATCAGCATTTTTCTGTTCAAGATGAAAGACTGGATACCGTTAAAGCAAGTCCTGGTTATTTCATCACCAACCATTTCGCCTATTCATTTAAAAATAAATTTAATCCGGAACAATATGGTACCAATGGGATTAAAGTTACATTGCTAACCGATACGCGCGATAATATCAGCAATTGCTACAAAGGGTATTTTGCATCTATTTCGTTACTCAACAACATAAAAATCGGGAACAATTCACAGCAGAGCACACAACTATTATACGATGCAAGGTATTTTCTGGGATTAAGTAAAAAAAATCCGCGTCACCTGTTAGCTTTCTGGAGTTGGGGCTCAATATTGCTGAATGGGAATGTCCCTTACCTCGCGCTACCTTCCATTGGATGGGATACCTACAACCGTTCAGGACGTGGATTCATTCAGGGGCGTTTCCGTGGTTTAAATATGATATATAATGAGGCAGAATACCGCTTTCCGATTTCGAAAAACGGTCTTTTCGGCGGGGTACTGTATGTAAATGCAACTACAGCCAGTAATTATTATAATAATTTATTTGATAATACTGCTATTGGCAGAGGTGCAGGAATCAGGATGCAAATGGACAAGCGGGCACGCACTAATCTTACAGTCGATATAGGTTTAGGCGCTGATCGGGCAACGGCAATTTATTTTAACCTGCAGGAAGCATTTTAAAGAGCACCAAGTTTTGATTAATACATGTATTATTAGCTTGAAAAGGGAAAATTAACTTCGAACATCACTTATCTGCTTCAAAACCTGAAATCAACATTTATATATGATTTACATGAGAAATTCCATACGTTATCCCCTTGTTATTTTAGTTGGTTTTTTCTTCGGAATATTCATATTTCTTCCCATCAACGAGTTTACTTCCTACTTTGAATACAGAAGAGGGCTTGATTTCTCAGTCTGGCAATTTATCAACATTCAGCTTTGGCGGGCTCTTACTTTGCAAACACCGATAAAGTTTTTTTTCTACCTTCTTTTCGGAGGACTTATGGGCGTGATTTCTGTTCTGCTGATGTCGATATTCCGAAAGCGCAACAAACTTATTGATCAATTGCGGCGCGAACTGGATAAAAATTTATCTGCAATAATTGCTAAAGGAGAATCTGATGATCTGGAGTTTAAATCTTCTTTCCGCTATGATTACAGGCAGCAAAAAGTAAATAAAGCTCTTGAAAGCGTTGTGATTAAAACACTGGCCGGATTTATGAATACACAAGGCGGATCCTTACTGATAGGTGTTGCCGACGATGGAAATATTGTTGGCCTTGAAGCTGATTACAATACGCTGAACCGTAAGGACAGTGATGGATATACGCAATTGCTCATGTCATCGATAGCAGATAAAATAGGGACTCCGGCCTGTAAACTGGTGAAAATACTTTTTCATATTCATGATGGAAAGGAAGTGTGCCGTATAATTGTGCTTCCTTCACCTATGCCTGTATATGCAAGGGAAGATAATGAACCCCGTTTTTATATCCGGACCGGTTCAGGCACACGCGAAATGGATATACAGGAAGCCATTGCTTTTATTAAATCCAAATGGCGTTAGGCTGCTTTATTATACATAGATGCACGAGCATACTGTTGGATGGCAATAAAAATACCGGCCTTTATCTTCCGGTATTTTTGTTTATCGTGAAGGTATTTCTATTTCTTAATATCAAACTCGCCAATAAGTGGCATTTAATCTAAAATTTCAGTACATAATGAGTTTTCAATAAATCTTCCAAATATTGAAAATTATTTCAGGGAAAAAGAAGTAAAAAAACTTACTTCTTTACAGGTTCATTCTTCCCTATATTTGGAATAGCTTCAGCTAGTTTCTGACGGCCGATGGCTTCGAAATACATTTCAAGATAAGTAAACTGCCCTGCAATCTTAGCCGATAATTCTTTTGACATCGTTTTATACGTTTTCTGCCAAAGCTTTGCTAATTCATCATTTGTTTCGAATGTATTCTTCAGAATTTCATCAGCTTTAGCCTCAGTGATATTGGAAAAGTTTTTTACATATTGCTGGATGTTATCAGCACGTCTGTCTGATATTTCACTGCGGAAAAGTTCGTATTCTTCATACATTGTCCAGAATTTGGCAGATTCCGCCGGGCTAAGTTTCATGCGCTCAGCAACAACTTGTTTCTTTTCCATGCCGAAGATGCTCTGTAAATACCTTAACTCTTCGGTGTTGGTCTGGGCTTTTGTTACCAGCGCGAAAACTGTGCAGATAGCAATAATGATAATTTTTTTCATTGGTAACAGTTTTAATTGGTTAATATTAAATTTATTATGAGGGATATGAACCTTTTTTGGATAAGCAAAGATAGAACATACTTATTGTTTTTTGTACTCATTACTAAGTAAATTTAATGCAAAAC
>CAIWMA010000476.1 GCA_903913645.1 uncultured Bacteroidales bacterium | reverse complement strand
GGGCGAGGGGACGAGGGGGAGACTGAGGGACTGAGGGACTGAGGGACTGAGGGACTGAGGGGTTGGGGGTTGGGGGTTAGAGAAGAGATTATGGGTGCTATTGAATTGATTTTGAGTTGCTATTTGTTATTTTATAATTTACTATTCCCCATTTGCTATTTTCCAATAACTATTTGCTTTCTACTCTTTGCTTTTTACTATTTCTCCATTAACTATTCTCCATTCCCTACTTCCTGTTTTCCAGAAATTCGGTCCAGCTATCGAGCTTTGCATTTTTCAGAACCCTAGGGAACTTATGCTGTCCTCCTTCCTTCCCATGCATTTTCATCCATTTATAAAACACCGAAGGCTCCATTACTTCGGCAGTAACTTCACGGATGGCGTGCAGGCGTTCGGTACGGTAGTCGTCGTTAAGGATCTTCAGGTTTTCGTCCAGCATCTGGGCAGCAGTAGCAGCATCGAGCGGCGAATCGCAGCCAAGGTACCATTTATGAGCAAACATTCCTTGCTCATGTTTAATACCGGCAACAGTGAACTCGCGTATAGTGATATTTAATTTCTTTGATAGCATTTCAACAGCATAATTCAGATTCTCCTGCGAAATGTGTTCGCCACACAGGCTTAGAAATTGCTTGGTACGACCGGTTATCACAATTTCGCTCAATGCTTTTGAGGTAAATCTTACCGTATCACCAATAAGATATCGCCATGCTCCGGCACAGGTTGTGATCAGCAATCCATAATCTTTATCTTCTTCCACTTCCCTGATATCAAGTACGGTAGCATCAGGTTTCAGGTTTCCGTCTTCATCAAAATTCTGTTCGTTGAACGGAACAAATTCATAGAAAATACCATTATCCATCACTAATTGCATGGCGCCACTATCAGGACGGCATTCGTATGCAATAAATCCTTCGGATGCCAGGTAGGTTTCGATGTAGGTAAGCGGATGCGAAAGTAATTTCTCGAAACCTTTCAGGTAAGGAGCAAACGAAACACCGCCATGAACATAAATATTGAGGTTTGGCCACATATCATGTATGGTGTTCAGGTTGTAGGTTTCAATAATTTTCTCCAGCAATATCTGTATCCATGCCGGAACTCCGGTTATAACGCCGATATCCCATTGAGGCGCTTTTTTAACAATCTCATCAAGTTTCGTTGTCCAGTTGCTTTCTTTCGAAATACGGTTTCCTGGTTTGTAAAAATGCTGAAACCAGAAAGGAATGTTACCGGCTGTAATACCCGATAAGTCGCCTTCGTAATAAGTTCCGTTGTACTGGAGCTGAGTACTCCCGCCCAGCATTAATATTCCTTTTGAATAAAAATCGGGTGGGAAATCGTATTTCGCCAGCGACCATATCTGACTGGTACCGGTTTTCTTTATCGCCCTGAGCATATCGCGGGTAATAGGCAGATATTTACTCGAAGCACCTGATGTGCCTGAACTCAGCGCAAAATATTTTACCTGCCCCGGCCAGCTTACATACGATTCCCCATTCAATGTGCGATACCACCATTTGCTGTGCATACTATCGTAATCGAAAAGTGGAATGCGCTGTTTAAAAAGGCCAAGTGGGTTTCGCAGCCTCAACATATCCTTAAATCCATACTCTTCACCAAATGAGGTAAGCTGAGCCTTCCGTAATAGCTTTTTCAGGGTCCGGATCTGAACTTTATAAGGATCCTGAGTTTTCAGATTTTCCATCGGAATTCTACTCCTGAACTCAATAGCACTTTTAATAATTGATCCAAGTATGGGCATGACTTCTGATAATTAATATTTATAGATGGCTAAATTAGAAATAATTTCTAAACTCGTGTATATCAAAACACGACTGCTTAACGTATTTTAACCTAATCCTGTTGATAATGAGGACAATTAAAAAAATAACCCGTTAACCCGTTCTTATTTGGCACTGAATTAAAAAGTTCCGTCTGTTTCATGCCATTAAATTAAACCAATTAAAATAGAAAAGAAGGTATTATCACTGCATCACATGAGCATTATGTGTTTATTCCTCATCTCCAAAAAGTTGTGCAGAAATGCCATCGGCAAACAGCATACCTTCGGGTGTTAAAACAAGTTTTCCTTGCTGGTATATCATTTGTTTAGACTCAATAAAAGCCAAGGCATCCAGTAGCAGATTTTCGGCAATTTCTTCACCAAATTTCCTCTTAACCTCCACTAAATCGCAGCCCCACATAGTGCGCAGCGATGTCATAATATATTCATTCAGCTGTGTGGTCGTGTTTAATAATTCCTGCTCCGATTTTACTTCGCCGCCAGTAGCTGTTTCGATATAATTCGCAAGGTTCGCCACATTCCAGCTGCGGGATATGCCGTTGAACGAATGGGCAGATGGTCCCAGTCCGAGATAATGTTTTCCTTGCCAGTAAGCAGTGTTGTGCCTTGAATAGGCCCCAGGAAGACAAAAGTTAGATACTTCGTAATGTTCGTAACCATGTTCCCTCATCATACGACAGAGTATATGGAAGTGGGAAAGGGAAAGATTTTCGTCCACTGGCTTCAATTTCCCTTTACGGATCATAAACTCAAGCGGGGTTTTATCTTCAACAGTTAGCGAATATGCGGATATATGAGGAATACCAAATGAAAATGCTTTCTGAAGGTTTTCATTCCATCCTTCGTCTGTCAGCGTTGGAATGCCATAAATCAAATCGATGGTCAGGTTGTGGAAACCGGCATGCTTTGCATCGGCAATACATTGGGTAACCTGTTCCGAAGAGTGCGTGCGGCTTAAAAACACAAGATCTTCCTGCCGGAATGATTGTATTCCAATGCTAAGCCGGTTAATACCCGCTTTTTTAAGTGCATTAAGCTTGGCTGGAGTCAGATCATCGGGATTAGCTTCAAGGGTTATTTCGGCTCCGGGTCCGACAAGACAATTATTAAATATAGCATCCAGTATTCTTTCAATACCAGAAGTTTCAATAATGGATGGCGTACCTCCGCCAAAATAGATAGTTTCAACAATTTGCCCTTCGAGGTAGTTTTTTCGTTGTATCAGCTCAGCAATAATGGCATCAGCAACCTGGTCCATATACCGTGTGCTGGCCAGGGAATAGAAATTGCAGTAATTGCATTTATGTTTACAAAAGGGAATGTGGATGTATATTCCTGCCATTGGAGATGAAAAGTTAACGGTTATTGGTTAATAGAAAATGGTAGGGAAATCTGAAAGCTGAAGATCAAAGTTCGAATAAATCAGGTGTGAACGGGTCACCAGTATTATGTTTAACAGTCAAATAATGATTTTTCGACTTTTTACCATTAACGAATCAACGATTAACTACTTCTTCAGCACAATTCTGAACGTAGTTCCTTTCCCCAGCGTTGAGCTTTTTACAAATATCTTCCCTTTGTGATATTCGTTGATGATCCGTTTTGAAAGGGATAAACCTAATCCCCAGCCTCGCTGTTTGCTTGTATACCCAGGATTAAAAATGGTCCGGAACATATTGCGCGGAATTCCTTTGCCGGTATCGGCAATATCAATGTTAACAACATGTTCCTCTTCAATGATATCAATTGTGATTTTCCCGGCCCTTGTCATGGCATCCACTGCATTTTTCACCAGGTTTTCAATAACCCATTCGAACAGTTGCAGGTTCAACGGCAACACAAGCGTATGTTCTTGTGGCAGATTGATGGAATAGGTAATTTTCTGCGAGGTGCGTGTTTTTAGATACGATACAGAGCTATAAATCACTGACACCAGGTTTTCGGGCACAAGCGAAGGGTTTGACCCGATTTTCGAGAACCGGTCGGTAATGGTATTGAGTCGGTTTACATCTTTGCGGAGTTCTTCTATAGTTTCGCTGTCAATGTCTTTGGCTTCGAGATAATCGACCCAGGCCATCATTGAGGATAGCGGAGTTCCCAGCTGATGCGCTGTCTCCTTAGCCAGTCCGGCCCAAACCTGGTTTTGCTCACTACGCCTTGCGGTACTGAAAAGCAGGTATGCCACAAGCAAAAAGATTCCGATAATGGCTAGCTGAATGTACGGGAAATAACGCAACTGGGTTAAAACATATGAGTCTTTGTAAAAAATAAGCGTTTTGCCCTGACCCGCAATGCTGATTTCGATGGGATCGTTTTCGGAAGCCATATCGTGAATAAGGTGATTCAGATAGGTTGAATCATGAATCTGTATCGTATCAATCTGCCCATATGCCAATGCCTGGGTACGTGTACTATCGGTTACTAATACAGGTACCGAAGCAGAGTTGTTAACCACTTCACTGAAAAAAGCACTTACCAGGTTATTAAGCACTACCTGCATTTCTGTAAAAAGCTTTGAATCCTGGTAATAAATATAGTTTACGTCATTTTTCGACAAAGGGATTACAATCCGGGGATATTTGGAAAACTCTTTTTTCAGGTATTCCTGCATACCTGGAACGGTATCTGAACTAAAAGCAGTATTGGCTTGTCCAGTCATATTGCCTTGCCTGTCAGTGAGAATTACAGGAATTGTCGTATTATTCTCAATAATCTTCAGGTAGAATGTCGCATCTTCGTTAAGTCCTGCCTTGGCAAATCTTCGTTGAGCTTCGGCGTACAGTTCAACTTTGTTACGCTCGTCTTCCTGTATCTGAGTAAAGAATTTCTGCGTCGAATTCACCAGGCGGGCACGGGTCTGCAAGGCGTTGGCCCAGGTGTGTATTTTCATGCGTTCGTCCCTGGCAATTTTTTTCACCAGCACATTGGAATACCATAGCGAAAATGCAATAATTACTATAGCAAAAAGAAATAACAGGATTTTCCAATACCTCTTACGGTTATAAATATCGTAGCGGCTTAATATTGATTTTTTCATTTCTAGACATTTCTTTAAAGCGTATACTAGCTTTGGTATTACTGAAAATCCGAATTATTGAAGCGAGATTCCCTTCTGATTCCTGATGTTCAATCAGGCAATAAATGTACAACAATAGTTTGTTTGGTATGATTATGAAAGCACAGAAGCGTGTGATTGTTCATTTGAAATATTTGAAAACTCCAATATTTGGACAATAGGGTACCTAAATTCTCACTTCCTTCAGTCTCTCAGTCGCTTCGTCTCTCAGTCGTTCCCTAGCACCATCCCTAAAAACCGCAATCACGTTCCCAAAACTCTATTCCCTTGCAAAACCAATACACGCCACACTCAGCCTCACCCCTTCAATTGCCAGCAAAATATGCGCGGCCGATTCAAGTGTGGCACCGGTGGTAATTACATCATCAACCAGAAGTATATGGTGGTTAGCAAGTTTTTCGGGTGTCGTAACTTTAAAAATTTCTTTTACATTTTCCCAGCGGGCGAAACGCGATTTTCGGGTTTGGGTTGTGGTGTCAACAGTGCGGATAAAAGAACTGGCATCCATCTCTATATTCATAGCTTTTGTAAGGCCGATGGCAAATTGTTCGCTCTGGTTGTAGCCGCGTTTTCTCTGCTTTTCAGGATGTAGGGGCACAGGGATCACTTTTGTAACATCTTTAAAGCTTTCCGCTTTAGCCAGATCTGTTCCCAAGATTTTCCCAAGGTAGATGCCAACATCCATCCGATCCTTGTATTTCAACTGGTGGATGAGGTGTTGAACCTTGCTTTTTTTCTGAAAAGTGTAAAGCGCCGCTGTATTTTGTAATTGAGCCCTACCCCAGAAAACCTGATCCAGCGGGCTGTTTTCTAAAAGGTGATAATTGGTTTTTGGCAGGTGGTACAAACAATACGTGCAAATGATTTCTTCGTGTTTGAATAATGAGTTGCCGCAGGCTGCACAAACCCTGGGATACAATAAGGATATGAAATCGTCAATAAATCCAGGGATTTTCATAAACAGATATTGATAATCAAAGATAAGGAAAAATCTCGGAACAAGGAAAATCCGTTTTGGTTTTCCGATATATTATAGATGGTTATTTTCAAAACAAAATGGATAAAAACCTGTTTACTCTGATTGTTATCCGTATTCTTGCATTTGCCTGAAACAAAAGAAAATCATCCCAATACTGTTGTACTGCGTTTCCTAACAATCAAAATGGAATCTGTACTTTGCAGTCTGCCGTCAATTCTTTAAATTTGCAATACATAACTAACAAATATTCCCATGACAGAAAAGAAAAACGGAAATCCGGCCGTGGTCGGGCTGGCAGGCTTTGGTATGACAACCCTGCTATTGCAATTTCATAATATTGGATTAATGGGCCTTGGCCCGGTTGTAGCCATGGGATTTATTTTTGGCGGTCTGGCACAGATGATTGCCGGGTTCCAGGAGCAGAAAACGGGGAATAATTTTGGATACAGTGCCTTTGTGGCCTATGGTTCATTCTGGATCGGGCTGGGTGTTATCTGGATGTTGAATGTGTTTAAAATCTATGAAGCCTCGAAAACAGATATCGGGTTTTACCTCGTAGCCTGGACCCTGTATACGGCAATAATGTTTGTAGCTTCGTTGCGCGTTCATACTGCAATGGTAGTTACTTTCGGCACCTTACTTTTAGGTTTTATTCTTCTCGATATTGGCCACTTCGGCGATCCAGTCTTCAATGTTATTGCCGGTTATGAGCTTATTATATGCGCAGGCTCAGCCTGGTATATGATGGCTGCGATTGTTATCAATGATCTGGCGGGGAAAACTGTTCTTAAAATGGGAGACCCACTTATAAAATAGATTTTTTATTGAAGAACAGATTTGCTGTAAAACAAAAAACCTTCCTGAATTACTCAGGAAGGTTTTTTGTTATTTCGGATTTCTAAAACTAAAAAGTCGTCTCAGGAATTACATAATCTCCAGTAATTCAACTTCAAAAATCAATGTTGCATTTGGGCCGATTACCTTACCTGCACCTTGTGATCCGTAAGCGAGATTCGAAGGAATGAAGAATTTGTATTTAGCGCCTTTCGACATAAGCTGCAACCCTTCGACCCAACCTGAAATAACCTGGGTTACACCAAAAGTAGCAGGTTCGCCACGGCTAACCGAGCTGTCGAATACTGTTCCGTCGATAAGAGTTCCTGTATAATGAACCTTTACCTGGTTTTTTGCTGAAGCTTTTATGCCTGCTCCTTCGGTAATAACCGAATATTGCAGTCCGCTTGGCAAAGTAACCACACCAGGTTTGTTTTTGTTTTCCGACAGGAAAGCACTTCCGCTTTCGCTGTTTTTGCCTTCGTCCTTTTTCTGCATACCTTCGAAGAATTCGTTAAGTATATGGTTCACCTCATCAGGCGACATGCTGATTTCCTCATTGTTTAAAATAGCGTTCAGGCCTTTTGTGAAATGTTCAATATCAAGTGCTTCTACACCTGAATTTTTTAAATTGCTTGCAATACTTAAGCCTAAAGCGTAACTGATGTCTTTCATGTGTTATCTTTTAATTTTTACGGTCACATGGAACTCGCCAGGAAGAATTATTCTTCTGTATGGCAAAATTATTGCCGTGGCTCGTTTCATAAATTGATTTTTATCTTTTTGGGCTGCGAAGGTAAAACTTTTAAGCCAGATTGTATTTATTTATACTCCGGATTCATGAATAGATTGTAAATTGCAGGTAAATATATTGAGCTTCCTTATATTTTTAAATGCTTTTTTAGTTTGTAATAAATTGCTGGTTGATATCAGGGTAAAAGCCCTGAGAGGTGTACAATATATATGAAGTAGCACGATCAATATTGATTTTAAGACTCTGCTCAAATGAAAAAAAATCTTTTCTCGGTACTTTTCACCTTATTGTGTATTGGTACAGGAATTTTACTTTCCAGTTCGGAACCCGTAGTTTATGGCGATTACACACCGGTTTACATGGAAAGATCAGAAATGGAAAATGCAGTGAAAATTGAAGCTGCCCAACCGCTTCATAAAACTGGCAAAATTTACCTTTATGGTCAGTATATCCTTGTGAATGAAAAATACAAAGGAATTCATGTAATTGATAACAGCAACCCGGAAGCTCCGATAAATTTAGCTTTTCTGCATATCGACGGTTGCATTGATATGGCCATGAAGGACAATATTCTTTATGCCGACAATGCCATTGACCTGATCGCATTGAAAACAACCGACAATTTTGCCAGTATTCAGGTCACTGATAGAATTGTAAACATATTTCCTGAAACCGAATCGCCCGACGGATACTGGTCACCATATTATATTAACCAGTTCAGACCAGATAACGGAATACTTGTAGCCTGGAAAAAGAAAAGCTAAAAACCGGAAGTATGAAAAAGATAAAAATTTACTTTTTGCTTACTGCCATTCCTTTCATAATGGCAGCCTGTTCAATGAGCGAGAAAGACAATGCCGGTGGTGCTGATGTTTCAGGAAAAGGGGGATCGCTGGCACGGTTTACCATTTCCGGCAACTATTTATATACAGTTGACCAGTCGTCACTTCACACCATAAGTCTTGCTGATGCTGAACATCCCCAAAAAGTAGCCATTAATTCCATGGGGATCTACGCCGAAACGATTTATCCATATAAGAATTCCCTTTTGCTAGGCACTGAAACGGGTATGTTTGTTTACGATCTGAGTAACCCGTCAAACCCGCAGCAAGTAACCTATTTTCAGCATATTCGCTCGTGCGACCCGGTGGTGGCGCAGGATGATTATGCATATGTAACCTTGAACACCGGTAACCAGCGTTGCTTCAATGGTACAAACGACTTGCAGATAATTGATATCAAAAATCTTGATTCGCCGCAACTGGTAAAAACCATTAATTTATCTACTCCACTTGGTCTGGATATAGCTAATGATACTCTGTATGTGTGCGATCAGGGACTGAAAGTCCTTAATGTAGCAGACAAACAAAACCCTGTACAGATCAATTACTTCAGTAATATCAATGCACAGGATGTAATACACCAGCCAGGCAGGGTTATCGTGATCGGTACCGATGGACTTCATCAATATAAACAGACTGCCGGGGGGTTACAAAAAATAAGCTCTATTCCTATTTCAAAATAATCTATGAAGAAGCTTTTTATAATTCTGCTGGCAACACTTATTGCATCTTTCGGTTTTGCACAGGAAAAGGAAACTTTCCTGCCGCGGATGGGCCTTGGATTTGTGCCACAATATACCATCTCAGGGGGGATGCGTTTTGATATCGACCGCAGTATTTCCAAAACTTCCAATCAATGGCTTATTATTTCACCTCAGGTTTACATGCTTTCCGGAAGCCGTTACGGGCATGATTTCAAGGAACTCTCCGGAGTTGGACTTGACGTGAAGCATAAGATTTACCTGAAACCCAATACCATGAAACCTCTGGGATTCTATGCAGAATATGGAATTATGTTTCAATACTTTTCAATTACGGAAAACAAGCAGTATACCGTTCCTGTTTCCGAAAACGGGGTTCCGTATTACGAAGTTGTTGAAGGCGATTTAAACACAAAGCTTTACAAAGTCGGCGGCAATTTTCACCTGGGTTACCAGTGGCTGCTTGGCGATAAAGTATATTTTGATATTTATACCGGGGCTGGTATACGCATCAGCCATAACAATATTAACGAAGGTTTTGATACCTGGTACAATAATTCATGGATCGATTACGGATATTCCGGTACCTTGCTGGATGGAGGATTCAGGATTGGTTTTTATTTCTGAAATTCTTTTCATTTATTTTACATCAAGCTTATTAGCCATTTGCCCCAATATATTTCTCAGTTATATGGCATTTTAAAGACAAAAATCCGAACCAGGAAAATCTGAAATAATGAATAGAAAACGCTTAATTTTATTCCTTTACCTAACTATCACAATTTCTGGTTTCAGCCAATCGAAAGAGGATTATCTACTTAAAGTATTTAAAGGAAAATTTGATCAAGTTGGAGTAGAAAGCGGCTACATGAACTTGAAAGGCGACACAATTATTCCATTTGGAAAGTATTATTATTGCTATACTGACACCTTAAAGAATTTTGCAATTGTTCTAAAAAATAAAGGGCAATTGATTGGAATTGACAGAAATGGAAATGAATTATTTGAAGTTTTTTGGTTTGACAATGGCCCAGACAATATTACAGAAGGATTATTTAGAATAAAGAAGAACGGGAAAATTGGTTATTCAGACACTAATGGCAAAATCGTTATTGAACCGCAGTTTGATTGCGCCTTTCCTTTTGAAAACGGGAAAGCCAAAGTGTCAAATGACTGCAAGACTATTTCAGACACGGAACATTCTAAATGGATAAGTGAAAAGTGGAAATATATAGGCAGAAACGGACAGCAAATAAAATAAAAACGCTATATAACAAACGTTATAATCCATTTTTGTAACGGATATTTGCATGTGGAAATTGACTTCCTGTTTTTCACCACAGTATTCAAAGTTGCCTTATGATTTAACACCATTTCCATGATATTCAATGAACTGATCCTCTCCCGCCAGAGCGTTCGCCGGTATTCCGAAATTCGGGTGGAACCCGAAAAATTAAGCAAATGCCTCGAGGCTGCCCGCCTGGCACCATCAGCCAGCAATTCTCAGCCTTGGAAATTTATAGTAGTTGACCAGGAACCACTGCGGACCGAAGTGGCCAAAGCTACGTTCAGCGATATTAAACTAATCAATAAATATACGTTGCAGGCCCCGGTAATAGTTGTTATCGTTATGGAAAAGGCCAAACTTATCACCCGACTTGCCATGATGGTGAAGAAAAAGGAATGGCCGTTGATTGATATTGGTATTACGGCGGAGCATTTCTGCCTGCAGGCTGCCGAACTCGGTCTTGGATCCTGTATGATCGGATGGTTTGAAGAGGATAAAATCAAAAAACTATTGCAGATACCATCGGATAAATCGATAGGGCTGCTAATCACTGTCGGATATGATGTTGATGGTTATCCGCAGCGCACAAAAATCAGGAAATCAATGGAAGAGATTGTAGGGTATAATAAATATGACTAGGGATTCACTGTGAGTTATCAGGACTTTTGGACAATTTTTCTGCTGGAATAAAATCAATTCCTATAGTAAATGATAGCTAACCAAAACCTTATGATGCTTATACAATAAGGCACTTACTTCTTCATTTATCATTACTACACCAATGCCGGGTTTTACAATCTGAACTTTATTATTCAATATATCATACCTGCTACATTCACAAAACTGGCCTGCCGGAGTTTTTATTACCTGGTCCGATATTGATGAGTTCCTTGTGGTATATATCATGTCGAAATATCCGTTAAGGGAAATATAATAGCAAATGCTATCCTGAAAATTGGAATGACTAAGTGGAAAAAAGAGTGTTTCCCTGCGAAAACATCGGATATACCTGTTTAACTCAAACACAGTATCGTTTCTTTCTGATAATTGCGAACCATCCGAAAACCTCCACCAGAGTTCTTCATTATAATTCGAAACGTCGGTTATATGTAGGGTATCATACCCTGCACTTTGAAGATTCCCATCTTTCCATACAGAATCTGCATATATCCAAAAATTGCCAATTGCAAAAGGAACAATACCATTTGATCTGAGTGCGGAACTATAATCAACAGATTTGAAAACGGACGATCCGCATCCTTCCACTTTCTGAATATCCGTTTCATCTGCCTTTTTGCACGAGACAACCGTTAATAAAACCAGAATAGCAGCTAAAAGCGATTTCATTATTTTTAAAAAAGGTTACGAGTGGTCATGAGCAGATCAATTATCACACCAAATATACGAATTAGGTTTCTATAATAATATTCCGGATGTGTAAGTTTAGTTATGTGCTGATAATCTGATGATTATATTAAAACGAGATAAATAATAATGTCATCATAAACACTTTAACTTTATCCATTTTGCATGCGGAAAGCTGGAGAAGGAAAATTCTGCTGAAATGGGACAAGGAATTGGGTATTTGCGATATTTATTACAAACGGAATATCCAATTTCGCTCTATGCTTGGTGATGCCCAACCAATCAACTTAATTTTAACGTGATTTATGGTTTAAAATCTTGTCTTCTTAATGAGTTGATAGTTGGATGTTAAATGAATCAGTTTATTGAGAATTTCGAACAACTTAAATATTGAACAAATTGCATTTCAGGTAAATAGTAGACCCCCGAATAGAGACTTGATGTAGGAGTCTATCCGGGGGCCCTGCAAATCTCAAGAGGATTTGATGTCACAAAGATACTGGCATCAACTACTCACTGTACGAATTTAGCAAACTTTGTGATATCGGTATTTAGTTAAATTTTCGCGCTGTAGCTTCTCATCTTGCCTGCACAGATCATAGTCGAAATGGCGTCCTTTAGTTTTCAGCTCCTCCACCTTTCCAGCTTAGGAATTCCATATGTGAAGAATGGCGTCAGAAATCCAGGTATCCCCATTTCTTTCATTTTACCTTTCACCAGTTCCTGCATTTGTTTGGCTGTAAAATCTGGACGAAAAAACTTTCCATCCTGGTAACAAAAGCTGCAGAACTTCTGGCTTTTAGAACCATCGGCAGCGGTGCCGCCACCTTTTTCGTCTTTTTTCATTGGCATGCCACAACTCTGGCAGAATTTATACATCTTTTCCATAATGTTTAAATTTTAATGAAACGTTTAGTGAACATATTGCCATTAATAGTTATTCTCAAAAGATAAACCCCTGGCTTGTAGGAAGAAATATCAAGGGCCTCAGACCTTTGTCCTGAAGATTGTGCTGTAGGTTTTATGTTTTTTAGTATTAATCCCTGTTGGTTGATAATCAAGATACCAAACAGATTTTTATCAGAAGACTTGAATTCAATATTCAGGTAATCTGTAACCGGATTTGGATAAACGGTGAATATATTTTCGGCTTCGGTTTCAAGTATGCCATAGGACAAATCACAATTTCCGGGCATATTTGAATCGAGCCAGCTCAAGCGATTATGCATCCATATTTTTAGTGCGTTGACTTCACCCATATAGGTAGTTGCTAATGGAGATGGATTAGGCCAGACATAAATACCAAGTATGGGCCATTGAATAAAATTTCGTTGCTGAGCTTCCATCAACTGACCTGAAATGCTATCGATATAATGATCGAACCATGCGTTGCTGAGCGTGGTTTGCCTAAGGCTTTGCCAGCGGCAAGCCAAATTGTTTTTGTACCTCGGGTCCTCAAGTAAACGGCTCCACCAGAAAGGCACCTGCCAGTAATCATCAGGACATGGAAACTGATAGGCCCATCCGGAGGTAATGTAACCATCACAATAGTCCGCATTATGCCAGGCAAGATCATAATCCCACACCGGGCCCATCCGTATTTTACCGCCTTTGCTGTCGCGCTCCTTATTAATAAAAGTACTTAAGCGATAGCCATCTACATTTTTGCTAAGCTCATTCACCAGGAAATAATCGATAAAGGTGTTTTCGACTGCATATTTTCTAAATCCATTCAGCGTATCGGTAAAGTTTCCACTCTTCAGGGCCGTTTCAAATTCATAGACTTTACCCTGAAGGTAACTTTTCTGCTGTGTAGTTATATCCACATCTTTAGGATACTCGTACTGGAAAAATATATGTTGTCCGCCAGAGCTAACCGAAGGCTGGTAGGATGAAGTCCAGCCTGAGCCGCCGGACCCTGTTTGTTTATCAATTTTAAAAATATATCCGCCGGTAACCTCATCCCCCGAATTTTCGGTTATACTCAATTTGGCAATATTCACGCGGTTTTTGTCGCGTTTAATTTTTTCGGAGAAAATATAAATGCCCTGGTACTGATTATTAAGGATCACCTCAACAAAATGATACCGGGTAGCATAATGTCCCAGGTTCTGCCATACCTGGTAAGCCATAACGTTACGTATAAAAGACTTGTCTGTATAATTTGCGTTAAGTATCCAGTCACTTTCAGCTGGCATTCCCAGGAATGAGGTATCTATGCTGTTTCCAAATGCATCCCATGATTCAAAACCAAAACTTTTTTTTGGAAACGATTGTGAGCTGGATCCGCGGATTTCTATTCCCATATACCCGTCAAATTCTGGAACATCGGTAACGGCGTTTCGTTGTCCGGTCCCTTTATAAAAGATTTTTAACCTTGCACGGATTTTAGGATCATCTGGGATTGTTGCTCCATTCGTATTAATATCAACAATGGGAAGGTTGGATGATGTAAACTCAACGGGAACTGCTTTTATTTGTGTATTGGAGTTAGTGACTTTTCTGTTAGGAGGGATCTCACCACTGGTTGTGGTATATGTTTGTGCAAAAACACGACCTGAAAAGATTAGTAGAAGTATCAGTAGAATGTAAATATTTCGCATAGAACTAACAGCGTAAGATTGCATAATTGTGAGCATGCAAAGTTACACGGTATAAGACAGGATTTGATGTATTTTCAGAATTATTTCGTTAGTATCAACTATACAGGAATCGCTTTATGCTGCGTTTAGGCGTTTTCTCAAATTCCGTGGAAACCACCTGGAAACGCGCTATTTGCATATAGTTTGGAATCTCCCTGTTAAGTTGTTTGCAATACGTCGCCATGATTGCTTCCAGAGAATGCTCTTTCATTTTGCGGGCATCCACCATTTCCATATCAGGATATATAAGAGCAACCAGTCCTTCTTTGCGGTCAACAACTATGGATTCCTGGACCATCTGAAAAGCATTGATACGGGCTTCGATTTCTTCAGGGTAAATATTTTGTCCGGAAGGGCCAAGTATCATACTTTTGCTGCGGCCTTTGATATACAGAAAACCATCACTATCCATGGTTCCCAGGTCGCCGGTATGCAACCATCCTTCGCGATCGAGGATTTCGTGTGTGGCTTTTTCATTTTTGTAGTAGCCTTTCATTACATTTTCACCACGCACCATTATCTCTCCAACAACATTTTCAGGATCTGGCGAATCAATGCGCATTTCCAGCTGATCAACGCAACGACCGGCTGAGTTAAAACGAGTTTCACTCCACCCGGCATAACTGATCAACGGACCGCATTCGGTCATACCATAACCAATAGTAAACGCAAAACCAGCCTTGCTGAGCACTTCCTGAACTTCCTCATTCAGTGAAGCACCACCGATAACAATCTCGTGAAAATTACCACCAAAACTCTCAGTAAGTTTGGTTTTTATCTTCCCAAGTATTACACTGTCCATAAACGGAATCTTCATCAGGAATTTTACTTTTGTCTGTTCCAGCACCGGTTTAATCTGTTTCTTGAATATTTTTTCAATGATCAGTGGTACCGAAAGGATAAGCCTTGGGCGGATTTCGGCAAAAGCTTTTAAAAGCAATTGAGGCGTAGGCATTTTTCCGAGAAAGGTTATATGGCATCCCGAAGTAAAAGGATAAAGAAACTCGATGGCGCAACCATAAGCATGAGCAAGCGGAAGGAAACTAAGGATATGATCCCCTGGAACCAATGGCATGTTGGTGCGGGAATACACCATGTTACCGGTGATATTGTTGTGGGTAAGCATTACGCCCTTCGAAAAACCGGTTGTTCCCGAAGTATAAATAATGGCAAAAAGTGCAGTGTTTGGAATGATTTGCTTAGGCAGCTTTTCTTTCGTAAAATCCTTGGTGAGCAGGCTTTTGAATTTGTTGATATGATCGCAGGCATGTTTGGAATGCGTATACAAGGGCGTAAAATCATCAAGAGAAATTACTGCTTTAAGTTTTGGCAGGTTATCTTCATCCAGCACATCCCAATTTGCCTTGTTGGCAAACAGCATGATGCTTTCGGAGTGGTTAATTATATGTTGAACGTCATTTGGCGTAAAATTGGGCAATATCGGCACTACCACAGCTCCGTAAGTTACAATTGCCTGGTAAGCAATGGCCCATTCAGAGCAGTTTTTACCTATCAGGGCTATTTTCTCGCCTTTCTTCAGTCCGCATTTTGCAAAAAGCTTATGCATATAGTAGATACTCCGGCCTACTTCAGCGTAAGTATAGCTATCTGATCCATAATTTGTAAAAACGGTACGATCCCAGTTTTCGAGTATGCTGTTCCAGATAAACCGCGTGTAGTTTTCCTTTAACATGATTGAGTCCTTAAAACGATCACTAATTTATATATAAATATTCGATGTTTGTTCCGGCATATAAATAAATATTTTAAAAGCTGAATGTAAGTTCTGAATTCCAAAACAAAAAATCAAGAGAAACAATCATCAAAAGCCAAATCCCAGAGCAACAAATCCCATAATTTTAAGACCGGTGACTTTTTTATTCGTGAAATTTGGAGATCTGTAAATTTCGGGAATGAATGGATTTATTTCATTTTAAGCATACAATCTGCTATGAAACCCTGAATCCGAAACTTAGTATAACCCTATAGAAGAAAAGCAAAACAACTACCGCAATAACGACACTCCATTTAAAATAGTTGCGCTGTATAACCCCTGATTGATGTATGTTATCATATTCTATTGAGTTATACAGGAACAGGGATGGAATCATGATCAAAACGGGGGTTATTGTTTTCAGAATCAGCGGGAGGTAATAATTAGGAAGTGTAATTAGAAATATTGCGAATACACCTGTGAGCCATGGAAGGATAATCTGGCACAGGATAAAAAAGAGTCTGAATTCAGGTTTGATTAAGGTAACCGAACCCGACGACAAAAGGAACAAGGGTGTAACTATCCTGCCGATAATCACAAGTATAACTACTGAGATTGCTGTAAAAACGATCTCTACGGTATCGAAACTGCGGCTCATAAATAACCAGGCAGAAGTATAGATAAACTCCGTCCGGGTGAAAACGCCTGCTATATAAGCTCCGA
This sequence comes from uncultured Bacteroidales bacterium, assembly GCA_903913645.1. GTDB lineage: Bacteria > Bacteroidota > Bacteroidia > Bacteroidales > UBA4417 > UBA4417. The sequence goes on along the minus strand of CAIWMA010000476.1, from coordinate 27,062 downwards.
AGAACATATTTGTGCCGCAGATAAATCCCCATAGGTAAAATAGTTTAAAACGCTTTGTGACAGGATTTTCAGTAAAGTAGAACTTCAGAAAGACAAAGGCAATCATCAGCGATAACAGTGGTCCAACAGCAAAAATCACAACCAAAGCTTCGCGGGTATACAGAGGCGAAAACGTGTACAACGGGAATTTTAACTGGTAATAATACCAAACAATCGGTATATTGTACGACGATGCAACTATTATTGTAACAGCTTGATAAATAAGGTAGATCAGCATAAATGCAAGAATAAAATATGCTGTGGAATGCAGGTATACAAATCCAAACTTTTGGCGAAGTTCGGGGGTGGTAAATACTGTTTTGAAATTTTCATGAAATTGCCTGCGTTTTTGCCTGGCAAGCTCTTTCCGTTCTTGTTTTGTTAAACGGAAATCAACATAGTAGCCTTCATCTGGCGACAACCGTATTCGGCGCGGGAAGATTGTTCTCCAAGGATTTTTCCTGAATTTAGCCCACCATTTCTGCCGATCCAGTTTCCTGTCGCGCTTAGCATACATTTTAAATCGCTGCATGTCGCGCTCAACAGAGGTAAGTTCTCGTCTTTCAAACGGATTGGCGAAAAATTTTTGAATTTTCTTTTTAATATCCGTCCATACTTCAATGCGGTATCTGCGCCGCCATGATTTTTTTCGTGCGCGTAAATCATTCTTCTCCGCCCGCATTTTCCTGCGGTCGATTTTATCCAACGGGTCCCTTATGAAAAGCTCCAGCATTTATTGATTGATATACGTGGCTAAGTTATAAAATTAATTTCTTCCCACTCCTAAGAATGATGGTTCGGGACATGAACAGGAACAACCAGGGAAACTCACAATCGGATACCTGGTTCAAGCTACGAGAACTTGAAACCGTAACTAAGTATCAGCCTGTAGAAAAACAGGATGGCAACCGCTATAATTACAATGCTCCACTTGAAGTAACTATGTTGTATAACGCCCGATTTGTGGATATTTTCAAAAGTATGTGAGTTGTAAAGAAACAAAGCTGAAATTACAACCAATCCCGGCGTTATTGTTTTGATGATCAGCGGGATGTAATAATTAGGTAATGTGATCAGGAATAAGATTCCCATGCCCGTCAACCATGGAAGGACAACCACACTCAAAATAAAATGAAGCCTGAATTCAGGTTTTATCATTGTAACCGAACCCGACGACAGCATGAACAAGGGTGTAACAATCCGGCCGATTATTAAAAGCATTGCAATAGAAATAATAGTGAAAGCTATTTCTTCAACCGCGAAAACATGGCTCATAAACAGCCATTCGGAAGTGTAGATAAACTCCGTGCGGGTCAAAAAACCTGAAATATACGCACCGAAAAACATATTAGCCCCGCATATGAATCCCCAGAGATAAAACAGTTTAAACCGCCTGAAAAAATGATGGTTGCTGAAATAGGACCTCAGGAAGAAAAATGCAGTCATAAGCGACATAATTGGGCCAGCTGCAAAAATCACTACCAGCGCAATCCGGGTATAAAGAGGCGAATAAGTATAGAGCGGGAATTTTAGCTGGTAATAGTACCAAACTATAGGAATATCGTAGGACGAAGCCATAATAATGGTTATTGCCTGATAAATAATATATATTACAATGAATGCGAGAATAAAGTAGGCAGTGGAATGTAAATAAGCGAAACCGAACTTCCTGCGCAGGTCGGGAGAAGTAAATACCAACCGGAGATTTTCGCGGAATTGTTTGCGTTTTTGTTGGGCAATTGCTTTACGCTCTTTCTTTGATAAACTATAGGTAAGATAATATCCACTACCGGAAGAGCGGTGCTTCCTTGAAGGAAACAATGTTTTCCAAGGATTACTCCTGAAATTCGACCACCATTTCAGGCGTTCAATCTTTCGTTCGTGTGCTAAATGCTTTTTAAAATGTAACCTTTCCCGCTCGGTAGCAGTTAGTTTTCTTTTTGCGAATGGGTGAGCCATAAATTCGTTGAAACGTTTACGAAAAAGCCTCCTGGCTTCATACCGTTCCCTTCGCAGCCTGCTTTTTTTCCTTTCGCGAATGTGTTTTCTTTCCGCACGCATCCTCCTGCGGTCAGGGGTTCTGAATCTATTTAAACTGAAAATCCTCCACATAAAAGGTCAAATATAGTGAGGCTAAGGTATAGAAATATTTTTAAACTCACTTTTTTAATTACCCTTAGCTAAATGCCTAACTTCCTGCTTTATCCTATTCAGGTAAAATATAAAATGAGTGTTCGTACTTTATTTCTTCTTACAGGGTATAGTTCAGATTAAAAATTACTAGTCTGAAATTGTTGGAATACGAATATTATTCCGTACAAAGTTATTAGTATCTATAACACTGAATATCTGTGTATTGGAAAGAAATTGTTTTTATAAAAATATTTGAATCTATCCTTAAGAATCGAGAATGGAAATAACAAATATCTTTTTCGTTAAGCAATAAAATAAATTGAAAAATGGTACTTTTCGTGTGAATAAGTATGTGGATAAATATTCTCGCTTATATGTTTTATAAGATAAAAATTGTATTTATTTAGAGCCAACTTGCAGCTAATTTTTTCTGCCACAATTTTTTTTTCAAAAACCTGTATTACTTTTTTACTACTTGGTTATAAAGAATACAAAGCGTTAAGAAAAAAACACTGAACTATGAAAAATACGAATGCCATTCTGCCCGATCAATACCTGGATATTCTGCCCGAAGAATCGTCGACTCAATTCGTTGTAAGACCATTTCATATTATAGGTACTGCAGTTCTGCTGCTTGCCTGGGCCTGGCTTGGAACAGTAATTATAAGCTAAACTGCTTTTCTGATAAAATAATCCTTCCAATAATACCTTCTTGCGAATCTTTAGCAGAAATTTCTGATCTGCTCATAATTTGATTCAATCTACTGCATACTTCCTGAAATGGATAAACTCGTGAATCCTTTATATATAAAAGGTTCGTCCGGGTTTTTCATTTTATTCATTTTGTAGTAGCTGAATACAGAATATTTATTTCTGTAGATTGACCATGGTTGTGATTTAAATTATAAATCATGATTAAACAAAACATTGAGATTGGTTGTTAATTAAACCAAAAATTAAAATCAACAAATATGGATGTTTCAACCCTCAACTGGCTGGCCATTATTGTTTCAGCATTAGTATTTTTCGGACTTGGTGGATTATGGTATTCCCCAAAGGTTTTTGGCACCATCTGGATGACAGAAACAGGTATAACAAAAGAAACGGCAAAAAAGGCCAATATGCCAAAGATCATGGGCTTAACCATGTTGTTTTCTTTTGTGATGTCGTTTAACCTGGCAATGTTCATGAATAGCCCGACAATTGGTGCAGGCCAGGGGGCGATGTACGGATTTTTTACGGGTTTCGGATGGATTGCAATGGCTATTTTTGTAACCGGGCAGTATGAATTCCGCAGCACACGGTACATGCTGATTCACGCCGGGTATAATATCGTTGGGCTCACGCTTATGGGTTTGATACTTGGCGCCTGGAAGTAGACGAGAAAAAAGGAGATGGAGAGACGAAAAGACAGGACGACTATGTGAATTACAGAGCTGTGATTTCAGAAACGTAATTTTTGAATTGTGATTTCCCAGTTTGAAGCCCTAAAGCCTAACCCCAAATTGCTAACCCCTTTCTAGTATTATCCTCTGCCTGTCAGCGTCTTAGGTATCCGCCCGGTATGCACACTTTCGGAGCGCAGCCTGCGGCCTACAATACGCTCAACCATAGCCCCGATTTGCAATACCTTATCCACATCAAGGTTGGTTTCAATCCCCATTTCGTCCATCATTACTACCAAATCCTCAGTTTGTACTAACCCGGTAATTAAAGGATCGGCATAATAATACGCTCCCGTACCTGCGACAGGAACACCATCCACAAAATTGGCTGGCTGGCCCCCTATTCCACCCATCGTAGATTCATAATTGGTCATGCCGGCCTGTAAAGCTGCCAGTACATTTGCCAGTCCCCAGCCCCGGGTGGTATGAAAATGAACGATCTGCTTTTCAGGTCGGCCTATTTTATCCATTAACATCGAATAATAACGATACACCCGATCGGGTGAAGCCGAACCATCGTGATCGGCATGCTCCACATCGCTTGCACCTATGTCGAACCAGCGCTGTGCAAATTCAACTGCTTTCTCCATTTTTGTCGGTCCTTCGATCGGGCAACCCCAAATTGTACTTACCGTACCGTTAACTTTTAGGCCCGCATCCTTAGCTTTTGGTATCCATTCCTCCGCCATTTTCCAGTAGTCGGCTAGTGAAAGCCCTGAATTTTTAACATGGTGTGATTCGCTGGTCGAAACCATAAGTAATATGCGGTCAGGGCCCCAGCCTTCCTTTCGTGCCTGTATAGCGCGCTCGATAGCTCTTTCCCGAATGGTAACAGCAGTAAGGCTCACATTCGGCAATAAATGCCCGACAACCTTGCTGGAGCGGATTCTTTTCAGCAATTCATCGCTATCTTTAAACTGGGGCATTCCGGCAGGATTGCCAAGGTTGGTAACTTCAACATGTTTGAAACCAGCCAGGATAAGTTGCTCTGCAAGCCAAAGTTTTGCCGCGGTTGGAATAAATTTTTCTTCGTGCTGAAATCCGTCGCGAACAGTGATGTCGCCTATGGTTACTTTTTTTGGATAGTTCATGGGGGATGTTGTAGTTTGAAACCAAATATACGTTATATTTGGAATGTTCTAAAGCATGTTAATTCAGGAATTGCTAGTAGTAACAGAATCATTCTCTTCTTGTTCATCTGTATGGCCATAACCAAACCGGTTGTGTTTAAGTTATACGTTTAACAATTCGCCATCACAAACAAATTTATTTATTAATTGGTTATTCCCGACTTCATATTACACAAGTTCAGGAAACTTGTATTGCTTCCAGCTTTGTTGTTCTGTGTTTCGCTTCATGCTGAATACAGAACCACTGTTCATTCCATTTCACGACGTGAGGGTCTATCGAACGGAGCTGTGAATACTATTGTAAAAGATGCGGAAGGATATATCTGGTTTGGAACCTGGAATGGGCTCAACAGGTACGATGGCAGTAATATAGTTACATACCTTCCGGGAAGTAATTCCAATTCCATTCAAAACCATGTAATCAGGGAGCTATATCCATCAGCTGCCGGTCCAATTTGGATGCTTACCAACAAAGGTGTTGGATTATACGACAATTTCCATGACCGTTTCACGTCCTATTTTACAAAAGAATCCGATCAGATAAATTACGAAAACGATATTGCTGTTTGTCACTCCGACAGTTATGGCACGCTCGCGTCGGTTTACGGCAAAGGAATTTTCGTTTTCAACAGTAAAACCAGCAAATTCAGCAGGATTATTTTCGATAAACCATCGCAGCACTTATCTCTCAGCATTAAACGGATTCATATTGCAGGTAATAGCGCATATTGCATCACTTCAACTGGCAGATTGGTAATGATATCCGGTAGCCGACTTCTTGATGTGTTGCAACTTCCCTTAAGCGGGACCATGTCATCCTCGTTTTCAGTGATTATTAACATGCGCCCTTATCTGCTGATTACCCAACGGGCCGGTGCTGCGCTTTTAGTGGATCTTGAAACAAAAGAAGTTCAGCAGCTTCGCCTACCTGATGATATTATAACTTCGTTTTCAGTCTCAAAAGTAAAAAACAAGCTTTGGGTTGGCACCGAAAAAGGGAGAATATACAGTTTCAATTTGCAGACACGCACTTTCGAGGTGCTGAACAGGCTTTCAAACCTGCTTAAGAACAATCCAATTACTACCCGCATACAAAGTATTTATGAAACAGAAAATGATATTTTATGGATAGGGACAGATGGAAACGGGGTTTATTATCTAAAACTTACAGAATTCCCTAATAAAAGTCTTTCATCGGATCAATTGGCATACCCTATTGTTCGGAGTATCCTGGTAACGAGTAAAAGAGATGTGCTGATCGGAACCAAGGGCGGCGGAATTGACATATTTGACGCCAACGGAAACCATATCAGGGAAATTTCTGTTAAAAACGGACTGAGTAACAATTCAGTTCTCTCCTTCCACGAGCAAAATGACGGATCAATCTGGGTAGGTACTGATGGAAAAGGCATTGATATTATTTCGCCCGATTACAAGACCATCCACAATTTCCCGCGTGATTTCAATATTCCTGGTTCGGTGAATTTTGCTTCGGTTTATCGGATACTGGAAGATAGTGATCAGCGAATTTACCTTGGCACCAGCGGTTATGGGGTTATAATGGTAGAGTTTGATAAAACCAGGACGTCATTGCCTTTAAGCTGCGAACAATTAGTTCTCGATAAAAGCATTTCAACACCGGGACAGCAAAAACAGATAGTGTATTCGCTGGCTGAGGAAAAATCCGGCGTAATCTGGATTGGAACCAGGGGCCTCGGTGTTTATCGCTATAATACGATTACAAAGCGCGTGACAGGGCAATATACAACCCGCACACATCCAAAATTAATCCCTAATGATGATATCCTTTCCCTGTCGGCCAACTATCTTGGGCGAATATGGGTCGGCACGAGCAATGGCATTTTTAACCTGGAGATGGTTTCTGCCGATTCAGTTAAAGTAGAAGGATTAAATGTGCAGTCTGATATTACCAATACAAGTGTTCATGCGTTGCAGTTCGACAAAATGGGTAATCTGTGGATTACCACAAACCAGGGATTATCGATGATCGACAATAGCCGGCTGAACGCAAGGAGTTTCAACACCAACGATGGGCTGGTCAATTTTGAATACAGCGACGGGGCTTCTTACTTTGATATAAATACCGGCAAACTTTATGTCGGCGGCACCATGGGCGTAGATATTATTCAAACCGATGAAATAAAATTTTCGTCTTATTTCCCTCCACTTGCTTTGAACCAGTTGTTTATCAGAAACCAGCTGATGGTACCTGGCAGTGAAAGTGTTCTTTCAAGCCGCATCAATCTTCAGAAAAGCCTGAAACTGAATTACGATCAGAATTCACTTACTTTTTTTGTTTCTTCATTGGCTTTCTGGGGGCAGGAACGACACCGGGTATCCTACAGGCTGAAAAATTTTCTGGACGACTGGACTGTTAATCTTCAGAATCAACCTATTAATTTTTCCAACCTTAAGCCGGGAAAATACCTGCTGCAGATACGGGTGAGCGATGAAAACGGAAACTGGTCAAAGCTAATAAGGGAAATAGAGATATTTATTGCACCTCCATTCTGGCTGACATCGTGGGCTATTTTAGGGTATGTCCTTTTTTTCATAGGCATTCAGGGAGTTATATTTGCAGCTTATCGCCGTCGTGAAGCAAGAAAAAAAGAAGTAGCTCTACAGGAATTCCAAAAAATAAAAGAAGCTGAATTACAGAGTTATAAAATCGAGTTCTTTACAAATGTTGCCCACGAGTTTCGGACACCACTTACACTTATAACTTCTCATATTCATGCTTTACTCGAGGACACAAGGAATGTTGTCGAAAATCCCCGTCTTTTAAAAGTCTTCAACAACAGCATCAAACTACAGAAACTGGTTCTCGAAATCATGCAGTTCCGTAAACTGGAAAAAGGGAAAGAGCCGCTGAATATTCAATTAACAAAGCCTGTGGATCTGGTGCGAGAAGTTGTTTCAGACCTTGAACCGCTTGCGCATCAGAGGAATATCATTTGCGAAGTCAACGCAACCGATGCTGAAATCAGTTTTATGTCGGATTCGGATAAGCTTCAGCGCATAGTTACAAACCTGGTTTCAAATTCAATAAAATACAATAAGCCCGGGGGTTTTGTAAAAACAGTTGTAAAATCAGAAGACTCAAAGCTTATTATTATTGTCGAAGACAATGGTGTTGGAATTAAGCCGGAGTATTTCCAGAAGGTTTTTGAGCCGTTTGGGATATCCTCGGCAAGGAAAAAAGGAAGTTTCCCTGGTTACCGCTCGACTGGGCTTGGCCTGGCCGTTACAAAAGGACTGATTGAACTTCTGAAAGGAACCATCAGCTTTGAAAGCGCTCCCGGCGAAGGAACAAAGTTTACCTGTATTTTCCCGGATGTGCATAAGTTAAGCCCGGTAGAGTTGCTCAATGAACCTGCCGATGATTTCGATGAAATCAGTTTCATTGATGAAAAAATACCTGATATGCCCGAAGGGGTTCCAACACAATCTTCAGGAAAATCCTTGATATTATTGGTTGATGATGATCCTGAAATACTGGTATTGCTTCGTGATTTCCTGCAGGCAGATTATGATATCATTTTTGCATCGAATGGTCTTGAAGCATTGGATAAAGTGCAGTCCGACAAGCCGGACCTGATTGTTTCGGATGTGATGATGCCCGAAATGGATGGTATTGAACTATGCAACAAGCTACGCGAAAACTTCGATACCAGCCATCTTCCGATGATTCTGCTTACTGCCAAAGCCGAAATTGAAGACAGGATCAGCGGTCTAAGAGCCGGCGCCGATTCATATATACCGAAACCTTTTCATCCTGAGCATCTGAAAGTGCGCATCGAAAAACTACTTCGGTCGAGGACCAATATGAGAATGCGGTTTGGTCATCCCGATGATAACCCCGCCCTGGTTAAAGATATCCCTGATCCGTTTTTCCAAAAGATGATTACTTATATTGATGAAAATATCGATGATGAATCGTTTTCATCCGAAAAGCTTTGTGATAAGCTTGCTATCAGCAAGTCGTCGCTGTATAATAAAACCAAATCGTTGCTTGGCACTACTCCGCACAGCCTGATCAACCAGCGTCGGTTAAGCAAAGCTGCCATCCTGCTTAAATCTACAACCCTAACCGTAAGTGAAATTATTGACCAGACCGGCTTCGCCAGCAGAACACATTTTTATGAATTGTTTAACAAAGCATATGGATGCTCTCCATCTGACTACAGGACAAAGTAAACAAAGTCCTACCCAAGTGATTACGACACAGAGAGGCTCAAGAATGGTTAAATTGGGCTCGAAACTGACAGTTTATGAACTAGGTAGATTTATTTTGCCCTAATGTTGGCCGATTTGTCATTTTCGGTGTTATTATAGATAAACCTCATTTCATTGTTTTGAGATTACTTTCCCCGAGCATGATCTAATAAATCCTGAAATTTATCCCACCCTTTTAAAGCAGTTCTAAAAACCTTCCAGCAAGAAAACTGCTTTTCCGCAATCGATTGCAATTTAAAGACTAAATAATGGTACGGTAAAATGTGGTTTTGCCGTAAAAAGGAGACTTATGTCTGTAAATTCCTCATTTTGCACTATATAGGACAAGATCAGGAACAGGGCGGACACTGGTTTGGTACAATCAAGTGTAGATTTGTGACCATCAAAACTGTATATCATGGACATCGCTAACCGTTTCCCTCAAAATCCTCTTCTTCGTCCGGCTGATTTAAAACCTGGAATAGAAGGAATGGAAATACTTTGCCTGCTCAATCCCGGCGTCTTTCAGTTTGAAGGGAAAATATGGCTTTTGTTGCGAGTTGCCGAAAGACCGAAACAGATAGAAGGCAAGATTAGCTTTCCTGTATACAATAGTAAAGGCTCTATTGAAATCCTGAGTTTTGATAAAAACGATCCCGATTTGGATGCCTCGGATCCACGTGTTATTAATTATAAAAAGAAGGATTACCTCACCACACTTTCATACTTACGTTTGGTTTGCAGCGATGATGGCGTTAAGTTTTACGAACCGGAAGGTTATCCTCCGATATTTGGAAAAGGTGAACTCGAAACCTTTGGTATCGAAGATTGTAGGGTTGCCAGCATGAAAGATGAATTCTGCCTTTCATTTACCGAAGTTTCTGAATTTGGTGTTGGTGTTGGCCTGATTCGGACAAAAGACTGGAAGACTTTCAGCCGCGAAGGCATGATCTTCCCCCCTCATAATAAGGACAGCGCAATTTTTGACGAAAAGATAAACGGCAAATATTTCGCATTACACCGCCCAAGCAGTCCCGAACTTGGAGGAAACTATATCTGGCTGGCCGAGTCACCGGACCTAATTCATTGGGGTCAACATAAATGTATTGCAACCGTGCGCCCCGGAATGTGGGATTCGGCACGCGTTGGCGCTGGCGCAGCTCCAATCCGTACTGAAAATGGCTGGCTCGAAATTTATCATGGAGCCAATAAGGATCATCGGTATTGCCTTGGCGCTTTATTGCTCGATATCAATGATCCTTCGAAAGTACTTGCCCGCAGCACAGAACCAATCATGGAACCATTGCAGACATATGAGCAAACAGGATTTTTCGGGAATGTAGTATTCACCAATGGCCATTACGTGAAAGGCGATGATATTTTCATGTATTACGGTGCCAGCGATGAAGTGATCTGTGGCGCCAGGCTCTCGATTTCTGAAATACTTTCTACTTTAATTTAACCACACCTCTACGAAATGCTAGCCAAACTAACTACTGAATTCCGCTTTTTCCTCTCCATGCCGCACAGTATGCGGGTACTGCTGATTACCAATATGCTGTATGCATTGGTATTGCCGGTGGTTGAGATTTTTATGGCGGCGTATATTATGAGGTATTTCGCAAGTACCAGTTACGTTGCCATTTTCCAGGTAGCCATGTATTCCGGTATTATAATTACTTCACTCACAAATGGTTTTTTACTGAAACGGTTCAAAGTTGCACACCTTTATAGTTTTGGCATTTTGCTAAGTGGTTTATCCATGGTAGGAATGATGTTTGTAAAAGACATCACTTTATTTGGTTTAATTGTTTCAGGAACATTGATTGGCGCTGCATCCGGATTCTTCTGGACCAACCGTTACCTGATGGCGCTTAACACCACCAAAGATGAAAACCGCAATTACTTTTTCGGCCTTGAATCGTTTTTCTTCACTATTGCCAATATCACCATTCCTTTAGCCATAGGCGCATTGCTCGCTTCTATTGACGGAAAAGAGATTTTTGGGATAGTTTTCGATATATACCAAGGCTATCGCATTGTTACAATTATCGTATTCGTGGTAACAATTCTGGCATGTTTTTCACTCGCCCGCGGCAAATTCGAAAACCCGGTACAGAAAGATTTCCTCTATTTCCGCTTCGACAGGCTCTGGAACAAACAGATCTTGCTGGCAATTCTAAAAGGACTTGTACAAGGATTCCTGGTTACAGCACCTGCAATGCTTATTATGAAATATGTCGGGAAAGAAGGTTCTTTAGGCCTTATTCAAAGTATTAGTGGTGGTTTAACGGCCATTCTCATTTACTTGCTCGGGCGCTTTGCAAAACCAAAACACAGGATTATAATTTTCGGATTTGGCATCACACTCTTCCTCATTGGAACAATTGTCAATGGCATTCAACTATCCATGGTAGGTGTAATGGTATTTGTTTTATGTAAAGTGTTTTTCCAGCCGCTGCACGACCTGGCTTACTATCCGATTATGATGAAGGTAATCGATGTGGTATCGAAACGCGAAAACAGGAACAGCTATGCATACATTCTCAACCATGAGTTTGGCCTTTATGCCGGCAGGGTTGCTGGTTTAGGATTATTTATCTTCCTGGCTTTTTCTGTTTCCGAAACCTTTGCTTTGCGCTACTCCCTCATTATTGTAGCTGTGCTTCAAATGCTTTCCATCCCGCTTGCAAAAAATATCATGAAAGAGTCTTATTCAACTGTAAAATGAAAAGAACAGTTTCAATACTAATTACACTTGTTCTGCTTGCCGGGATTTATTCCTGCAATTCTCAAACCGGTGTACCTGTTGCTCAGACATCTTTGCCACGTATCGATCAGATGCCGGCTGTGCCACAGCCATTGAAAATCATAGACTGGAAGAAAAAAACGCTTCAATTCGATAGCCTCGTTTTCAATTTCGACAACAAGGCATCCTATGGTTCCCTGATCTGGCTCGATAGTTCCAGGAGAAATATTGACCAGGTTACCTATGGGCTTTACACGGTGATTGGCGACGTACGCCAGGGGCCTGAACATAATAACGGCGAGTTTCACGAAGCACTTTGTTCCCTGGGATCATTGCTTAGCGCAGGTTTAAACGGTATTGACAAGACGAGTCAACATGGGTTCAATTACGTGAAAATGGCCCAAAACTATTTCAACAGCACAACTAAGTGGAATATTGTAATGAATAATACAAATCCCACGGTGGCTATGGCCGGCGGTGGGTATGGCCGCGACTGGTGGTACGATGTTTATCCAAACGTTTTATTCTACGGGGTCGCAAATATTTTCCCAAAAGTTGAAAACACGGAATTTATCCAACGGTCCATTGCTGAACAATTCTGCAAAGCCGATTCCACTCTGAATGGCAATTATAACTATTCCTATTTCGATTACGCCAAAATGAAAGGAATGGTAAACAACGTTCCTTTACAACAGGATGCTGCCGGCGGACAGGCATGGGTATTGTATTCGGCTTATAAAAAATTCGGTGATAAACGCTACCTCAACAGGGCCAAAAGCGCTACAGAAGCTTTGCTCAGCCAGAAGGAAAGCCGCTTTTACGAAATCCTGCTTCCTTTTGGTGCTTATACAGCTGCCAGGCTCAATGCCGAACAAGGCACCAATTACGATGTTACAAAATTGTTAAACTGGACTTTTGACGGTTGCCAGGCAAAAGATGGCCGGTACGGATGGGGTGTAATTGCTGAAAAATGGGGCGATTATGATGTTTCCGGACTTCAGGGAAGCATTACCGATGGTGGCGGCTATGGTTTCTTTATGAATTCAGTTGCAATGGCCTGGCCTTTGGTTCCAATGGTAAAATATGAGCCTCAATATGCTAAAGCCATTGGTAAGTATATGCTTAATGTAGTAAATGCGTCACGACTCTTTTATCCTGACCAGGTTGACAATTCTCATCAGTGGCTTCCTGATATGAAAGACCTGACTCAAGGAATAATTGGGTACGAAGGCCTGCGCAAAATGGATGATTACAATAATCCGGCTTTGAAAGGCATTTCACCGGTTTCGATCGGCGATGGGCCAAAATGGGTTGCGGGCCAGCCAAAAACATCGATGTTCAGCATTTATAGCACTTCGATTGTAGGCGTTTTCGGGGCAATAGTTCATACCACTGAAGTGGAAGGAATACTGGCGCTTGATTGCAATGTTACCGATTTCTATGCCGAAAACAAATTCCCTGTTTTCCTTTACTATAATCCATTTAAAGAGGTCAAGACAGTGACTTACTCATCAGTGAAAAAAGTAGACTTGTTTGATATTGTCTCTAAAAAATACATAGCCAAAGGATGCAGCGGTAAAATAAAAGTCAGTTTACCAGCCGGACAAGCTTCCCTGCTGGTAGTACTTCCTGCAGGAACCAACCTGAGAACTGAGGGCTCAAAAGTTAAAGCAGGTGATACCATAATAGCGTACAAATAACCGGATCAGACACACCATTTTGAAATCTTTCAATAAACTATAAAAATGAAAAGACTATTACTGCTTCTGATGATTCTTTCCACATCCATTTCGCTGTTTGCGCAGCATGTAGTTGACGGAACTATTACCGATGCCAATACAGGTGAAACCCTTATAGGCGTGACCATCCAGATTAAAGGAACAACATCGGGCACTACTACCGATATAAATGGCAAATTTCACCTTTCTGCGGATCAGCTGAAGGCTACATCGGTACTGATGTTCTCGTATATAGGATATACTGCAATGGAAATGCCTGTAGGCAGCCAGGCAATAATAGATGTTAAGCTATCCCCGGCTTCGGTTTTACTCGACGAGATGGTGGTGATAGGCTATGGGAGTATTAAAAAACGCAATGTACTCGGAGCTGTTTCGAAAGTTGATTCCCGCGAACTAACAAAAATTCCGGTTGCAACTGTTGACCAGGCTTTACAGGGTCGTGCTGCCGGAGTACAGGTAACCCAGAATACCGGTGCACCGGGCGAAGGGGTTTCAGTCCGTATAAGGGGTTCCGGCTCTATCAATTCTAGTAACAACCCTCTTTACATCGTCGATGGCATCCCAACAAATGATGCACTAAATCTGCTTTCGCCAAATGATATAGAGAGTATTTCGGTGCTTAAAGATGCATCGGCTGCGGCTATTTATGGTTCACGCGCTAATAATGGAGTTGTACTTATTACCACTAAAAAAGGAATAAAGGGCAAGGCAAAGGTTACTTACAATGGGCAGCTTGGATACCAGCAGCCAGTTAGGCTGACCCCTATGGTAAATACAGCTGATTATGTTACTGTTTATAACGAAGCTGCTACTAACGATAATGCCGGTCTTCCGGATGGCTTGCAGCGTCCGCTCATTACTCCCGACCAGGCTGCAAAATTTGCCGACGTGAACTATCTAAAAGAATTAATTCACCCCGCTCCGATGACTTCGCAAGAATTATCTGTTTCAGGCGGAACGGAAAACACCAATTATCTTATCGCTACATCATACTTTTCACAGAAAGGAATTATTACCAACACTGGATATACCCGCGGAACCGCCCGTATTGATCTTAATTCGGATGTCAGCAAGTGGTTGACAATCGGGATGAGTATGCTGGCAGGTATTTCGAACACGGATAAAATAGGAAGCTCCGGCGATGGTGCAGGCGGCAATGGCGGCAGCGTGGTAAGGTATGCCTTTTTCCGCAACCCCGCTATCCCAATATTTTTCGCGGATGGTACCACGTATGTTGACCGTCCTGCAGAGTATTTCGGTGCACAGATTTATGATTCATTCCTTGGCGACGGCTATAGCCCTATCGGTATGGCCGCTTACAACGAAAACAACCAAAGAGACGACAACTACCTTGGTAAAGCATATTTTAAAGCCAAAATACTTACCGGACTGACATTTACTACCAATTTCGGTATGGATTACCGCAATTCGAACAGCAGGCGGTTTGACCGTACCTGGGGAACTGAAAGCCGCATTGGCAACCCAAACAGTCTCAGCGTTACCAACGAAAGGGTTTTTAACTGGACACTTAACAACCTTTTAAACTACGAAAAATCTGTAGGATCAAATAATTTTTCAGCATTGTTGGGATTTGAAGCCATTAAAAATACTGCCAAGTCACTCTCAGCCTCCGATATGGCTTTCCCTATTCAGCAAGCTGATCTTATTTACATCGGAAAAGGAACTGGCATACAAACCAGCAGCCAGGGAGAAAGCAGTTCATCGCTTGCTTCTTTTTTCGGACGTTTCAGTTACGATTACAAGCAAACATACTTCCTTTCGACAACCATACGCCGCGATGGCTCCTCCCATTTTCTCGGGGATAATAAATGGGGTAATTTTTACTCGGTTTCCGGAGGAGTAGGTTTAAAACAGATTGCATTTATTAAAAATGCAAGGTGGATCGAGAATCTGAAATTCCGCGCCGGTTATGGCGCTATAGGAAACCAGGAGATAAGTAATAATGCCTCTGCTAACTATTTTTCACCGTATTATAATTATCCTTTCGGCGGAACAGCTGCCAGCGGATACGCACAATCCACTTTAGGAAACCAAAAACTGAAATGGGAAACCAGTCACCAATATAACGGAGGAATTGATGCTGAACTATGGAAAGGTGCCTTATCCTTTTCGCTAGACTATTTTTATAAAGTAACTGATAATATGCTGGTAAAGGCTTCAAACCCGCCTTCTGCCGGGTATGCTCAACCTGCCTGGATTAACAGCGGATCTGTTTTGAACAATGGAGTTGAATTTGAAGCTACTTACCGCGGAGGCAAAGGCGATTTCACATATTCCGTGGGGGCTAATCTAACCTACCTGCATAATGAAGTTCTGAAACTTGATGCTCCAAAGTCCGATGCCTTAGTCGAAACCGGAACGTATGCAACACATACCGAAGTAGGACAGCCTATAGGTTCATTTTTTATGCTCGAAATGGATGGCATTTTTCAGAACCAAACAGACATTTTGTTATCTGCGTACCAGGGAAGCAGCATCAAACCCGGGGATGTAAAGTTTAAAGACCAGAATGGAGATAACCGGATTGACAACCTCGACCGGGTAAACCTGGGCAGCGCTATTCCAAAACTTTATGGAGGTATTAACCTGGCTGCCAACTACAAAAGCTTTGATGTAAGCATGTTTTTCCAGGGATCGTATGGAAACAAAATTTATTCACAGATCAACCAGGATATTGAAGGTTTCTACCGCGGATTTGCCGTTACACAACGCTACTTCGATAACCGCTGGACCGGGGAAGGCACCTCAAATACGCAACCACGACCAGCTTGGACATCCAAATCAAATAATGCAAGGCCTTCCTCCCGGTTTCTGGAAGACGGTTCATATGTCAGGCTGAAAAACCTTCAGTTCGGATATACAATCCCGGAAAAAGCATTAAAAGTTATAGGATTGTCGCGCGTAAGATTATATGTATCAGGCACCAATCTTTTGACACTGACCGGATATTCGGGACTTGATCCGGAAATGACAGTCAGCGACAACTCTAAAGGTGAAGGCGATCCGGCAGCAGGCGTCGACTGGGGAACCTATCCTTCGGCAATGCAACTCATGTTTGGGATGAACATCAATTTTTAATTCGATACGGATATGAAACAGATAAAACATACTTTCCTTAATCCTGACAGGCTAAGCTTTCAGAACAAAAACCTTCGTTCGTACCTGAAAAACTTCACATTCCTTCTAGTGCTTTCACTTGTATCGCTGGGATCCTGTACTAAATTCCTGACTGAAAACCTCAAGGGTGATTTTTCGACCGAAACTTTTTACAAAAATCAGACTCAGGCTATACAGGCAATTAATGGTGTTTATAATGCTATCTCATTTACAAACTCCAGCAATGACATCTGGGTATTTGGCGATGTGGCTTCGGATGATGCAGTAAAAGGCGGAAACCCCGGCGACCAGGCAGAAATAACTTACATCGATGAGTTTGCTGCTGATGCAAACAACGGGATAATAATTAATTATTGGCAGTTCGAATACGAAGGCATTTCCAGGGCAAACAACGTTATAGCAAACGTTCCTGCCGTTCCTATGGATGAAGCTCTGAAAAACAGGATATTAGGAGAAGCCAAATTTGTACGGGCTTACAATTATTTCAATCTTGTGAATACGTTCGGCAGTGTTCCGCTGAAGTTGATTCCACCGGTTACACAGGAAGCCATCAATGTACCTTTAAGTGATGTTAGCGCCATTTATCTACAGATTGAAAAAGACCTTTCCGATGCTGTGGCTGTACTTCCCGTATCCTATCCTTCGAATGAAAAAGGCCGGATAACAGAGGGAGCCGCCCTTGCAATGCTTGGTAAAGTAAATCTGTACCAGGGAAAATGGGCCGAAGCATTACGGTATTTTCACGAGGTTGATAACCTTGGAATTTACGGACTTTTGCCAAGTTATGCCGATAATTTTAAGCTGGCTTTCGAAAACAGTAAGGAATCCATTTTTGAAATCCAGCATCTATCGGGCCAGAACCCAGGAGAAGGAAGCGGTTTGAATCAATGGTTCGGTCCGGCACCACGTGGCTATTATTTCAACGCTCCGACGCAGTTACTAGTTGATGCTTACGAGAAAACACCCAGCGGTATAGTTGATCCACGCCTCGATGCATCCATCGGCCGCGACGGCCAACCTTGGTTGAACGGCGAGCTTTACAGCAGCTCATGGTCGCTGGCAACCGGTTATCTCACAAAAAAACACCAGCAACCTCAGTCGGAATTAACCGCAGCAGGCGATGGCGGTTTGAACTACATCTATTTGCGGTATGCTGATGTTCTGCTCATGAAAGCTGAAGCTTTTAACGAAACCAATAACGCCGATTCAGCTAGGGCTAACCTAAATAAAGTGAGGCAACGCGCAAGAGCAAGCTATAACGGCACTGCACCCCCTGATTTGCTGCCCGATATTACAACTTCAGATAACAGCCAACTCAGGGATCTTATCCGCAAGGAACGCAGGGTTGAGATGGCACAGGAATTTCACCGCTATTTCGATTTAATGCGCTATGGAAAAGCATATGCTGAAACAGCGCTTGGAGCCAAATTCAATTACGATACCAAAAGATATTTCCCTTTGCCTCAGGCAGAAATTGATGCCAACCAGGCTTTAAAACCATAAAGACAATTCAATCAAATCAATAAATCAAAATCAATAAATCAATCACCAATTAAATCCTAAAAATCACAAACATGAAAAATCTGATGAAACTTCAAACTTTGCTGCTGGTACTTCTGGTAAGTTCAGCAATGATCCTCGGATCGTGTAAAAAAGACAGCGGAATTGTCGAAGGCGACAAAACTGTGCTCACTGCAACTATTGTAACCGCTGATGCACTCTCAGCTGCTGCCACAGCAACTGCTTATCCCCAGGCAGATATTACAACCTACAAAAACACCCTGACTGCGGCTAAAGCAACTGCCGCTACACCACTTACACAAATAGAAATAGACAACCTGAATAATGCTATAATCCAAGCAATGGCCACTTTTAAATCAAAGGCTTATGGTTTTATTGATGAGACATTGTATCTGAACGCCGGCTGGCACTTCGACGAAGGCACCGGAACTACAGCTACCGCTTTCTCAACAGTTAAACATGTAGGAACCTTTAAAGCAGGTAATACTGTTATTATGGGCACACTTTCAACTTCTCCTACCTGGGTTGATGGAGTAAAAGGAGGAAAAGCTGTATATTTGAAAGGTGGAGCTCACCTTGAAGTACCTTATACTACCGCTTTCTTACCGGTTAATCTTTCAATCTCGGTTTGGGTAAAACCTGATGAATTGTTTGAAAACAACTACATTATTTCTCAGAATTTCTGGGGTGGCTACAAACTTCAGACTCAGAGCGGAGGAAAACCATTCTTTACATATAAAAAAGTTGATGGTGGCGGAATTGATGCTGATAACGAAACCGACAACTCCATTAAAGCAAACTTGTGGAATCACATTGTAATAACGCTTAATGCAACCACAAAAGAATTGAAATTCTTCGTTAATGGCACACTTACAAAAACATGGACAGAATCTATCAAAGGAATTGGGCCGCTTACACAGACTATGACTAAACCGGGTCCTCAACCATTTCTTATTGGCTGTGTTGCTACGGATGATGAACTTGCTAATGATCCTGATACGCCTTGGATGACTTGGGGCCAAACTCCCGTTACATTTGGTTATTTCAAAGGTGCTATCGATGAGTTGAAAATTTACAACATCGCACTTGCTGATGGTCAGGTTTCGAAACTTTACAATGATGAAAAGCCTTAATTGGTTGATTTGGTTTAATTGTTAGTGTTTAGGGTAAGGCTCAATGGTTCCTGCTATGAAGTTGGAAAGATATTGAGCCTTCCCTTTTTTTAGATGGAAAAGATAAGCGTCCTTTGTGTTCCCCAGTGATCTGGTAGCTGAGTGGATAGAAAACATTTGCCACAAAGTCTCAAAGTGTCAATCTATCAGAGCGCTGTTTTTATAAAAAAATGAATCCTTAAATTTTACCGGTTTTTTTCACCCAATATAACTGCCTCCATGCGCCGTTTTTTACTTTTTCTTCTGTTTTGCATTTTTACTTTGCATACGTTTTCTCAAACGGGACAACTTACCATTCCAAGAATCAGTCAAATGCCTGATTTGCCTTCGCCTCTCGTTATCCGTGACTGGAAAACAGTAGCTCATGATTATGATACTTATGTGTTTGACGTAAATAAAACAGGACAATATCTGCCTTTGTCGCGGTTTGGGACTTCAGAAGTATTTAATTATGCTGGTAACACACAAATATTTCTCGATTCCTATGTGGGTGCCGGTGATCATGCCAACCAGGCTGAGGCAATAAATATTATTCCGGCAATTGTCGGTGCATCGCTTACCGGCATTGATAAAAGCAACCAGAACGGAACCAACTGGGTTGCTATGACCAAAGATTTTTTTAACCTGAAAAACGGGCAGAATGTATACCTGAACAGCTATTCAAGCAAATCAGGAAACGACTGGTGGTACGATGTAATGCCAAACGTCTATTTTTACCAGCTAAAGTCCTTATATCCTGCGGCTTCTGCTGAGTTCAATTCCCAATTTACAACTATAGCCGATCGCTGGCTCTACTGTGTTAAAAAATTAGGCGGAAGCTCAACGCCCTGGACTAAGCCTGATATGAACTACAGGGCGTTTAACCTGGCCACTGGATTGCCGTTCTCCGAAAGTGTTCCGGAACCGGAATCAGCTGGAAGTATTTCCTGGCTACTCTACAATGCCTACCGGGAAACAGGAAACAGGAAATACCTGGAAGGCGCTCAGCTAGGCATGGATTTTCTGACAGGTTTCGGATCCAATCCTTCCTACGAACTTCAGCTATCCTACGGAACCATCATCGCTGCCCGGATGAATGCAGTTGAAGGAATAAATTATCCTTTGCAAAAACTACTCGACTGGAGTTTCGACCGCGGTAACCTCCGCGGATGGGGCTCCATTGTCGGAACCTGGGGCGGTTACGATGTTTCAGGGCTGATCGGCGAAGCCAACGATGGAGGAAATGATTATGCGTTTATTATGAATGGATTTCAACAGGCTGCTGCCCTGACGCCTTTGCCAAAATACGACAAACGCTATGCAAAAGCAATTGCTAAATGGATATTGAATGTTACCAACGCCAGCCGGCTTTTTTACTGGAATGCACTTCCCGAAAACCAACAGGATTCCTATGCCTGGGCTTCGGCCAACGACCCAGCGGCCTGTATTCCCCATGAATCAATGAAACAGGTGTCGAACGGAAAAACTCCTTTTGCAACCGGCGATGCCATGGGTGGCGGATGGGCGGCTACAAACCTGTCGCTTTACAGCGGATCGAGTGTAGGATATCTTGCTGCAGTAGCACAAACCACCAATATTCCTGAAATATTGCAGATCGACCTTAACAAAACTGATTTTTATGGTGATAATGCATTGCCTTCTTACCTCTATTTTAACCCGACCCAGGCTGGCAAACAAGTTAATATAACCCTTCCTGCAGGCACGTTCGGAGTGTATGAAGCTATCACGGAAGCCACACTTTTTACTACTGCTTCGGGTACCATCCAGTTAACAATACCTGCGGGCGAAGTGCGATTGATCAGACTTTTTTCCTCGGCATTAACGCCCGAAACACGGAATAATAAACTTTATGCCGGTAATGATATCCTCGACTATCATTATTTATACAATTATTCCGAAAATCTCCGGATCAAATCCATTTCAACTGATCATAATCCTATTGTTATTTCATCTGCTTTTATAGCATATTGTGAGCCTGGAAATGTTCCTTCGGGCAGCCAGGTGCAGTTTGAATGGTACCTTGATAATGTACTGATTTCAGGCCAGACCCAGTCGCAGGTTCAGCTTACCGCGCCGGCAACGGCATCACAGCCAGTACTCAAATGTAAACTAAGCTTCAATGGACAAACTGCCGAAGATACCATACATCTTCAGATACTGGCTCATATTTCAGCTCCACCTTTGGTGAACGGCATACAATCCGTTTCCAAATACACGGGTAAAGGGGAAATGAACACATTTACTGCACTTGTTGCACCTGTAGCGGGCGAAATACTTTCGTACGAATGGAGTGCCTCATCCGGCATTTTAAACCAGGCCACAGGAAATTCTGTTACCTGGCTGGCACCGGGAACACCGGGTGTCGGTAATCTCACTGTAAAGGTTACAAACCAGGATTTACTTTCTACTTCGGTATCCGTCGGAATGCTGGTAAAAGACACAACCTTCGCAAATCAAACTCCCCTGATCTGGTATCCTTTAGATTTTGACACCAAAAACGTTGCTGCCGACCGTTTTCACGCCAATGCTTCCGGCGTTGTAAAAACTGAAGATTCCCGGGGTATTGCAGCACTTGCTTACAGGTTTACGTCCGGTTCTGATATAATTTCGACCGATAATAACCCAGATCTGAACTTCACCAATGCAGTAAGCCTTAGCTGCTGGGTAAAATGTGAACAACTGGGTTCTGAAAGATTTATTATTTCGCACGGATCGTGGCAGGAGCGGTATAAACTTTCCTTAACCCCCGAAGGGCGGCTGCGCTGGACGGTAAAAACCAGCACTGGTGTTGCCGACCTTGATGGAACCGCGCCTATAGAATTGAACAAATATTACCATGTTACCGTACTTTATACCGGTTATTCGATGGAACTATACCTGGATGGAGTTCTCAATTCCTTTAAAGCCTTTTCCGGAACCATTCAAACTTCAACAAAGCCATTAACCATCGGCCGGATGGATAATGTAGAGACTTTGTATTCTCTTCGCGGAAGTGTGGACGAAGTAAAGCTGTGGGATAAGGAAATACCGATTCGCCAGATTGAAAAACTCAAGGATCAATGGAATACATCGTTTGGAATAGAAGAAAATAATGCAGTTGCGAGAATTTATCCCAATCCTGCCGAAGACCTGGTTATAGTCGAATTTACTGGATCCGAAGATGCAGAACACATTTCATTAACAAACCTGGATGGAAAAGAAGTGCAGGATTACAAGGTTAAAGCGCAAGGTTCGCGGATAGAAATTGAGGTCTCACAAGCTTCAGCTGGATTACACCTGCTCAGGATAGTATTGAAAGATGGCAAAGTTATTACAAGAAAAATTATGATTCTTTAGATTGATAACATCTCTTTCCAAGCCATAAGACTTGGACAATTTATTTCAAAATAGCAATATGGTATACCTTAAAAATAATCTTCCGGTATTTCTTCTATGCCTGTTTACTTTGTTGGAATCACCTTTTGCGTTAAGCCAGCAACTTTCCCTTAAAGTAGCAGGCGATTCAATATCAGGTTTTCATGTTGATATTTACAATAATGATAAACTGCTGGTTACCAATACAGAAGAATTCTCCCTGCAGCTGTATAACCTCGATTTGAGTACGGTCGCAACCTTGAAACATTGGACCGGCCAGGAATTTATTATTCGAGAAAAGAGCATTTCCTTAAAAAGAGATTCATATATTCAGGAGTTTGATGCCAACCTTTCCGTTTCTGTTACTTATGAAATTGTTAATGACAATGTGGTTAAAAAAACGGTCGAGTTATTCCAGCCTTCCATGCCCGGGATGTATTATATATTGAAGGAAACAGCAAAGCCAGCGGAAAAACCGCAACAATATATAACATTCGAATACGATAATTTCCCCGGTGGATTTGTACATGAGATGTTCCCTTCTGCAGGATTTGTGACCCCAGCTAACGATGTTGTCGGTTTTCTGACTGATGCCGGTTATAAAAACCAGTTTACACGAAATACACGCCGCCGTTTCAGTGGTCGTGGAGGAGGATTTGTGGGAATGCGTCGTTTGCCGGATCCCGAGTTATTTTCCATTTCAACTCTTTCAGAACAGGCTCAAAATAATCAATACATCAGGCAAACATTCGGTGAAATGTTTAACCTCGATGCCGGTACAAAAACCATTTTAAAAACAACAGACTCATTTCAAAAAGAAGGCAACGAAGAAATTGAAAAAGAAAATGGTATAATCTCAATAACAGGGCATCCCGGAGGTAGGGCTGGGATTGACTTCATAGTACCCTTCAAAGATCAGAAGATTTATACCATTTCCTTTTTATGCAAAGGAAATACAGGAGTTGCGCTTAAGCTTTTCAGGATTAAGCACGGTGAAAGAACCATTGAACTGGAGGACGGGGTTAAGTATATCGATAATTTCCCGGCAGTTGAAAACGAATGGACCCGTTTTGAAGGAAGCATTTTAGTGCCTTACATCGAAAATGATTCAGTTTCTATCTTTATTGGCACGCAATCGGGGAAAGAATGTAAACTACAGATAAAAGATCTGCAATTTGTCGAACATCAGCCCCAGGTTGAACCATACAATTTACTGTCGCTCGGCGAAAAAACGGTGAAAACCACCTATGTTTTCGTTGAACCCTGGAAATCGCATCAGCAGTTTATGATTTCGTCGCAAACCCGTTTAGCCGAAGGAAAAGGATTTAAAGGCAGCCAGATTGAAAAAATGCTGTATGCCAATTTCAATATGTTAACCTGGATAACAGATACAAAAGATTTTACACCTTTTAATGTGCCTAACATGAATTATGCACCGGACATGTACAACCGCGATTCCTTTTTTGCTTCTGTATCAACATACAATAAAGAAGTAAACCTGTCCATCTGGGATCAATGGGGCAAAACACAAACTCCCAAAGGCGGAATCGGAACTATTATCACACCGTTTATGGGTTCGGTTGAGGCAAAGGATAATGAAGCTACCATCGAATGGCTTATCTGGGCAATGATGAACAAACGACGTTTTGGAGTTGTGCTTCCCCAGGAAAAAATCAGCAAAGCAGTTGATTATGTTTTGAATGAATATGATGCTGATCGCGATGGGAAATGCAAATCACATTTTTCGCTTAGCCAGATCGATATCATTGACTTCAATCCCAAAACTGACCGTCTTTGCGTAAACCAGGGCATGCTGGCCATAGCTTTACGAACCATAAAAGAACTGGGTTTTGATATTTCGGAATCCTACATTCAGAAAGCTGAAGCTGAATACCGGAATTTTTATGATTGCGAACGGAAACATTTGATATTCGACCGCAATTTTCCCGACATCATTAACCTGAACGACCTTGAGCCGGAATTCTTTTCTCTTTGGTTGTTTAACCGGCCGATTTTAACCGATGAAATGGTTCAAAATCATCTGACCCAGATACCCATCCTGAATAAAGTTCCAAATTCACCTCATCCTGAATACGGCACAACCGCACCCATTTTAATAAGGTTAACAAAGGAAGCACCTGGATATGCGTTCCTGACCGGAGACTACCAGCCGTTTGAGAAATTTGGGCAGGAAAATTACAGTAATGGTAAAAGTGACGGATTCTATTATAACGGTGGCAGCTGGTTCCGGGCAGAATATAGCGCTTATGTTGTAGGTTTAAAACACGGCTGGACCAAAGCAAACGCTTTAATGGAAAACCGTGCCTGGGCCGAGATTTACCTAAATCCTAAATGGCCGTTCAGCAAGGAATTTATACCAACCAAATGGACAACAACCGATAGTTGGTGGCCATCAACAAGAGGGTTATGCTGGAATGTATTTATCCTGATGGCGGACGAAGTAGCAGGTTTGAGGACGAAGGAAATGGATCCGGATTATAAGGCTGTAAAACTGAAATGAAAAATATGATTTTGGTCGTTGTTAAATCGCTGGAATTTTAACAACTAAAGCCGTTGTCAAAAATGAATTAAAATTGCATTTCCGGAATTTCCCCTTCCACGGTCAGCCATCCTTCTGTAGCCTTCCTGATTTCATCAACTGAAACTCCCGGCGCTCTTTCAATCAGTATAAATCCATTTTCAGTAATATCAATCACAGCCAGGTCCGAAACAATACGTTTTACACATTTTATTCCGGTAAGCGGCAACGTGCAATGCTTCAAAAGTTTAGATTCACCATCCTTGCTGCAATGCTGCATAGCAACAATAATATTTTGTGCTGAAGCCACCAGGTCCATGGCGCCGCCCATACCTTTAACCATTTTTCCGGGGATTTTCCAGCTGGCGATATCGCCTTGTTCACTAACTTCGAACGCACCCAAAACTGTAAGATCAACATGCCCGCCACGAATCATGGCAAAACTCATCGATGAGTCAAAAAAGGCAGCTCCGGGCACAACGGTTACAGTTTGCTTGCCTGCATTTATCAGGTCGGCGTCCACTTCGTCCGGATAGGGAAAAGGACCCATTCCTAAAATACCATTTTCCGATTGGAGGATTACTTCAATACCTTCAGGAATATAATTGGCAACCAGGGTAGGAATTCCAATGCCAAGATTGACGTAATATCCATCCCGGAGTTCCCAGGCTATGCGTTGGGCAATTTGATCTTTTGTGAGGGCCATTTTTGTAAATTTTTGATTGCGGATTGTTGATTGCGGATTGTTGATTGCGGATTGTTGATTCAGTAATAAAATCCAAAATCGCAATTCAGAAATTACTCCCTCACCGTCATCCTTTCTATCCTCTTCTCATACTCCACTCCCTGAAAAATTCTTTGTACAAAAATGCCCGGTATGTGTATTTGATTTGGATCAAGTGTGCCGGCTGGAACAAGTTCTTCCACTTCCGCTACGGTTATTTTACCTGCCATTGCCATAGACTGATTGAAATTATTGGCTGTTTGCTTAAAGATCAGGTTTCCCAAGGTATCGCCTTTCCATGCTTTTACAAATGCGAAATCGGCTTCCAGTGCTGTTTCGAGCAAATGTGGTTTCCCATCGAAAAGGCGGATTTCCTTGCCTTCAGCAACTTCGGTGCCCGCGCCTGCCGGAACAAAAAACGCCGGAATTCCTGCACCTCCGGCACGGCATCGCTCAGCAAGAGTTCCTTGTGGTATAAGTTCTACCTCAAGTTCACCAGAAAGCAACTGGCGTTCAAATTCGGAATTTTCCCCTACATAGGATGAAATCATTTTATGTATCTGCTTGTTTTGCAGTAAAATGCCTAAGCCAAAATTATCCACACCTGCATTATTCGAAATGCAGGTCAATCCTTTAACACCACATTCCGATAATGCTTTAATCGCATTTTCGGGTATGCCGCAAAGCCCGAAACCACCGACCATCAGTGTCATCCCATCTTTAACACCTGCAATAGCTTCGGCGGCATTTTTAACAACTTTATTCATAGTGTTGAAATTGAAAGTTTGGTACTTATAAACTACAATAAATGTGGGCAGTCATTTAGTTTCAAATAATAGGATTTCACGGGCTTTAGCGATGTAAATTATCCTTAAAAAAATCATTTACAGTTTTATTGAATTGATCTTTATAATCAATTAAAGTTGAATGACTTGAATTTGGCAAAATCCACAAATATGCATTCGGAATCGATTTTGCAATATACAAGGTATGCTCTGTAAGGATGATATCATGATCTCCTCCTATCACTAGCGTGGGGCATTTGATTTGATGTAATTGCTCCCGGGTTATATGTGGCTCGAAGGTGTCCAGTTTCACAAGTTTCCGGGTTTTGATGATTTCCGGTGTTTGAGGCATTTTTCC
>CAIWMA010000475.1 GCA_903913645.1 uncultured Bacteroidales bacterium | reverse complement strand
AAGTGAAAAGTGAAAAGTTTGTTGCTAAAGAGAGGATTTGGCTGTTTTAATGGAGCTTATTAGCATGTAAATGATTTCTTTGTTATCGGTTTGAAGGTCTTTAAAAGTTTCCAGAGATATAAAGCCGGAGTCTTTTAACAGGTAGGTCCAATAGTCACATTCGTTGGCTTCCTTAAGTGCTATGCTCATTTTTGAGATAAAGTCGGGTTTGGATTGGCCGTATTCAGCTTCTCTAACCAAAGCGCCTGTTGCTGTTCCGGATTTCAGAAATTGTTTGCTTAGCACATATTCTTTTTGTTCAGCAATAATCTGTTTATATACTTCGATTACTTTAAGAGCAAAAGCATAAGTTCTCTGTTTCAGGATACTTTCTTTCATATGTGATTGCTTTTTATGCTAAAATTTACCCGTCGAACGCCACTTTTCACTCATCACTTTACACTCATCACTTTCCCCGCTGCTGTTCAGGAAGAACTTAAGCAGCAACCGGATACGGGTTTTGGAAGTGATAAGGCTTTCGATCATGTGGTTTTCAGTAGCGAGTAGCTAAATTACTCATCATATGATTGGTTTAGCAATAAAAGCGATTAATTTTATTTGCAAAATGTAAAAATGTTGATATTCATTACTTTAACTTCAGTGCGTAAGTAAAAAAAAATTACATAAAAGGTTTGGAGGAGTGAAAAGTGAAAAGTGAATAGTGAATAGTGAAGGGAATGTGCTAATTTGTTAATGCGATAATGTGGTAATTTGAAAATGTGTGGATATGAGGATTTTGGAATTTGAAGGTACGGGGAGGGTTGGATTTAGTTTAATTGAGTTTTGAAAATTAGCCAGGGGTAATGAAGTATTTTCGTTGGAGAGCGAAAGAAATTCTATGAAATCCGAAAGAATTTATTTGGAGAGCGAAAGATTTTCTTTAAAGCTTAAGGTCTTTTCTATGGAACTCCATAGATTTTCCTTGAAACTTGGTGGTTTTTCTTGAGTACCTGAAAGATTTACTTTGAAGCTTGAAAGTTTTTCTTCGGAGCCCGAAAGATTTTCTTTGAAACTTGGTAGATATTCTTTCGTGATCGGAATTATTTCCTTCGTACCCGGTATTATTTACTTGAAATCAGTATTAAAAGGTCAGGAAGTACTTCAGGAATGAAGAGGAGGGCATGCAAAATTTCTTCCTCTTATTTGCAATAATTCAAAGTGAATTTTTAAATATATTCAAATTCTGCCTGATGGTCAATGTTTGAAAAAGGAATTTGCGATTATACCCTCCATGTTATTTATTGAATTTAGACATCTGCGCTGATAAGGCTCCTTGAATGTTTTTAATTTGATAAATACCGGCATTTCGTCTTGTATTTACATGTTTATTTTGATATTCTTACATCCCTTTATTTACCGGCCTTCTGAAACCTTTTATTATCAAGGGTTTCGATACTTATTAAGGGTTTAAACATCACATTATCAGGCAGATAATACTTGCTAACATGGTTTTTGTTAATAACTGTATTTGAATAATACGGTAAACGTATTGTAATTTTGTATATCTGTTGTGAACCTGTCGTAAGATAACTGAGCAGCAGTATAATACAGTGTATTTTTACCAAATAAAAAACAAAATGGTAAATTTAAATCCCGCCTTAACAGGCACCGAGCTTACTCCCGAAGTGGAGGCTCAAATTCTGGCGAAGCTTAACGAAGTTCGTGAGCTTATGCCTTTCGCAGTCGGCTTATCGTCGCGCGACCGTTTAACCTATCCTGCGCTGGGAAGCAAAGGAACGCAATTTGTTCAGCGTTCGCTGGAGAGTATGCGTCAGAACCCTTCATTGGTACCGGCTTTTGTGGATGTTGCATCCATCGAAAATTCGTATGCCATGTACAACAACCTGCTTGGTATAGTGGAATCGGTTCAGCAATTGGAAAGGCTGGTTACCGATACTATGCATGTTGCCGGTAGTAATTCGCGTAGCCAGGCTTTCGAGTTTTACAATTCGGTACAGCGCGGAGCTAAAGCTAATGTGCCTGGGGCCCAGGTTGTTTTCGAGAATCTGAAAACCAGGTTCAAACATGGTCCGCGCCAGGAGAGCAGCACAACGGTTGCTATTCCGGGTGATCAGGCTGTCGCCTGAATTGGGATGCAGAGTACCTTCAAAGGTCGTCGAAAACAATGAAAGGTACCTGCCCCCGTGTAAAGAACCCTTCCCTTCCCGGGAGGGGTTTCTTTTTGTATGTAATACTGTATCGAATGTCAGGTTCATGGTACTGAATGCCATTTGTGAAAACCAGGTAAATAAAAGTCCTGGCAGGCATAATAGTGAGACGAGAAGAGTGTATGAGTTTTTCTTTGCCATTATAAAATTACGACAAAAATGTACGTTTTAAATAAGCGGTTATGAAATATTTGAACATTTTTATTAACAGGGGTAGTGGAAGTGAAAAGTGAAAAGTGAAAAGTGAAGAGTGAAGAGTGAATAGTGACTGGTGATTGGTGATTGGTGAAGGGAATGTGGTAATGTGATAATGCGATAAAGTGCTAATGTGTAAATGTGCTAATGTGTTAATGCGATAATGAGTTAATGCGATAATGTGTTAATGAGTTAATGAGTTAATGAGATAATTT
>CAIWMA010000474.1 GCA_903913645.1 uncultured Bacteroidales bacterium | reverse complement strand
GTAAGGTGTTTTGTCTGGAAACCTTATTGAGGCAATAACTCACATCAATAATCAACATTCAATTTAAAAGTAGCATTATAGATCGTAAATTGATTTATAAAGCAGTTCCAGCCGTAAAAATCTTTTTAATCCTGCTGGTGAATTTCTTCATTTTATACGCAAAAGTTTCTTCTACTTCAGGAAGCGCGCCATTATAAAGGCTTCCCATACGCAGGTAGAATTCGTAAAACAGTTTGGCCGAAATTCCCCATTTGTTCAGAAACAGGAAGTTTCCGTCTTTTATTTTCCGGTTACCCATGCGTTTGGTGGAATGTTCAAGAAAATGATACACCCTGCTTCGTGAAACACCTTTGAAATTGCGGACACCTATTTGCCAGAGTTTTAAAGAGAAATCGGGATCAGAATAAAAGCCTGGGAAAAATTCTACACTGTAACCACCCACGGCATTCCAGGTATCCCGATGCACTATAGATGGAGGCCAGGAGGCCCCGTTCCAGTCCTGCATAGGCAACGATTGATAACTGGCAAGTAATTCAGCCTCCCTGAAATCAGCAGGATTGGTTCCGAATGAATAGGGTGTTATGGCACATTTCTTGCCTGCATCGAAAGGTTCGATAGCTGTTGCTGAAAGATAGAAAAGCTTGTCAGGCATAAGCTGGATTTCTTCCCAAAGGTACTTGTCCCAATTGGGGCAGACGTACATGTCATCATTCAGATAAAGGATATAGTCGGTTTTGGCAAGGCTGGCGGCGGCATTCAATGCATAGCAAACGCCTATATTATTCTCACTGGAAGTGTGATCGATATGTTGTTTCTCAATCCATGCTTTGGTTCCATCAATTCCTTCGTTCACGTGAATAATGATCTGATGTTTAAAGCTGCTGTTTTTTAAAATGCTGCTGATGCATAACTTCAACATTTCAAGGTTATTCCAGGTTGGAATAACAATTGAAAAAAGCGGTATTTCAGTGCTTACATAGGATTCACTTGAACAATGTATTGGTTTTGAAGCTTTCAAAGGCTGAGAAAGGTTGGTATATGTGCAAAAATAGCTTTTAATGAAGTTGGAATACAGATTCAGTTGACATGAAAATTTAATTCCAACTCTTATTTAATTTTTTTTTATGTGAAAGAAATCAGGTTTTTAATACCCCGGTTCCTGTTTTGGAAGCATTATTAATTCCTGTGAATGATGAGCTCAATAGCACCATTGCCGAATTTTGCAAAGGAAGCACTACGGAATTCGATATCCTCGTATTCAGCAAGACGCTGGATAATAGCTTGTTTAAGGGTTCCGTTGCCAATGCCGTGGATAAATACCACACTGGTATACCTGAATGCAATTGCACTTCCCAGCATACGTTCGAAAACCCCCATCTGTATAGTCAGAATTTCGTGCGGCGAGAGGTTGTTGTAATCCTGACGCAAGGCAGAAATGTGCAGGTCGACTTCGGCTTCGTTAGGTGCAGTGCGGTATTGATCAATTGCTGTTTCGGGCCTGAATCGCTCGGCAGCAGCAGGAAGCGGCTCGCGGTTCTCCTTTTCGTTCAGTATCTGTTCGTATGTGCTCGGCACCCGATTAAGTTCGCAAACTGTGTAAACTATAGCTTTCTGGTTTGCCAGGAAACGGGTTTCGTGGTAGCTGCCTTCCTGGTAAAAAACGGAGCCTTTAATCCGGAAAGCGCTGCTTACAGGCATCAGAACTTTTTCATTCTCGTCGGCAAAGAAAATTACCTGTACCACGCCATTTGACCACGTGCCGATATCCTCGCGAACTATACTTTCAATAACAAGTTTAGATTCAGAAGGAACTGATCCGTAATCAATTCCCGAAAAATTTCCCTCTTTATTTTTCAGGAAAAAGGAATATAATATATCGGATGTTGTATTGTTAACAAGGTAAACATCTATCATGCCCGACAATAGTCGAAGCTGATCCTGGGGAGCCCATGCCAGATATATACCTGTTGGAGCTGCTGAGGCATTTCCCCTGTTAACCAATCGGCTGATTCGATCCTCTTCAGGAACTTCAGGTTCAGGTTCAGCAATTACGGGAATTTCACTTCGGCGTTCATTTTTATTCAGAAATAAATCGCCGGATGCTCCTGAAGGTTCAATTGCAACAAGTTCATTGATAAGCGTTGGTATCTCGAAGCCGTCTTCGATTTCAACCGAAACCATAAATGCATTTATTTCTTTTATAACAGTTCCTCCTCCTGTTGAATTGAGGAACCTGACTTTATCTCCTGGTTTGAATTTCATTCTAAAATTTAGTTATTCGTCAGTCGATCTGGTACTAAATTCCTGACCGATACCTGATTGCA
This sequence comes from uncultured Bacteroidales bacterium, assembly GCA_903913645.1. GTDB lineage: Bacteria > Bacteroidota > Bacteroidia > Bacteroidales > UBA4417 > UBA4417. The sequence continues at coordinate 3,395 of CAIWMA010000474.1, read as the reverse complement.
TGCAAAACACTACTTATACCTTCCATCTATAAGGGGTGCAAAGATAGAAACAAATCAGTCATTCTTTTAAAGTAACTTATCTTATACATAGATGCTTTGTAATTTTTAACAATAAGAGAATTGCTTTCGAATTCTATCAAGAACTCTGCAATCCTGTTTCATGTCGGCTCATGTATAAAAAATGGTAATTTTGTCCGTTGCAGTGTAATCTTATTTAGTATGAAGAAGCTCTTATATCTATTGGGTTCCGGCCTGATCGGCATGATGCTGATCATCAGTTCATGTAGGAAAGATGAAGTAAAGTCAGTTTCTCCTCAGTTAGTTTTTCAACATAACGTTGATGGCGCAACTTTGCAGAGAGGTGTGATGAACTACACGAACCTGGCAGGCAATCTATACCAGGTCGACGAGCTACAGTATTTTATCTCAGAAATCACGCTGCGAAAAGCTGATGGACAATTAATAAAGATTAGTTCAGATAGCTCAATCCATTATATCGATGTTGACATTCCTTCCAGTCTGGTTTGGAATCCAAAAGACCAGGTACCATCTGGTGATTATACAAGCATTTCGTTTGTTTTCGGAATCAACGAAGCGAAAAATAAATCCGGGTTATTTGTTAATCCTCCTGAGCGCGATATGTTCTGGCCCGATATAATGGGCGGGGGTTATCATTGCATGAAAATGAATGGCAAATGGAAGGCAACGGGAGATGTGATCCAGCCTTTTAACTTTCATATTGGAATGGGCATGAACATGGCCGGAACCGAATTCTATCAGAATTATTTTACTGTTACGCTTCCTTTGAATATCCAACTCTATGAGACGCATAACAAAATCGACATTACCATGAATATTGAAAAGTGGTTCGCAGCGCCCAATTTATGGGATTGGAATGTAATCGGCGGACAGATCATGATGAACCAGGAGGCGATGCACAAAGCATGTCAAAACGGGGCGAATGTGTTCCAGGTTTCTCCAGGCATCAGGACAAATAACTAGGTATAACAACATGAGTTGATGTTTGCTTTCGAATAAGTTCCCAAATCTTCCTTACAGGCTCCGACTCAAATATACAGTTCCTCAGTCAACTGAAAACAAGAAAATTATTTTTAATACCATACAAATAAAAGTGAAAATTCCGGGATCATTAAATAAAGTTTCTTTAGGAATGGCCGTGATATTAGCCTTGGTTATGCTTTTTCTGATTGCATCCTGCAATCACGAAACCGATCCGGTGCATAATGCAACGCCATTCCAAATAACTGTTCCCAAATTTTTTCCAACCCGAATGAATATTCCTGCCGACAACCCAATGACTGTGGAAGGCATTGAGTTAGGTCGTTACCTGTTTTACGACGGACGGATGTCGGGGAATACAGAAGCAGGTAAAATGATGAGTTGCGGTACTTGTCACCTGCAATCCAGGTCGTTCGAATGTGGTATAGATCACCCACGGTTTACTGGTGGGCGGCCTTTTGGGATTACGGGAATTGTAACTCCTCATTACATGCTGCCAATGATCAACCTGGTATGGAATGAAACCGGTTACCTATGGTCGGGTTCTATTTCGGAAAATAATCCAAATCCCAGCCAGCGAAATATTGAAGATATTGTTGGAATGGCTGTAACTGCGCCTCACGAATTTGCCGGCGATTCGAATAAAACAAAGGCGTTGATTCAAAGTATTTCGGGCTATCCTGCACTATTCGAAAAAGCATTTGGTTCTCGAACGGTTACCATGCGAAACATAAGTAAGGCTATCGCACAGTTTGTACGCACTTTAATATCGTCCGATTCGAAATTTGATAAATATATGCGGGGCGAGCAGCAACTCAGTACTCAGGAATTGAGCGGATATGTACTTTTTATGACAGAAAATGGTGCGGATTGCTTTCATTGCCACGGTGGTTCCGGGAATCCGCTTTTCACAACCAACCTTTTTTATAATAATGGTAAAGACTCGGTTTTTGATGATTCGCGCGATCGTTTCTCGGTTACCGGCGATCCAAAAGATCATGGGGCTTATAAGGCTACAACCCTTAGAAACATAGAGCTTACAGGACCTTATATGCACGATGGCCGTTTCAAAACGCTGGCGGAAGTCATCGATTTTTATTCGCAGGGAATTATCTGGTCGCCTTATATCCATCCATTGATGCATCATGCCAACGATGGAGGAATACAGTTAACTCCAGGCGAAAAAGCTGATCTGATTGCTTTTATAAAAACTTTGCGGGATGATACTTTCCTGACAAACCCGGCTTATAGTGCACCTGATAAGTTGCCTGATGGAGAGCAGGCTGTTAGATAATGGAATTTTATTATCTTAGCAGCATGAATAGTTAGAAGGTACATTGAAGTATTTTTAAATTGTATCATTAATATTTAAATTGAATTATATGAAAAAAACTTTAATATTAGCCATATTTGTTATCATTTACTGTAATGTACATGCTCAATGGACTACGCTTACAATTGGAACAAACAAGTCGTTAATGACTGTATTCTTTACTGGTCCCAATACTGGCTACGCAGCAGGTGTCCAAGGAACCATTATTAAAACTGTCAATGGGGGAGATACATGGACGACTCTGAATAGTGGCACATCAAACCAACTTTTTTCATTGTATTTTACTGATGCAGATACCGGGTATGCAGTAGGAATGGCTGGGGTGATTTTAAAAACAAATGATGCGGGTACTAATTGGGAAACATTAGCAAGCGGAACTATTCAGAATTTATTTTCTGTCTTCTTTATTGATGCCAAAAATGGGTATGCAACAGGTACTAATATTATCTTAAAAACCATCGACGGAGGTAAAAACTGGACAAAACAAAACCAATCAACACAATATATACTTTCGACTTTCTTTACGGACGTTAATACAGGGTATGCAGGAGGTAGTTTAGGAACGATACTTAAAACAACAGATGGCGGAATTGTTTGGACAAAAGTTAGGGGTGTTTTTTATGAAGGAGCTCTTCGTTCAATATTCTTTACTGATTCCATTACCGGTTATGCTGTAGGAGATAAAGGAGTCACTTTAAAAACAAGTGATGCCGGGATAAATTGGACTGCTGCTCCACAAGTTACTGGTGATAATTTAAATTCTGCATATTTTACGGATTCAAATACTGGTTATGCAGTTGGAGAAGGGATTTATTCTACAGCTATTATTCTCAAGACTATTGATGCAGGCAACAGTTGGAAAATATTGGAAGCACCGGAGACTATATATGCAGGTGGACTCTATTCGGTTTTCTTTACCGGCTCAGATACTGGATATGCAGTAGGTATGACTGGTCGAATATTAAAAACAGTTAATGGAGGTGAAGGAGTCGGCACTGGCATATCTCCTTTCAAACAAGAAGATTCTGCTATTGTAAAACTT
>CAIWMA010000473.1 GCA_903913645.1 uncultured Bacteroidales bacterium | reverse complement strand
GGTATGAAGCACTTAAAGAAATACTAGATATTAGGCCAGATATACCTGTAATGAGCTATACTGCTTTTGCTTTGCCACATGAAAGAGAAAAGAGTCTGGCTGCCGGATTTGTTGATTTTATACCAAAACCTATAAAAGCAGAAATCCTGATTCCGATGTTAAATAAATATCTTCAGAATCAGGATTAATAAATTTTAAAAGCGATTAAGTCAATTGCTAATCCAGTAGATGAACAACGAGTCCGCTTCTTAGCTTTGGTTCAAACCAGGTAGTTTTAGGTGGCATAATATTGCCGGAATCAGCAATATCAATAAGTTGTTTCATCGATACAGGGTACAGGGCAAAAGCTGCTTTCATCTCACCACCGTCAACACGTTTTTTAAGCTCTCCAAGACCTCTGATTCCACCTACAAAATCAACCCGGGTTGATGTACGAAGGTCTTTAATATCGAGAATATGATCGAGAACGAGCGTTGACAAAATTGTAACATCAAGCACACCAATCGGATCCTGATCATCGTATGTGCCTTCTTTGGCTGTTAACGAATACCAGCTCCCACCAAGGTACATTCCAAAATTGTGCAAAAATGCCGGTGTATAAATTTCACTGCCCTTTTTCTCCACCAAAAAAACTTCTCCCAGTTTTTGAAGTAATTCATCAAGGCTAAGGCCATTCAAATCTTTTACAACACGATTATAATCAATAATCTTAAGTTGATTGTCCGGAAACAGAACTGACATGAAGAAATTATACTCTTCTTTACCATTGTGATTCGGATTATTCTTACGCTTTTCCTCACCTACTAGAGCTGCTGCTGCTGTACGATGGTGTCCATCAGCTACATAGAGGCTTGGGATTTCAGTAGCAAAAATCTCTATAATTTTGTCAATAGTTTTCTGATCATCAATTGTCCAGAATTGATGTCCAAACCCTTCGTCAGTTACAAAATCATAGGTCGGTTTATTCCAGACCACAATGTTTGTTACTATTTCGTCAATGCTTTTATTCGCCGGGTATGAGAAAAAAACAGGTTCCACATTTGCATTTGTTATGCGCACATGTATCATTCTATCTTCTTCCTTATCTTTTCGGGTGAGTTCGTGTTTTTTGATCTTGTTGTTAAAGTAATCTTCAATACTGGTACAACCTACAATACCATATTGAGTTCGGCCATCCATGGTTTGGGCGTAGATATATAATTTTTCCTTTTTGTCCTGTACCAGCCAATTATTTTTTTTGAAAGCGGTAAAGTTTTCAACCACTTTATCATAAACTTCCTTTCCATGCACATCAATCCCGGCAGGCAAGTCAATTTCAGCCTTGGTGACCCGCAATAATGAATAGGGATTATCTTTTGCCTCGATGCGAGCTTCCTCTGAGTTCAACACATCATAAGGTCTTGATGCTAATTGTTTTACTATTTCCACCGGAGGGCGTAATCCCTTAAATGCTTTTAAAATTGCCATCGTTAAGTATTGTATTCAAATTAAAATCATGTTTGGTTTTCGTGCACAAAATTAGCAACAGTTTTGATTGATCCAATAAAAATATCAAAATTCAATGAGCAGTTAAGTCACTGAATATGAATGTCGTTCAGAAATTTTAAATTAAATATCAATCGTCATCGCTATCAACAATACCTGCTGACCTTTGAAGAGACCCGATTAATGCTCCCAGCATCTTGGTCATTTCCATTAATTGGTTGCGGGATTCATCCAAATCCTCACTACTGAAATATTTCTGCCTTGAGGCCATAGCGCTATGCACAACACATTCACGGACAGAACTTTTAGCCATTTTCAGATAATGAATAAACTGGGCTTTGTTGCGCGCAGATCCTTCTGCAATATGCAAAGCAATTGCCTGGGCTGAAGTGTAGAAATGTGAGGCCAAAGAAATTGAGCCGGATTCGGGGAACTTGTTTACTTTTTTATATACCCAGTCAATATAATCAAGAGCTTTGAGGTATATCCGTAAATCCTCGAAACGAAAAAATGTAGCAGTTTTGTCGAGTTCAGTTTCCATTCGTGTTTGGTTTTTGGTTTTTGAAAAACTACAAGTGTGATCAATAATATTCAATCAACTTCTGAAATTTTCAGCTAATGTACAAATATCAGTAAATAAAAACAAGAAAGTTGTTCGACCGGGATACGCTTTTCCAAATAATTGTCAAACAATACCTAAAAACTTTTACATTTTGAGGGTAAATTCCGGTTCCAAACAACTTTCCTGATTAAAAAGAAGTTACGACAATGATAAAAATCTTACTTATTTACCTGAAAAGTAGTATCACCATCGGTAAAAAAATGTACAATTTGACGGGCGGCTGCAAGCCCCGCATTGTTATTTGCTTCTGCTGTCTGCGCACCTATTTTTTTAGGTGTAAAATAGAATCTGCCTGAAAACTTTTCGGCAATTAAACCTTTACAATCAGGCTCAACATCCGAAACGTATTTAAAATCTGCTCTTTCAGTAAACATTTCTAATAATCCTTCTTCATCAACAACCTCTTTTCGAGCGGTATTAATTAAAGTCGCTCCTTTAGGCATCAGAGAAAGAAGGCCAAAGTTTATTGATTTCTTAGTTTGCTGAGTGGCCGGCATGTGCAAAGAAACATACTGACAGGATTTATATAAATCGCTTACATCAGCAACATAATGAATTCCCTCGGCTTCAATAGTTTTTTTGTCAACAAAAGGATCGAATGCATAAATTTCCATACCAAATCCACGTGCTATAGTTGCAACAGCTTTACCAACATGACCATACGCATGAAGCCCAAGGTTTTTCCCTTTAAGTTCGGTACCTGATACTCCGTTAAAATTATTTCTGGCAGCGAAAATCATCATGCCAATGGCTAATTCAGCAACGGCATTTGAATTCTGGCCAGGGGTATTCATAGCAACAACTCCTTTTGCAGAAGCTGTTGCCAGATCAATATTATCGTACCCTGCTCCAGCCCTAACAACAATTTTCAGATTTTTAGCTGCTGCCAGCACATCGCTGTCCACAATATCACTACGTATAATAATAGCGTTAACATCAGCAGCAGCTTGCAGGAGTTCAACTTTTTGAGAATAATTTTCAAGCAATGCTACTTCAAAACCGGCATCTTCAATAATTTTCTTAATACCTTCCACAGCAACCTTAGCAAAAGGTTTTTCGGTGGCAATAAGTATTTTTTTCATATTTGGCTAGTTAATAACTTTTATGTCAGATGTTTAGCTATTTGCAATCTCAAATTCATTCATGCAGTCGATAAGTGCCTGTACGCTTTCAATTGGTAAAGCATTGTAAGTTGAAGCCCTGAATCCGCCTACTAAGCGGTGACCTTTAATACCAACCATGCCACGGGATTTGGAAAATTCCATGAAAGCATCTTCTTTGTCCTTATATTGTTCTTTCATTACAAAACAGATGTTCATTAGCGAACGGGCATCTTTAGCAGCTGTTCCTTCAAACATTTTGCTGTTGTCGATTGCATTATAAAGAAGATTGGCTTTAGCAATATCCATTTCTTCCATTTTCTGAACACCTCCCATTTCTTTAACCCATTTCAAAGTTTCTTTCAGCGTGAAAATACTTACGCAAGGAGGAGTATTAAACATTGAACCTTCCTTTATATGGATGCGGTAATCAAGCATGGATGGAATTGCACGTTCAACTTTACCAAGAATATCCTCACGGATAATAACGAAAGTAACGCCAGCAGGTCCGGCATTTTTTTGAGCGCCACCGTAAATCATTGCATATTTTGAAACATCAATCCGGCGGCTCAGAATATCACTCGACATATCGGCTACTAAAGGAACCGGGCTATCAAAATCTTCCCTGATCTCAGTTCCATATATAGTGTTGTTGGTGGTGATATGGAAATAATCAGCATCAGCGGGAATTTCCCAGCCGGAAGGTATGTAATTAAAGTTTTTGTCAGCGGAAGATCCAATCACTGCAACTTCACCGAATAATTTAGCTTCTTTAATAGCTTTCTTTGCCCAAACTCCCGTTTCGAGATAGGCAGCTTTCTTATTCATCAGGTTAAAAGGAACCATGCAGAACTGCAGGCTGGCTCCACCTCCAAGAAATAAAACCTGGTAGCCTTCAGGAATATTAAGAACTTCCTTAAATAATGCAACTGCTTCGTCCATTACTGCCTGGAAATCTTTGCTGCGATGCGAGATTTCGAGAAGTGACATTCCAATGCCATTTAAATCAAGAATGGCTTTTGCGGTATTTTCGATTGCAATTCGTGGTAGGATTGATGGGCCGGCATTAAAATTGTGTTTTTTCATTTCTCAGTTTTTTATATTAATACGTTGATTTACTGCATTTTTATGGTTCAGAATAACTGATTTAGGAATTTAAATGCATTGTTAATAAATTCACACAAAGTTATAAAATGTTAGAAGCTTCAGCACAAAATAACAATAATTAATTTATAATTGCTAAAACAAGCTGCTAAATCGGATATCATTGAGCACAATTTTTGAAACTTGAATCCGTCATACCCGAAAAGATGCACAGGTCTATTTACTTTGACCCAATTTATTCGCTACTTCAATATTCTCGACCAGAGTCCAATACCCATTCCTGAAAATGTAACCGTCGTAAGTATCGCCAGTAGGAACATAGTACTTCCTGATTCCTTCCATCGTCGGATCCATTGGAACCATTCGATCCATAACGATAATCCATGCATTCTCTTTTTTAATTTTCTTCCTTTTTTCGACACTGATAGCCTGGTAATCGTAGCGCAACAATAGGTTTGCCTTTTCTGCATATTCCAGAATCACCCTGGTTTTAATTCCTTTATCCGTTTTAAAAACCGGCATCCCGAATACGATATTCCCGGTTTTATCAAGATACAAAATGTCGATAAATTTGCGGTTTGAATTCGAGGTGTATCCATCCCAACCCAGCAAAGTATATATTTTTTGTCCATTTAATTCGGCTTCAATGAGTTTATAATAAATGGCTCCATACCATAATTGAGGCGTTATCTGGTCTTTATCGAAATCAGTTGGATCATTTGCAATTGATTGTAATGGAACAATGAATGAACTATCAAGCTTAACCTGAATAAATCCAAAATATTTATTTGTTCCGTCGTTCAGCGGTACATTCCATGTAAACAACCGAATTTTACCATCATCAGATGCAACACGGGTAATTCCATTGATAGAATCCAACACAATTTCAACTGATGAGATTGATTCAAGGGCAGACTGAAACTTCCTTAAAAAGATATTATTGGCCTGCAAACGATCGGAATCCGTTTTTTGTTTCCAGATTTTGATACTTAATTTACTCAGTGAATCCTGGATGCCGGACTTATTCCCAACTGTTTGGGCATAGGACCCATTAGCTGTAAAAAACAGAGCCAGAATTATGGATAGCAGTATATTTCGCATTTCTGAATTCTTCAATAGTTAAGGAATAATGGCAAAAGTATGATTTTAACTAGTAATTTTGCAGTTGTTTTTGAACTGAAAACGTTTGATATTTGTAAATAGTATGATTCAATCTATTTCACTTGATTCGCGCATCCGGGCTTTTGTAGAACTGGGAAAAGTAATGGGCCAGGCAGCAGAGAGTTATTCTTTGCCTGATAATGGCTTTGCAATTCAATATCCTGAATTATATAATTCGCTTCAAATAGCCTTTCACCAAAATCCATGGTTTATCCCAGTTAATATTGCCTTTGCTCTTAACGAATGGAAAACAGCCTTAAAAGAAGACGCAATTAAATCATGGCTGAATAGTTATAAACCTGATATTCAAAAAACTATCTCAAAGAAAGTTGCAGTAACAATGGCCGGGAATATTCCGCTTGTTGGATTTCACGACTTTTTATGCACATTAATTTGCGGCCATAGTTTTATCGGAAAACTCTCATCGACTGATAAAGTGCTATTACCTGCCATTGCCAATATTCTTTGCACGATTGAACCGTCTTTCAGGCAAAAGATACAATTTACGGAAGGCACAATTCAAGATTTTGATGCTATTATTGCTACCGGAAGTAACAATACAGCACGGTATTTTGAATACTATTTTTCAAAACATCCTCATATTATCCGTAAAAACAGGAATGGCGTTGCAGTATTGAATGGAAATGAAGATGCTGCTGCATTAAAAAGACTTGGCTCAGACATTTGCACTTATTTTGGCCTAGGCTGTCGCAATGTTTCCAAAATTTTCCTGCCGGAAGGATTTAATCCTCAAAAGCTCTATTCTGCTGTGGAACCTTTTAACAAAATACTGTTCCACCATTTTAAATATATGAATAATCATAGCTATCACCGGTCGATCTACTTGCTGAACAACATTCCGTTTTTAGATAATGATGCTTTTATTCTGACTGAATCTGAACAATACTCCTCTCCTATTCCTGTGCTTTATTATGAGTTTTATATGAAAATAGAATCGTTGAAGGAAAAACTTTTTAAGGACGATGAACGTATCCAATGCATTGCCACTGATGTCTTTACAAGTAAAAATACTGTGCCACTTGGGCTCACGCAAAGCCCAGGTTTAGCTGATTATGCCGATGGAATCGATACTTTAAAGTTTTTAATTGAGTTATAAATTGATTCCTGAAAAACATGTTAATAAAATATTGTTAAAGAAAATGTTATAAATATTTGTTTGTGAGGGAAAAATGTATAATTTTGCAGCCCTGAAAATAAAGCTGAAAGCATCATGAGAAAAGACATTCACCCAAAGGATTACCGCCTTGTAGTTTTTAAAGATATATCGAACGATTTTTCTTTTTTAACACTTTCGACTGTTAATACAAAGGAAACCGTTAAATGGGAAGATGGTAATGAGTATCCACTTGTTAAATTGGAAATTTCAAACACATCGCATCCTTTTTACACAGGTAAAATTAAACTTGTTGATACAACAGGCCGTGTTGATAAATTCCGTCAGAAGATGGAGAAATCAGCTCAGATGAAAAGCAAGACTGTTTAGTCTTTCTCATCATTCGAAAAATATCAGCTATCCATCATGGATAGCTTTTTTTTTGTCCATAATCGCCCATTTGTTAACTTTGACTGTTTTTGTATTGCCGGATTAACAGATGCGTGTATCTTTAAGTCAAATTTCAGATAATAGATTCTAATGATCAATTTTATACTTTTTGATGATCAGAGCCGCATTTCGCTGCGTCCGCTCACATTCTTCAGACCTGTAAGTGCCATCCGTTCAGGCATACTGACAATAAGTGAAAAATGGGAGAAACACCTTAATCAACCTGTTTCGTACCTTACAGAATCCTATCTGCAGGATAAATTTCCTTTAAAAGTAGCCAATGATAATTTCCTCATTAATGGTTCCATATTGCCAACCCAGGAACTGATTACTGAAATTCTCTCCCTTGGTGCTGATTCTTCATTGGTTTCCGGGGACAGCATCATTGCAATCCATCTTACAGCCGAAAACCTTAAACATTTCAGGCATGATATTGCTCCGGAACTGAAAAGTTTGGAAGCAAAAACTCCTTTCGTTAAGATAAACAACACATGGGATATTTTCGGAAATAACAAAAAGTCAATTATTGAAGATTTTAAACTTATAACTCACAACCGGAAATCGGCTGAAATCTCTTCGACTAACCAGGTTTTAGGAACTAATTTATTTGTTGAGGAAGGCGTATCTATTGAATGCTCTACAATAAACACACTGAAAGGCCCTGTTTATATAGGAAAACATGCGGAAGTGATGCCAGGATGTCATATTGAAGGACCGGTAGCTTTGTGTAAGCATTCCGTATTAAAAATGGGAACACTTGTATATAAAGGCACTACGATCGGTCCCTGGTGCAAGGCGGGCGGCGAAATTAACAACAGCGTCATGTTCGGTTATTCGAGTAAGGCACATGATGGATTCCTTGGCGATTCAGTAATTGCTGAGTGGTGCAACCTGGGAGCAGGAACCACTACCAGCAATCTCAAAAACAACTATGAATCTGTAAAGCAATGGAGCTATGCTGGGAACAAATTTGTTACTACAAACCTTCAGTTTTGCGGCCTCGTAATGGGTGATCATACCAAAACAGGCATAAGTTCTATGTTCAATTCAGGCACGACTGCCGGAGTATGTTCCAATATTTTTGGTGTAAGTTATCAGCGTAATTTTATCCCTTCTTTTGTGTGGGGTGGCACTTCCGGATTCAGGAAACATAGACTGGAAGAAGCAATGATCACTGCAAAAGCAGTTTATACAAGACGGAATCTGCCATTTGATGCAATTGAAGAAAATATTTTTAAGACAGTATTTATATTAACGAGTGATAACCGTTTGTTATAGAACCGATTTCACTCATTCTATTTTTATAGCATGCTAAATTAATCAGTCAGATACGAATGTTCGTATTCCTACATGCCATTATATCGTTGAACATACCACACCAAGCCTTGTTAAAGTAGTGGCATGGTTATTGACTTTATACTGATGAAATTTTAACAGGCATTTTACATGCCAAACTGTCACATTTACTCTTATGGATCATAATATAAACATAGCTGAATTGCATCTTTCCAATGTAATGGAAGATGAAACTGAATTCATTCCTTTGCTTTCAGCCGAGGATGAAGAAATGATTAATGCTGAAGATGTTCCACCTATTCTGCCTATTTTACCTTTACGAAACACAGTTTTGTTCCCGGGTGTAGTAATTCCCATTACAGTTGGCAGGGATAAATCGATCCGGCTGATTAAGGAATTTTACAAAGGCGAACGAATTATTGGTGTAGTTTCTCAAAAAGATGGTGATATCGAAGATCCCAGTTATGAAGACCTCAATAAAATTGGAACTGTAGCATATATTATTAAAATCCTGCAGTTGCCTGATGGCAATACAACTGCCATAATTCAAGGAAAAAAACGTTTTGAACTTGGAACATTGCTTCAGTCAGAACCTTATTTTAAGGCAGAAGTTCACAGTATTGATCAAAAAGTGTTTGTTTCCAAAAAAAATGACAAGAATTTTGAAGCGCTTATTGCTTCGATTAAAGACCTGTCTATTCAAATAATCAACCAGTCACCCAATTTGCCTAGTGAGGCTGCTTTTGCAATTAAAAATATTGAAAGCCCTGTATTCCTTGTCAATTTTGTTGCATCCAATCTGAATGTAGAAATCACAGAAAAGCAAAACCTATTGAGTATTCTTGATCTGGAAGAACGAGCCAACAGAGTGTTAAGCCTTCTTACTAAAGAGTTACAGATGCTTGATCTGAAAAACCAGATTCAGAATAAGGTAAAGGTTGATATGGACAAGCAGCAGCGTGATTATTTATTGAATCAGCAGCTAAAACAGATACAGGATGAGTTAGGCAACAATCCGAATGAACAGCAGATTAATGAAATAAAAGCCAAAGCATATTCGAGGAAATGGCCGGAAGCTGCATTTAAAGTTTTTGAAAAGGAAATAGCCAAACTGCAGCGCATGAACCCGATGGCTATGGAGTTCGGCATGCAGGTTAACTACCTTGAAGTGATGGTCGACTTACCATGGGATACTTTCACCGAGGATAATTTTGATTTACATCATGCTCAGAAGGTTCTGGATAAAGATCATTACGGCATGGAAAAGATCAAAGAGCGGATTATTGAATACCTTGCCGTTCTCAAATTGAAAGGCGACATGAAATCGCCCATTCTTTGCCTGGTTGGCCCTCCGGGTGTTGGAAAAACATCATTAGGAAAATCCATAGCAAGAGCCATAGGCCGTAATTATATTCGTATGTCGCTGGGGGGATTGCACGATGAAGCCGAAATCCGTGGTCATCGTCGTACCTATATCGGCGCTATGCCAGGAAGGATTGTACAAAGTATACGTAAAGCCAAATCATCCAATCCGGTTTTCGTACTGGACGAAATTGACAAAGTTTCGGGAATGACGGTTAACGGTGATCCTTCGGCTGCTTTGCTCGAAGTACTTGATCCGGAACAGAATATTTCGTTTTACGATAACTTCCTGGAAGTGGAGTACGATTTATCGAAGGTTATGTTTATTGCCACGGCAAACTCACTTAACTCAGTTCATCCGGCATTGCGCGACAGAATGGAAATTATTGATCTGAGCGGATATTTAATAGAAGAAAAAATAGAAATTGCCCGTAAGCACCTTGTTCCAAAACAGTTGAAAGAACACGGCATCGACAAGAAGAAGATCACTTTTGGAAAACCGGTACTTCAAACTATAATCGAAAACTATACAAGGGAATCCGGCGTTCGTTTACTTGAAAAAACAATTGCCAAAGTTATCCGCAACCGGGCTCGTTTCATCGCTATGGACGAAGCTATTCCTTCAACACTTACTACAGCTGATATTGAGAAAATACTTGGCCCGGCTCCATTTAACAATGAAAAAAGCTACTCAGGAAATACGCCTGGAGTTGCAACAGGTCTAGCCTGGACTGCTGTGGGCGGAGAAATACTCTTTGTAGAAGTAAGCCTTAGCCCAGGCAAAGGAGTTCTGACAGTAACCGGGAATCTTGGTGATGTGATGAAAGAATCGGCATCGCTTGCTTATGAGTACCTTAAATCACATGCAAGCCAGTTGAAACTGGAAAATGATGTTTTCGAAAAGTGGAATGTTCATATCCATGTTCCTGAAGGAGCTACTCCTAAGGATGGTCCTTCGGCAGGCATCACTATGTTTACAGCGCTGGCATCTGCTTTCACTAAGCAGCCGGTTAATGACAAACTAGCTATGTCGGGTGAAATAACGCTCAGGGGCCGCATTTTGCCTGTAGGCGGCGTTAAAGAAAAGATCCTTGCTGCAAAAAGAGCGCGAATTACCGATATTATTTTATCTGAAGACAACAAACGTGATATTATGGAAATTAAACCGGATTATATCAAAGGTCTGAAATTCCATTATCTTACTGATATGATAGATGTGCTGGACCTTGCGTTGGTAAAGAAAAAATAATTCAACAAAACATGATAAACAAGAAGACCGGAGAAATTCCGGTCTTCTTGTTTTTTAGTTGGATTTTACAATTTTCAATGACTCAACCTTACTGGATGTCCGTAAAACGACAAAATAAGTCCCGGCTTTTAAACCATCACCATTGATATCTATGAAATTTTCACCTGAAGGAACATATTTTTCAAGTAATGTCAAGATTTTGTCACCAGTACTATTGTATAATTCAATTGTAACAAAAGTCGGTTTATTGAAGGTAAACTCAATCTGAGTAGAATGGATAAATGGATTAGGATGTGCTTTTAGCAAAAAACCTGATTTCGCCTGTAATGCTTCATCGATGCCGACCAGAGTACTTCCTTGTTTGAGTAAAATATCATTATTAGGATCGAAGGTTACCGCAACAGGCTCTTTATCAAATTCAAAGGCAAATTCCTGGCCATTAAAACTATTAAAACCTTTTACAATGGAATCAGTTCCATCCTTGAAACCAATTTTCAGTTCGACAGGCATTTGAAAGTATGGAAGAAAAGTTTGTTCTTCCTGTTTTGCAGTAAACAGAACCGACCATTTCCCGCCAGCTTCAGGATAAATCCCATAAATATTCCGGTAAACAGGATGATCCGGCTTATAAATCCATTCATCGAAAAACCAATTCAGATCCTTGCCTGATACTGTTTCCATTACAGTTTTAAAATCCTCGATTGTAGCAGATTTATACTTATATTCATTTGCATAAACTTTCAAAGCCGCAAAAAATACATCATCACCCAGCGTATACCGTAGCATATGCAATACGCAACTTCCTTTCAAATAAGTGATTGCGTAGTTGAACAAAGTATTTACATCGGGCGTGCTTACAGCCCAGTCAGGTGGTGATATGGCCCAATGCGGATTCGAAGAAATATATGAATTGGCATTATTCAGCATTTCATTTTTGTAAACTCCATAACTATACTGATTTTCAATCCAGTGAGCTTCGGACCAGGTTGCAAATCCTTCGTTCAGAAAAATATCTGCCCAGGTAGAGCAGGTAATCATATCTCCAAACCATTGGTGAGCAAATTCATGCGCAATCAGTGATTCACTCCAGCAGTTCGTACAAAGGCTTGTCAGTGTTTGGTTTTCCATGCCGCCCCAGGCAAATTCATTGTTCAAAGTTGCAAAACCATTTTTCTCAAAAGGATGATCACCGAATTCTAACGAATAAAAAGTTGTCATGTTACCAATAATACTCTTTATGTACGAAGGGTCTTCGCCCAAATTGTAGTAAAAACGCAGTGGAATTACTTCTGAAGTTTTCGGGTTGGTCCAGTTTACAATATCAAGCTGATAATTGTTTTTTGCCGTGAGAACGGTAAGATAAGTTGCTACAGGATCGCGGCTGACCCAATGATATTTGATTGTATTACCATCTATAATAGAGTCCCGAAGTTTTCCATTTGAACCAAGCTTCGCAGTTAGAGGAACTTTAGCCGTTATATCAACAGTAGCTTTGTCGCTTGGCTTATCGTAACAGGGAAACCATTTCCGGGCACCTTCAGGTTCACAATCGGTAAAGACAAATCCTAAAGAAGCATAAAATGCGCCGTCTGTAACGTCGGCATGTTTGTAATAAATTTGAACTTCTGCCTGTTCACCTGTGCTATAAACACGATCAAGCTGAATCGTAAGCTTATTTCCGGAATGGGTGTAAGAGGCAACATTCAACCGGACTGAATCAATTGTCAAAGAAACATTATCGGCATCCAGAACGATCTGTTTCAGTGTACTATCTGCTTGAAAAAGAATTTTTACATCGGATATAAAATTATGTGGGTATGGGACTTTAAAACAATTTACAAGATCGATATTTATAGCATAGTTCAGAACGTCGAATGCATGTCTGGCAGAATTTTCCACCCGGAATGATTTTTCAACCAACTGCCTGCTTTGAGATTTCCTTTGTGAGCAAATCGCTGCTCCGTTATTTAACTGGAATTGCTGGGCAAACAAAAAGGTTGCTGAGAACAGGATAATGATTATAAATAGTATCTTTTTCATAATAAGTGAGATAATTAGCATCACACAAAATTAAGTTTTTATTCTTTAAAATTATCAGATGAACAGATGTATCGGGCAAACACTTAATTTTGGCGAAACATTTTTTCGTAGGCAATGCATTTCTCAAATCCGACTTACTTTTTCCTTATTCTGATAATTCTGATAACATCATGTAAATCAGGAAAGTTTGAGAATGATGGAAGAACTGTATTCTGTTACAACGAGTCGGCCGGCATCACCTCCCTCGACCCCGCTTTTGCACGCGACCAGGCTAACATTTGGGCAGTAAACCAATTATTCAACGGATTGGTCCAGCTTGATGATAACCTGAAAGTAAAACCCTGCATCGCGAAAAGCTGGGAAATTTCACAGGATGGACTGAATTATACTTTTCACCTTCGAAATGATGTATTTTTCATACCTGATGAAGCCTTCGGGGAAAAAAAAGGACGAAAAGTAGTTGCCAGTGATTTCGTTTACAGTTTAAACAGGTTGCTCGATGACAAACTTGCATCACCGGGAGCATGGGTACTTAAACAGGTTAAAAAAGAAAACAATACAAATTCCTTTCATGCGCCCAACGACAGCACGCTGATCATCCGTTTGAAATCACCATTTCCACCTTTTGCAGGATTATTAAGTATGCAATATTGTTCTGCTATTCCGCATGAGGCAGTTGAAAAATATGGTGCTGATTTCAGGCAACACCCGGTGGGAACCGGACCGTTTAAGTTAGGCATGTGGAAGGAAGGCGTTAAACTGGTAATGCTTCGGAATGATAATTATTTTGAAACCAGCGTCGATGGGCCCCTTCCCTATCTCGATGCCGTTGCTGTGACTTTTATTGTCGATAAACAGTCTGCATTTCTTGAATTTATTAAAGGTAATCTTGATTTTATTTCGGGAATTGATGCCAGTTATAAAGATGAATTATTAACCAAGAATGGAGATTTGCGATCAAAATATTCTACAAGAATTAATTTAACGAAACAGCCTTATCTGAATACCGAATACCTTGGAATACTGATTGATACAAATTTCAGAGCTGCTGAAAGTCCACTCAGGCTTAAATTAGTGAGGCAAGCCATTAATTATGGCTTCGATCGAGTAAAAATGATGCGTTATCTGCGGAATAATATCGGAATTGCCGGCACTGCAGGATTTGTGCCTGCCGGCATTCCCTGGTTCGATCAGAAACAGGTTGGCGGTTATTATTTTGATCCGGATAAAGCCAGGCATTTGCTGGGTAAAGCAGGTTATCCTGGCGGTAAGGGGCTGCCTTCTATCACGCTTACTACAAATGCTTCTTACCTTGATCTGTGCAAATTCATCCAGAGCCAGCTTGGTGAAATCGGCATAAATTTAAAAATTGATGTAACTCCGCCGGCAACTTTACGCGAAATGATAGCTCAATCGAAAGTTAGTTTTTTCAGAGGGTCGTGGATTGCAGACTACCCGGATGCAGAGAACTACTTATCACTGTTTTATACTCCAAATTTCTGCCCGGCAGGACCTAATTATACGCATTTTTCATCAGTTGCATTCGATAAAATATATGCTGAAAGCATGATTGAAAACAATGATTCTATTAGAGGTGTGAAATATATGCAGATGGATAAACTTTTGATCGAAGAAGCCCCAGTTGCGGTGCTTTACTACGACCAGGTACTTCGATTCAGCCAGAAAAACATCTCAGGCTTAAGTTCAAATCCTTTGAATCTTCTTAATTTGAAACAAGTTAAAAAAATAAAATGACATTAAAAGATTTAAACAAAATTGAGCCGCAGGATATAAATCAGAATCCTTTTACACTTATTGATGACTATTGGTTCCTGTTGTCAGCCGGAAATCTTTCTGCTTTTAACACTATGACTGCAAGTTGGGGCGGCATGGGCATATTGTGGAATAGGCCGGTTGTGTTTTGTTTCGTAAGGCCGCACCGGTATACCTATAAATTCATGGAGGCAAATGAATTCTTTACCATGAGTTTTTTTGATGAGAGTCACCGAGATGCACTGAACTATTGCGGAAAAGTGTCGGGTAAGAATAATGACAAAATGAAAGCGACAGGCCTCAAACCTTTTGAATCGCCTGACGGTTCCATATTTTACGAGCAGGCAAAGCTAATGTTGGAGTGTCGGAAACTCTACTTTTCAGATATTATACCAGAGCACTTTATGGCTCAATCAATAAATAAAAACTATCCCAAAAAAGATTATCACAGGATGTATATAGGGGAAATTACTTCTTGCTTCAGCAAGTTAAGGTAACCGACTTAAAACCAAACATTCTGCTTCCTTAATGAATATTTCAAACCTGTTTTTTTACATATATTTTTAGTGTATGAAAATAATTTGAGTATTTTAGCTGGTTGCAAAACATATTTGCTACATTCCCGTTTTTATTGCAAACAATTGAATATCATTGAAAATAGTCCAGAATATACGCGAAAAGTTTGCTAAGTCGTTTCTACTTCAGCAAGTTAATGAAATGAACAGGAAACAGAAACAGATCAATCTGGAAAGTGCCCGTACGGTAGCATTGTTATATTATCTTACCGATGAAGCATCTTATAAAACCGCGGAATCAATTTTGAGCCGGCTTATTGAGTTGAATTTGAAAATCAGGGTAGTATGCTATACTGATTTAAAAATAGCTCCTCACTATTTCATCCCCAAGATAACGCAGGACATTCTCACATCCAAAGATGTTAATTGGCGTTACCAGCCTCAAAAACCGTTTGTTAAAGAATTTGTTGATACAGAATACGATATTCTTATTGATTTAAGTCTGGACGACCATCTGCCCTTACTTTATTGTGCCGCCTTATCTAAAGCCGGGCTGAAAGTTGGCCGGTTTCAGGAAGATCACCAGTTGTTTTATGATCTCATGATTCAAACCGGCCCTGATGAAACTATTGATTCATTTTCCATACAGGTAATCCATTATTTAAGCAGGATAAATAATTAAGCAGATGCATACAAAATTCAGAGGAACCGGAGTTGCAATAGTTACTCCTTTTCACAAACAAGGGACTATCGACTTTACCGCACTTGAGCGGCTAATTGAACATCTTATTGCTGGAGGAGTAAATTACCTGGTAGTTCAGGGAACAACTGCTGAAACAGCCACTCTTACAAGAGAAGAAAAGAATGCGCTTGCCGGATTTGTTGTTGAAATCGTCAGTAAAAGGGTTCCCCTGGTTCTCGGAATTGGCAGTAATAATACCCAGGACGTTATAAATACTATTCGGTCCAATTCACTCGATGGATATGATGCTATACTTTCAGTTGCCCCATATTATATCAAACCTCAACAACGAGGACTTTACCTCCATTATAAAAGTATTGCAACAGTAAGTCCTCTTCCTATCATAATGTATAATGTTCCAAGCAGAACTTCTGTGAATATGACATCAGAAACAACCTTGGAACTGGCGGCAGATTTTGATAATATTATTGGAATTAAGGAAGCATCCGGAAATATCGAACAGGTTATGGACATTATCAGGAAAAAACCTAAAGACTTCCTGGTGATATCCGGAGACGATTTACTGACTTTGCCCTTGCTCGGAATGGGTTCTGATGGTGTAATATCAGTTGTGGCTAACGCTTATCCGAAACTGTTCTCAGAAATGGTTTCTCTTGGATTAAAAGGTGATATGAAAAAAGCATGTGAAATCCATTACCGGCTTACTGATTTTATACGGTCCATTTTTGCAGATGGCAATCCTTCTGGTATCAAAGCAGCTCTGGAAATCAAAGAGTTAATTTCCAATAATCTACGTTTGCCTCTGGTTAAAATTGAGAAGGCACATTACAACCACATGGCCGCACTGATGGCCGAACTTGAACCTGCAATTAAAGAAATATGATAATCGGTTTGTAAATGAAAAAACTCTTACTACTCTTCTTTATAACATCTTTTTTTAGCATTGTATCAGCACAATCAATTTTAAAGCAAACTAACCAGGCACTTCAGGAAATAAACCGCCGGGGAGAGGTTTATTTTAGTTTCCAACTAAATGATCTAACTCAAATCCCGGAATTTTCCAAAACTATTTCAATAAGCAGTATTAAAGGAAATACAGTTTATGCATACGCAAATCGAAAAGAATTTTCAGGTTTTTCAAATAAAAATACCGATTTCACTGTACTTACCGCACCATCCGAGCTCTATCCGGTTCAAATGAGCAGCGATCCAAAGCAAGTGCTTACCTGGAATTATTACCCGACATACAATGCATATGAGACGTTAATGATAAACTTTGCAGCTGATCATCCTGCAATCTGCAAACTTATCAC
The DNA here is from genome assembly GCA_903913645.1 of uncultured Bacteroidales bacterium. Lineage (GTDB taxonomy): Bacteria > Bacteroidota > Bacteroidia > Bacteroidales > UBA4417 > UBA4417. The sequence goes on along the minus strand of CAIWMA010000473.1, from coordinate 1,395 downwards.
TATCGCCACTCTTGCAAGTGGACGCAAAATACTTGCATTACGGATTTCAGATAATGTAAACACCGAGGAAAATGAGCCTGAATTCCTATATACTTCCAGTATTCATGGTGATGAATTAACAGGCGCTATCCTGATGCTACACCTTGCCGATTACCTATTATCAGGTTATGGTACCGACACACGTATAACCAAAATGGTAAATAATTTTGACATTGTAATTTGCCCGCTTGCTAATCCTGATGGAACTTACAAAGGGGGAAACAGTACAGTAAACGGAGCCACTCGTTATAATGCAAATAGTGTAGACCTGAACCGCAATTACCCGGATCCTCAGGCCGGGCAACATCCTGATGGAAATGCCACGCAACCAGAGACTGTTGCATTTATGAATTTTGCAGCACAAAACACCTTCACCATGAGTGTAAATTTTCATGGAGGGTCCGAGGTTGTTAACTATCCCTGGGATACCTGGGCGAAAGTATCAGCCGATGATACCTGGTGGAAATATGTATGCAAGGAATATGCCGATACAGTGCACCTTAATTCTCCGGTTGGTTATATGACCCTTTACCCCAGTGGAATTACAAATGGTTACGCATGGTATCAAATTACCGGTGGACGACAGGATTATATGAATTACTACCAGCATTGCCGTGAAGCAACTATCGAGTTATCGGATACCAAACTACTAACTGTTGCCTCACAGCTGGTTGACTACTGGAATTATAATTACCGCTCGCTTTTAAACTATATAGAACAATCCGGATATGGCCTCCATGGTTTGGTAACTGACTCACTTAGTGGTGCTCCTTTGCAGGCAAAAGTGTTTACGAACTTTGATAAAGACAGTTCAAATGTAAATACAGATCCGCAAGTTGGTGATTACCACAGGCCGCTTAAAGCAGGAAGTTATAATGTAACGTATTCTGCATCGGGGTATTTATCAAAAACCATAACAGTTCAAGTGTCCGACAGGCAAACTACGATCCGAAATGTGAAACTATTGAAAGGAACACTTTCAACCAATACACTGGCAAGTGAAAAGTCCGTAATTAAAATTTACCCTAATCCTGTTATTGGTGGCAATACTATTATTGAATCACAAAATCCGGTACAAAAATTGCTTGTTAAGGACATGAACGGCAGAATTGTCTATTCTTCAACTCCTCAAGCTAGCAGGTTTAACATTGAATGCAACTGGCCATCGGGAGTTTACCTTTTTCAATTAACGATAATGGGAAAGTGTGAAAATGAGAAAGTACAAGTAATAAGCCGCTAAATTGTTCCTTATAAGCTAAGTGCCCGGAAATTTTATTTCCGGGCACTTTTATTTTCCATATCCGTGTAGAGCAAAACAGGTATTAAAATGCTTTTTTACTTCACAATTAATTTGCG
>CAIWMA010000472.1 GCA_903913645.1 uncultured Bacteroidales bacterium | reverse complement strand
CTTACAGCTAAACTGCCCAGAAAGCAGGCTAAGCCTGTAACAGTTCCCGAGCGGATTGGAGAACCATCTGTATTCAAACATGTATTATATATCATAAAGGAAAACCGTACCTATGATCAGATTTTAGGTGATATGAAAAAAGGTGATGGAGATCCGGCTCTGACTATTTTTGGTGAGAAAATCACGCCAAATTCTCATGAACTTTGTGATAAATACATTTTACTTGATAATTTTTATGCTTCCGGCAAATGCTCTGCTGAAGGACATCAATGGACCGATGCCTCCATTGTGACCGACTATATAGAAAAAGATGTACGAGCCTGGTTCCGCAGTTATCCGCATATACAGGAAGATGCGTTGGTGTATGCGCCAACAGGATTTCTTTGGGACAATGCGTTGAAACACGGCAAAAATGTCAGGATTTATGGAGAAGCGTCAACCCCCGAATACGATGATAAATTTACCTGGACATCCATTTATAATGACTTCCTGGAGCACAAAAAATTCGAATTCAAAAATAAAACCACGATTAAACCTGTCGAAAAAATATTGAGTGAAACGTATCCTTCTTACGATGATCACAGGATTCCGGATGTAGTAAGGGCCGAAGCATTTATCAAGGAACTGAAATCATACGAACAAATGGATGGAGATCAATTGCCTGAGCTGATGATAATGGCGCTGCCGTGCGATCACACAAGCGGAACCAGGGAAGGCCTTCCAACTCCCCGGGCAGCGGTTGCTGATAATGATGTGTCGCTTGGCAGGATTGTGGAAGCAATGAGTAAAAGCCGTTTCTGGAAGAATACGGTGATCTTTGTGACCGAAGACGATTCCCAGGCAGGATGGGATCATGTTTCTGCATATCGTACGGTTGGGATGGTGATAAGCCCTTACACCAAAACCGGTGCTGTAGTTCATACCAATTACAACCAGCCTTCGATGGTACGCACTATTGAGCAAATTTTGGGACTGCCGCCTATGAATATAATGGATGCAACGGCTATGCCCATGTTCGATTGTTTTTCGCAACAGGCTGATCTTACTCCGTACAAAGCCCTAGAGAACCAGATTCCCCTTGATGAGCTGAACCCCAAAATGTCAAGCCTGAAAGGTGCTGCACTGCATTATGCACAAAAAAGCATGGAACCGCAATTCGATGGAATTGATTCGGGGGATGATGATCTTTTTAACCGCATTTTGTGGTTTGCCATGAAAGGCAAGGAAAAATACCCGAAGCGTTACAGCGGGAAAGATTTGGATTAGAAAAGGACGAAGGCAGATATTCTTTAACCGCTAAACGGCCATTCCTTCGGCAATGGAAAGGATAACATTTGGATTTTGTACCTGAATATTTTTTGGTAATCTTATCTTTAGGTCAATATATCAATGAGCTATCGATTTTTATTAAATAAGCCTGATTATGAATTTTTTTGAGATAGAAAATACTGTTATTGAATTATTCGGTTATTCAATTAGTTATGTTGAGTTGATAGGGACATTGTTTGGACTGGTTTCCGTTTATTATGCGACAAGAGCAAATATTCTGACCTGGGCAACCGGAATTGTAAATGAAATTTTTCTTTTCATTCTGTTTTTTCAGGTCCAGCTTTATGCAGACATGTTTTTGCAAGTGTATTTTTTTGCTGTTACCCTTTATGGTTGGTATATATGGAAGGCAAAGACTACTGAAATTAAAATTTCGGAAATACAGCTTAGTCCTAATCTCTATCTTCTGGCAGCAATAGTAGTTGGATCAATCATTTCTGGTTTTCTGTTTAAGAATATTCATTTAATCTTACCTCAATATTTTACAAAACAAGCAGCGTACCCCTTTACAGATTCATTTGTAATGGTTTCAAGCATAGTAGCAACAATACTTCTTGCATTTAAGAAAATAGAAAACTGGTATTTATGGATTTCAGTTGATGTTATATGTGTTGTCTTGTACTTTAAGAAAGGCATCTATTTCCTGTCATTTGAATATCTGATCTTTTTAGGATTAGCTTCTTATGGTTTTTATAACTGGAAAAGGCAGCTGCGTTATGAATAAGGCTTTTGTCTTTGGCAAATTTCTGCCTTTTCATAAAGGGCATGAAGCGATGATAAATTTCGCTTTAAAAAAGTGCGACTTTTTGAGCGTTCTGGTTTGTTGCAGTGATAAAGAAACCATTCCTGCACCGGTAAGGATTGATTGGATAAAGAAGACTTTCGATAAGCAGAGTAATATTGAGGTGAAAGAGTTTAATTATTCGGAAACTGATTTCCCAAACACTTCGGTATCTTCTGAAGAAGTTTCTGAGATCTGGGTTCCGGTTTTCAAAAAATACTTTCCTGACTATTCTACTGTTATCACATCGGAGAAATATGGGATTTATGTTGCCCGGTTAATGAATATTGAACATATTCCTTTTGATATTGACCGAAACCTCATTCCTGTCTCAGCAACAACAATCAGAAATGATTTATTTGGCAACTGGAAGTTTTTACCCAATAGTGTAAAACCATATTATGCAATAAAAGTGGTACTTCTTGGAAGTGAATCCACTGGCAAAACAACGTTAACGAAAATGCTTTCACAGCATTACAATTGTAGTTTTGTTCTTGAAGCCGGCAGAGAAATTATTGTGGACTCAAATTCATTTAGTTTTGCAGATTTGCAGCTTGTTGCAAAAGAACATTCAAAAAGAATCAATAATGCGATTGTGGGTGAAAGTCCGCTTGTAATAATTGATACGGATATTCATATAACAAAATCTTATGCCAGATTTACTTTTGGCAAAGAACTCGATCCGGGAATTGAAATTTACAATTCCAATAAAGCTGGTCTATATCTGTACTTGAACAACGATGCCGAATATTTTCAGGATGGAACAAGGCTAAATGAACCGGATAGAAATTTGCTGGATTTTTCGCATCGTCAGATTCTGGCCGAACATAAAATCGACTATATTGAAATACATGGAAACTGGCAAGACAGATTTATAAAAGCCGTTCAACTGATTGGCCAGGTACTTTCAACAAAATCAAATTTATAATAATACCCTTGTACATAAGCAGATTGAGTTCTTAAACGACGAAGGCGGCCCATTCTGAGCCGCCTTCGTCGTTTATTCCATAAAGTATATTAGTTCCCGCAGCTGCAACCACAACCACAGCCACTATCTTCATTTTTAATAACGCCAAGTTCTTTACCAACTTTAGTAAAAGCAGCGATACATTTATCAAGGTGTTCGCGTTCGTGCGCGGCCGAAATCTGTACACGGATACGCGCTTTGTCTTTTGGGACAACCGGATAGTAGAACCCTATAACATAAATTCCTTCGTTGAGTAGTTTGGCAGCCATTTCCTGGCTTAGTTTAGCATCATACAGCATCACGGCACAAATGGCACTTTGCGTCGGTTTGATATCGAAACCGGCAGCGAGCATTTTTGCGACAAAATATTCAGTATTTGCATGCAGTTTGTCCTGCAATTCATTGGTTTCGCTCATCATCTCAAACATGCGGATGCCGGCAGCAGCAACCACCGGGGGAATTGAATTGCTGAAAAGATACGGACGCGAACGCTGGCGAAGAAGATCTATAATTTCCTTTTTGCCGGTTGTGAATCCGCCAATGGCGCCACCAAACGCTTTTCCTAAAGTACCGGTAATGACTTCTACTTTGCCTTTCAGGTTGTGAAGTTCAGTAATGCCACGACCGGTTTTTCCGACAACCCCAGCCGAGTGGCATTCGTCCACCATAATCATGGCATCATATTTCTGCGCCAAAGCATAAATTTCATCGAGTTTGGCGGCGTTTCCATCCATTGAGAAAACAGCATCGGTAACAATTAGTCTGAAGTTCTGAGCCTGTGCGAGTTTTAACTGTTCTTCGAGGTCGGCCATATTGGAATTTTCGTAGCGATAACGCTGTGCTTTACAAAGCCTTACTCCGTCGATAATCGAAGCGTGGTTGAGGGAATCGGAAATAATGGCATCATTTTCGCCAAGAAGCGGTTCGAAAACGCCGCCATTGGCATCGAAGCAGGCAGCATAAAGGATGGTATCCTCAGTTCCGAAAAACTCTGCAATTTTAGCTTCAAGTGTTTTGTGAAGGTCCATGGTGCCACAGATAAACCGAACCGACGAAAGACCGTAACCGTGTGTATCAAGCGCATCCTTGGCGGCAGCAATAAGTTGCGGATTGTTTGAAAGTCCAAGGTAATTGTTGGCGCAGAAGTTGAGTACTTCTGCTCCTGAACTGATTGTGATTTCGGCACCTTGAGGCGAAACGATAACACGTTCGTTTTTAAATAAGCCAGCTTCTTTTATTCCGGCAAGTTCTTTGGTAAGGTGATCCTGAAATTTGGAGTACATAGTGTCTTGATATTTAGTGATTTCGCTCTTTAATATGGGGGATGAATCGTCGGCAAAGGTAGAAATTATTAGACTGTATAAAAGAAATTTCAATAAAATGTAAATAAATTGAAACGGTCACAATTCATCCTGATCCGGCATGAGTAAAAAAGCTCAAAAAAGGAAAAGCACCTCGGTAAAAGTGCTTTTCCTTTGCCTTAAATAAAGGCGAAACAGCGATAAATGATTGGTTAAAGTTTTACCGAATTACGGATTCCATCGGCATACAAAACTTTGTCGAATTTGAAAGCCTTGTCGAATTTACCAGAATCGAAAATATAATCGGAATCGTATTGATATAGCATTTCAACACTTTCCTTTATAATCGGGTTGAAAATGCCAGCCATTTGAATCATCAATTTTGGCAAAACAGTGATTTTGGGTTTTACATTAAGTTCCTTGGCAGCAATTTCAACAATCTGCCCGCATGTCAGCACACTCATATCGGCCGGCAAATGCCAGGTTTGATTAAAGGCAGAAGGCATATTTCCAAGCAGGGCTGTAGCTTTCCCGGCATCGGGTGTGTAAGTGAAAGAATGTTTCAGGTTTTTGCTGATCATAAGCTGTGCAGATTTTCCTTTTTTAAGGTTTTCGAAAACCATCATATTCAGGAAGCTATTGTTGGTTTCGGGACCATAAAAATCAGCTGCACGGGCAATAAGTGCTGTTAATGAGCCTTTTGCAACTTCATCCAGTATCATTGCAGCAATTTTAGCGCGTACTTCTCCTTTTTGACTGCAAGGATTAAAAGAAGTTTCTTCGGTCATAGGACCAACAACTTTTCCATACATATAAACATTGTCGAAGAACACCAGTTTAGTGCTGTTTTCCTTACAGGCATCAATAACATTTTGCATCAGTTTTGGCCATTGTTCCTGCCAGACTTTACTGTTGTATTGCAATCCTGCCGTGAGATAAACTACATCTGATCCTTTTACTGCCTGCATAACCTGATTAGCTGAGGTGAGATCAGCCGGAAAGAGTTCTTCGTTGCCGGCGACAACTTTCGGATTGCGGCTTACCAGCCTTATTTTATCGGTGTATGTTGGTAATGATGTTGCCAGGTGATTGGCAATTATGCCACCTGAACCTAAGATTGTTTGCATATGATTTCTTTTTTTTTTGAGCAAAAGTATGATTCGGCTTATTGTATTGAAATAATAAAACGGTAAACAGCATGTTTTGTTGGAGCGAACAAAAGGAAATAGTCGGCAAAGTTGCTGGAAGGGGCTTTATGTATTGCAAAAAGGAAGCATCCTGATGCTATTCTTTAATAGTAATGGTTTTTGCAATATTAAAATCCTGGTGTTCATTATACTCAACATAACCAAGCTGGTTCGTCAGCATTTGAGTCTTACCAAGTTTGAATTCTGAAATATTTGCATGAGTATGGCCATACATCCAGTAATTAATGTCAGAAGTTTCAATCAGATCAAAGAGTTCTACAACAAAAGCCTCATTTAGCAGGCTTTCTTCGTAGCGCTGAGGGTAATTCATTAAGGTAGGCACATGATGCGAAATAACAAAAGTTTCACAATCCTCCTTGTCTTGTATAGCAGAAACAAGGAATAACCGGCATTCTTCATGTAACTGGTTGAAAATGGTTGTCGAAAACCTCTGGCCCAGATAGGTTATGAGATGAAAATCCGACATATTCTTTTGTATCTTCCATTCATGAACAGGTGAAATATGCGACCATAAAGTGGAAAAGATAAGTTTTATGTTATTAACCTTAACGGACTGGTTATTAATGAGTATAACATTGCTCCTTATTTTTTCATTCAGCGTGCCACTTCGTTCCGAAACATCAGAGCGGTAATATTCATGGTTGCCGGGTATCCAATAGGTTGTTTCGAAAGTATCGGCCAGGTAATCGAAAAAGTCGGGATGCTTTTCCATTTCAACAAAGGGAACTATATCTCCGGCAAGTACAAGTATTTCTCCGGCCGGTTTCAAAGGATTGGATTTCAGGAAGGCCTGGTTCTCGGGGAATTCAAGGTGAAGATCGGAGCAATACTGAATTTTCATAATCAATGAAATTAAAGATGAATTTCCTGAAAAGAAAAAGATCATTCAAAGATACAGTAGTTTTTACCTTTTTATCACTGCAAGGTAAAGAATAAAGTCAACTGTAGGTTACCGGATCAGTAAAATAGGATTGAAGCCTTATTGTGTAGTATGGTGTTGCATAATGCCCTTAATAATCAGAAACCAAGGACTTGGTCTGAACGGAGACAAAATTCGCGTTTCAATTGAAACCGCATTTCAAACTGCATTGATTTTTGCAAGTAGAAGTTCCTTTATTCTGGTCACTTCACTTTTTGTAAATCCATGTGCTTTGATGCTTCCTTCGCCTGTGGTTTCGATGCTGATTGTTGAATAGCCTATAAATGGGCAATTGATGTCGACAGATGAAATCCGGGTATAGGGAATCGTTTTTTCATTTCCACTGAAAAGACCAGGGATTTTTAAGGTTACACCATCTTTGTCAACGATAATTTCGGCAGGAAAAAGTTTATTTCCTGCAGTGAGGCGTGAGGCTATAAATATTTCCATTTTCTTTTGCTTTTAGCGCGGAGGATTTTTAAGGATCGTTATAGAACTAACGATAATTCAAAGGTAAGAATAGTTTAATTATCCTCAATATGAATTGTTATGGAAGTTGTGATTTTTATTGAAACAAAGTATGAAAATTCAGTTCTTAGGGAAATCGTTTTACTTTAACAGGCAATAACCCCCGAATTTTGAGGCAACTTCTTATCCTTTGAAATAACTATATCGAACTTAAGCCTAATTGCTCACCAATAATCTTGAGCTTTTTCATAGCCGATTCAAGTGAATCATGCTTGCTGATTTCCATAATTTCCTTCTCTTCAGAATCATAAATTGCTATCCTGAAATCTTTTTTAACTGTATCAATCGAGCGGTTACTTCTGCTGAAAGTGGTCCATGTAATATTTGATTCTTTAATCCCGACTTTCATTGTAGTGTCAATGTCAATCCATTTTCCTGTTTGAATGAAACCAAATAAGTTATTTGAAAACTTCAGCTTTTTTTTATCAAGGTCAATCAATGTACTTGTTGACGAAAAGCCCATAAAGGCACCAACTAACACCAGAAGTAATCCTCCCCAATTGCTATAAGTTGTTAGTATTCCAATAACAAATATGGTGTAGCCGGCAAAAGTTCCCGAAGGGCCGAAGGCCTTATCAAGTTTGCTCTTTATTATCATTTTGTTGAGCTTTAAAAATGATACTCACTTTGCTATCTGTTCATTTATTTCCACACAAAATAACAATTGTGTGCTTTCAATAGAAGAGAGGAACTAAGGTACATAATTTTTATGCTTTAGCAACTAAAAATCAGATAAAGTTCAGGGTTGGACTGGAATTACACCTTAACTAACAGGTGTGATTTTGTTTTTTTGCTCTTCCAGTTGATCATATATACACCGGCCAGGATAAAGCTCATGCAGATGAGATGAAGAAAGGTTACTTTTTCGCCGTATAGCAAACCCCACATTATGGCAAAGATCGGGATGATATAGGTAACTGACGAAGCCCCGACTGCTGATGAATACCGGATAAGGCTATTCATCAATAACATGGCTGCTGCCGAACCTAAAATGCCAAGTGCAGCAAGTGCTAATAAATGCAAAGGCCATGCCGGATTTGCCAAAGCAGGGGCAAAATCGGTGGTAATAAGGTAGATCAGCGCTACCGGGCCAATAAAGAGGAAGGAGAAGGATGTTACCTGTACCCCAGTAAGGTGCGGAAGATTTGATTTTATTTGATTCATGCTGATGGCATAAAAAAAGGTAGCCAATACGATATAGAGCGCATAACTGTTAAAGGTTCCAAGATGAAACCCGTCACCTGCCAGTATTAAGCCGATCGCTCCAGCCAATCCGACTGATAAGCCAACAGTCTGCATCCATCGGAAGGGAGTCCGGTGAAAAAGAAGGCCGACAATCAGCGTAAATACCGGGGTAAGTGAATTGAGCATTCCGGCAAGCGCACTGTCTATTTGTGTTTCGGCTTTCATAAACAAAAACGCAGGGAAAAAACTGCCAATAAATCCGACTATGAGTAGGGTTTTTAAATCTTTCCGCTTCAGCACTTTAATCTGTTTGAGCGCGATAGGTAATAGTACCAGCGAAGCAAGTAAAATCCGCAAAGCAGCTGCCTGCTCACTGCTGAAACTCTTCATCCCGATCTTCATCAGGATAAACGAACTGCCCCAGACAAATGCCAGTATCATTAAAATAGTAAGCTGGAACCAGCGTTTTGACCAGATCATAGGAATCGTTTTTTTAGGGCGGAAAGATAGTCTAAAAGTTGAAATGAATTAATTCGCATTCTTTAAAGCAAACTAACATTTTTAATATGGTTTAGTTCAGTTGGCAGAGGTAATGCCATAATTGGCCTTGCCTGGTTTTTGACAGCATTCCTCTGTTTGATAGGTGATGGCTCTTCCCTGGGAGTGGACACAACTCTATATTAATTTTTTAATGTCATCATTTAATTTTGTTATAACTTTGATACAGGCATCATTAAAATGATGTTTTTGCTTTTCAAATAAGTGTGATGAACCAGATAATGTTTTGTTTTAATATTCATATTAATCACCATGTTGTATGAGCGGAAAAATTGTTTTAGTCACTGGTGCCTCCTCTGGGATAGGGATGGCAATTGCCAAAGAATTTGTTGAAAAAGGATTTAAGGTATTTGGGACATCCCGCAATGCTGAAAAGACCGAAATTGAACAAAGTGGAGGTTACTCTTTACTTTCTTTGGATATCACCGATGACTCATCCCGAAAAAACTGTGTGGATAAAATCCTTAAAACTGAAGGCAGAATTGATATCCTGGTGAATAATGCCGGTTATGGTCAGATGGGAGCCCTGATGGATTTACCGGGTGAGAAATTTGAAAAGCAACTACAGACCAACCTGGTAGGCCCCGCCGCATTAACACAACTGGTAGTTCCATCAATGATTCAGAATAAATCGGGGATGGTTGTCAATATCAGCAGCATTTCGGGCGTGATGCCAAGCGCTTTTGCTGGTGCTTATTGTTCTTCAAAAGCTGCCATGAATGCATGGTCGGATACGCTGAGGGTGGAATTAAAACCTTTTAACATCAAAGTAATAACCGTTCAGCCGGGAGCAATTCAATCGAACTTTGGCAATTCAGCAGCTCAAAACCTCGCTTTTGCAGAAGAGAAGTCTTTGTATGCTCCGATTGCTGACTTCATACACAGACGAGCTTTAATTTCGCAGGAAGGAGCCACGCCTGCCGAAGTCTTTGCCAGGAAACTTGTAAATCAGCTTATAAAGAAGCACCCAAAAGCTATTATCCGCCTCGGCAAGTCTTCTTTTGTCTATCCGTTTCTGAAACGCTGGCTTCCTGTTGCTGTTCTCGACGGTATTATTTCACGTAAGTTCGGGTTAAAAATGCTGGAGCAAATGAGAAAAACACATTAAAATTGGTATTTAAGCATTTTTTTATCCCTGGATTTTTCTGCCTGGTGGCCATTTGCTTTCTCGCTATTCCTATTTCTTTATACCTTTACAACGTAACATTTTCCATAAACTACGGTTGATGCAATAAGTCCGGCTGTTTCGTGCATTTGGAAGAAAAGTAAAATTAATTTAGCAAAAAATTAATAGAAATGGGTAGAACCATAATGTGTTTCTTACTTGTAACGACGGCATTGCTTTTGCATGCACAAACAAAGGTTGAATGGGTCAGCTCAACTCAAACTGAGTTGTGGAAACACAATCAGGATTTAATAGCTGCCCCTGCTTCCGATATGTATAGCGTTGAAATAGACCAGAACGGTACCTTGCAAACAGTGGAAGGATTCGGCACCTGTTTTAACGAAGCAGGTTGGACCTCGCTAAGCCTCTTGAATGAAATTGACAGGGAAAATATTTTCAAAGAATTATTTGCTCCTGGGGCAGGTGCCAACTTTACAATATGCCGGATGCCGGTTGGTGCGAATGATTTTTCGAGAGACTGGTATTCATATGATGAAACCGACGGCGATTTTGATATGCGGAATTTTTCTATTGCTAATGATAAAGAAACCTTAATTCCTTTTATTAAAAATGCTCAGAAGTATAATCCAGCTCTTAAACTCTGGGCATCGCCATGGTCGCCGCCTTCCTGGATGAAATACAACAAACATTATGCACTTAAAAGCCTGCAAAAGGGAATTACAAATATAAAATCCGACGAATGGGGCATCGACTTTAACGGCATCGATAATGGATTGAAACCGGAGCAGGAAGGCAAGGAAGGTACCAATATGTTTATTCAGGAAGACCAGTATTTTAAGGCTTATTCCCTATATTTTGCCAAATTTATCAGGGCTTACCGGAATGAAAACATCAATATTAGCATGGTGATGCCGCAAAATGAATTTAATTCGGCGCAGCCTTTTCCAAGCTGCACCTGGACGGCAAATGGGCTGGCTAAATTCTTAGACTATTTAGGGCCGAAAATGAATGCTCTGAATGTAAAAGTATTCTTTGGCACCATGGAAAGACCTGATGGAAAACTGGTAGATACCATCCTCCCAGATGCGATCAGTAAAAATTATGTTCAAGGTGTTGGTTTTCAGTGGGCAGGGAAAGATGCCATAGCCGGGATTCACAAAAAATATCCGGATCTTACCTTGTACCAATCCGAGCAGGAATGCGGTAATGGAAAGAATGACTGGGAATACAGCAAATATGCCTGGGGTCTTATGAAACACTATTTCAACAACGGAGTAAGCGCTTACATGTACTGGAATACCTCCTTACTTCAAAATTCAATCAGCCGGTGGGGATGGAAACAAAATTCCTTAATCAGCGTTGATGCTACCACTAAAACCTACAAATACAACTACGACTATTATGTTCTGAAACACCTGAGTCATTATGTAAAACCCGGTGCAAGACTATTATCAACCACCGGTAGCTTTAGCAACCTGCTTGCTTTTGTTAATCCTGATAAAAGCGTTGTGGTTATGCTGCAAAATGAAAAATCATTTCAGGATACAATAATCATAAAGATTGGAAATAAAATTGTTACGGCAAGATTGGAGCCTGATTCATTTAATTCCTTTGTGATTCATCAAAATAAATTCTGATAGCGGAAAGGATCTGCTTGTCTAGATTCTGTATTTCGTCTGTATCATAAACTCCGCTTTAATAATACAAGACTTTTCTCAATCATCTTATTACACTGTAGCTTTTAAAAACACTATTCTTGAAAATACAAAGTATGGCTCACAACATGAACAAATATCTCTGTAAAATTATACTAATGAATGTTTTAATGCTTTTGGCGGGTTTCGCGGTTAAAGGACAGGCCAAAGACGAACCAACTAAAATCAAACCCTTACGCCTTGGGATTATAGGATTATCGCACGACCATGTTCATGCCGTATTTCAAAACCGCTCAAATCCTGATATAGAAGTAGTTGGAATTGCTGAATCAGATACGGCCCTTGTTACCAGGTACGTTAACCAGTATCACCTCGACAGAAAGATTATTTTCGGAAGTACAGAGGAATTAATATCAAAAACAAAACCTGAGGCTGTTTCAGTTTTTTCCTCCATCAGCGATCATATTAAAGTTGTACGTATGTGCGCCCCACTTAAAATACATGTGATGGTTGAGAAACCTTTAGCGATCAACTTTCAGCAGGCAAAGGAAATGAGCGACATGGCACGGAAATGGGGAATTGAAATAATTACGAATTACGAAACAACCTGGTACCCTGTAACCAAAGATTCGTATGCAAAAACTATTGACGAAAAGCTGATTGGCGAACCGCGTAAAATGGTAATTCACGACGGGCATAAAGGGCCGATCGAAATAGGATGCAGCAAGGATTTTACCAATTGGCTCACCGACCCGGAATTCAATGGCGGAGGCGCTATTATTGATTTTGGCTGTTACGGTGCCGACCTCATCAGTTACTTTATGAACGGTGAGAGGCCAACATCAGTTACAGCTATAACCCAACAGATAAAGCCTGACATATATCCAAAAGTGGATGATGAAGCAACAATTATTGTCACATATCCCAGGATGCAAGGCATCATACAGGCGTCATGGAACTGGCCCGTAAGCAGAAAAGACATGGAGATATATGGGAAAACAGGATACATTATTACCTCCGATAATGTCCATATGAGATTTCGTGTAAATGAGCAAACGCCGGAACAAATGCTTACCATAGATAAAGACAAAGCCATAGGGCAAAATCCGTTTTCATTCTTTGCATCAGTAGTGAGAGGCAAAATAAAGATTGCCTCAAATGATCCTTCTTCGCTCAGCCTTAACCTGGTTGCTATGGAAATCCTGGATTCTGCTGTTCAATCAGCAAAAAGCGGGAAAACGATATTTTTAACTAAGTAGAGTATTTCTATAAATCAATATTTAGCAACATTTGCACAAATGATAAATACGGGAAATAAAACAAAGGCTGCCGCCATAGATTTTTTACAACTTACTGCAACCGGCAACGTTACCGAAGCTTTTTATTTATATGTGAGCCCTGAATTCCGACACCATAATATGCATTTTAAAGGCGACGCCAATTCGCTGAAAGCAGCCATGGCAGAGAGTGCCGTTTATCTGCCGGCAAAGCAACTTGAAATCAGGTTTGCCATTTCTGAAAAGAATATGGTTGCCGTTTATTCGAAGGTTGTTATCAGCCCGGGAGAACCTGGGGTGGCCCTGGTTCATTTTTTTCGTTTCCAGAACGATAAGATTGTTGAATTATGGGACCTGGCACAAGCGCCTCCGGAAGAAATAGTAAATGAAAATGGCTTGTTCTAGAAGATTGCTGATGGCCAGACCTATAGGGGAACAGGCAGCCGTGGGTCACTAAAAATCCTGCTAAAGTTATATTTTACTTCTTTGAGCTAAAGTTTAGAAGGCAGAAAAAACGAATTCGGGATTCAGCAAAAGTATCATTAACAATAAATGTTCTCCTATATTCCTGAAAACCTGTATGCTCAAGTAATTTTTTACGGTACATTTGTGCCCCTTTTAAAAAATATGTATGCGTAAACAATTTACTCTTTTGATGCTTGTACTTCTCGTTAGTACAAACTGGCTGATAGCCCAAATCCCTACGGGGTATTATACCAATGCTGCCGGTCTTACCGGTGCCCCGCTTAAAACAGCTTTATATAATATTATTAAAGACCATACCGCTGTTAGTTATGCAGCAGTGTGGAGCGCCTATTATACTACTGATAAGAAAGCAAATGGTAAAATCTGGGATATTTACTCTGATGTTCCCGGCGGTACTCCTCCATACGAATACACTTTAGGCTCAAGCCAGTGTGGCAGTTATTCGGCCGAAGGCAACTGCTACAACCGCGAGCACAGTTTCCCCAAAAGCTGGTTTAATGATGGTACGCCTATGATCACTGATATATTCCACCTGTATCCAACAGACGGATATGTGAATGGACATAGAAGCAATTATCCCTATGGGACAGTGAGTTCACCTTCATGGACATCGAAGAACGGTTGTAAACTCGGACCTTGTTCAGCGCCTGGATATACTGGCATTGTCTTCGAACCTATTAATGAATACAAAGGCGACATTGCCCGTACTTATTTTTATATGGTAACGCGTTATGAAAACGTGGTAGCTTCGTGGAATTCGAATGCAGAAGCACAACCTACGCTTGATGGTACCACATATCCCTGTTTTGATCCCTGGATACTTAGTGTTTTGCTGGCATGGAATGCCGCTGACCCCGTAAGCCAAAAGGAAATTGACCGTAACAATGCAGTTTTCGCAATTCAGCATAACCGGAACCCATATATCGACCATCCTGAATATGCAACTTCAGTCTGGGGTGGCAGTTCAATAGCTGCAGAACCTACTAATCAGGCAATGTCATTTACAGTTAGTTCATCTACGAGCACTACTTTGACGCTTACCTGGAGTGATAATGACGGAGCACAACCTGCCGGGAATTTTCTGATCCTTGCCAGTACGACTGGTTCGTTTACAAATCCGGCTGATGCTGTTATCTATTCGGACGACCTCGTTCTTAGCGATAATGCGGGTGATGTAAATGTTAATCATGCCATCCAAACCTACACCTGGAGCGGACTTACTCCTTCAACTACTTATTATTTTAAAATTTTCCCTTACTCCAATACCGGAACCGCTGCCAACTATAAAGCCGATGGCACAGTCCCCGCTGTTAATGGAACAACCCTGGCAGCAGCAGCAATAGCTGCTGCTCCTGCAATGTTGACCGGTTTCAGCTATGTGGCAGGATCAGGCCCTTCGTCATCACAGAGTTATTTGTTAAGCGCAGCAGGTTTAACACCTTCTTCTGGCAACATTACAGTTACCGGCACAACTGATTTTGAGGTTTCTGCAGATAATTCAAGCTTTGCAAATTCTCTGGAAGTTGCATATACAGGAGGAACTCTTGCAGCAACCCCTATTTATATCTGGCTGAAATCCGGCTTGCAAATGGGTAGTTATTTAGCCGAAAATATATCGGTTACGGGTGGCGGCGCAAATGCTTCACTTGTTAGTTGTAGCGGTAATGTTACTGACTATACCGGCATGAGCGAAACCAGGGGCATCCAGGGAAAAGCTTTTGTGAAACAGGGATATTTTAATATCAATGTTCCTGGAATGGAAGGAAAACAAGCTGAAATTGGAATATATAATTCAATGGGACAGCAATATGGCAAAACCAAACTGGTTATGCAAGGTATTATTCAGCTTCAGGCTCCTGTAGTTCCGGGAATTTATATTGTGAAAGTCAGCACAGGAAAGGACTTCTTCACAGCTAAGGTTTCGGTAAGCAGGAAATAATACCTGGGATGAAAAATAACAACCTGTGGTAAATTCACGCTCAACATAGTTCGAAAAAAGTAAAGAGACTCAATCCGCTACGCGATTTGGTCTCTTTTTCTTTCTGTAACTAGCCCTCGTGGCACTAATACCCAAATCTTTTGAGGTGAAAGTCAAGCAGATGGCGATTAAACTATGAAGCAAATAGATATCAGATTATTTGCCTAATACATGCCAGTCACCACTTGAACATATTATCTGTAAAAGATTTCAGGCAAGTCGCGGCAGAATAAGTTCAGATTGCAATAAATAAAAAGCGGTAAATATCATTGTATACGTATGAAATACGTGCAAATAGTAAAAATCTGTTACAGAGATTTCCATGGGAACGAATCTGAAGTTACATTTTACGTTTCCTGACACTAATTATTACCTTAAACACTCTAATAAAAATGAAGAATGCATGCTCTTTTTCTGGTTATCATGAAAGTTATAGAGCGCAACCTTCAGAGTTGGATTCAAATGACTACAAACAAGTCTTACACGTACTTTTAATGCATCTTGGTATTTCAAAAATATTTACTCAGCAGAAAGTCAAATTAATTTTATTCCTTACTATTTTCCTTGGGTCGGTATTATCATCAAATGCCCAGGTAGTAATAAATGAATCAGCACCAACCAATCCGGGTTTTTATGCCGACGAAGACGGCGATTTTTCTGATTGGATTGAGCTTTACAATACCGGAGCAAATCCGATAGACCTAAACTCATGGGGTATTACTGATAATACTACCTGGAATAAATGGAAGTTTCCCTCTGTAAATCTGAATGCAGGGGAAAGGGTTTTGGTTTTTGCATCAGGAAAAAATAAAAGAGGCATCCATCTTCATACAAATTTTAATATCAGCAACGGAGAAAAGATTTCACTCTATAACGCTTCAGGTGTTTTACAGGATAGTATTACTGTGAATGTTGAACTCGGTACTTCCCGGGCCAGGATAAACGATGGTGGTCAATGGTGTTATACCAATACGCCAACTCCCGGTCTACCTAATACAGGTGTTTGCTATACTGCATATTCCTTTACCCCGGTTATATTGCCGGAGTCAGGTTATTTTACCGGTAATGTAGCTGCAACCATGACAGGGAAAAACATTCATTTTACAATCGATGGTAATGCTCCTGATTCGTCGTTGCTGCTATACTCTGTTGCAATCAATCTGAGTAAAACCACTACTGTAAAAGCACAGAGTTTTGAACCTGGCAAATTACCGGGCAAGGTGGTTACAAAAACATATTTAATCAATGAGCCGACCACCCTTCCGATTGTGAGTATTGTGGCCGTGCCCAGGAATTTATTTATCGACGGAACAGGCGGTCCTGCAGTTTATGATAGTGCAGTTGCTTATCAGCAAGGGCATAAAACAAGTTGTATTGTTCAGTACTTCGATAAGAACCATCAAATTCAGTTCACACGGGATGCGAGTTTCACGCCTGTAGGAAATTATTCATTAAATTTTCCTCAAAAGTCGATTCAACTTGTGTATGACGAAGATTTTGGCGCAAGTGGCGATGTTACCTACAATATTTTTTCGAAAGATAAACCGGGGCTTGGACCATCTCATGGCTTCAGGGTCAGAAACATGGATGACGATTGGGGGAGCACACGCATGCGAGACCTGGTTGTTGACAGAATGACCTTAAATACATTTTCTGGAACTGCCGGGTATCAGAGCGTAGCTGTTTTTATCAACGGCGAATACTGGGGGCACTATGCTGCGCGGGAATTGCTGGATAAATATTATATGAGAGATAATTTCGGTGCTCAGAAAGATAGCGTTGATATGATAACGGCTACTTATCCGCAGACATTCATTATCTCGGAAGGAAATGATTCGTCATTTAATTCGATGAGCAATTATGTGATCAATACTGATCTAAGTGACAGCGCATCTTTCAGTCAGGCAGCCAATCTGGTTGATTATAAAAACTGGGTTGATTATTTTGCTTCAGAAATTTACGCCGATAACCAGGATTGGTTTCCAAGTGAATGGCAAAACAACGTGAGAATTACCAGTGATTATTCCTCCGGTATCAAGTGGAAATATATCTTATGGGATGTTTCGTATTCGCAGGGAATAGGTGGTTCAGCAACGGATGATTTAGTGTTCTCTACGCTTGCAAATCCATACAAACCTAATAATTATACTAACATGATGAATTCGCTTCTGAAGAATTCATTTTTTAAAAATTACTTTATCAACAGGTTTTGTGATTTGTTAAATTATCAATGGACAAATAAAAATATTGTTAAGATTATTGATGATAATGCCCGCGAGATTGCACCTGAGATACAGGCTCAATCTGATAGATGGAATTCCCTGGATTCTGCGTCATGGGTTGATGCAACAGAAACTTTAAAATACTTTCATGCAGACAGGCCAAATATGGTCCACAATCAACTTCAGAATTATTTCTCGCTGAATGGCAAGGTTAATATTACGCTCAAAGTAAATCCTGCAAATGCCGGCTATATTAAAATTTCAACAATTACTCCTGATATCTTGCCATGGACAGGTATATATTTTAACGGGAATCCTGTGGCGATCACTGCTATTGCCCGTCCTGGTTTTTCATTTGTGAACTGGGATGCAAATGCATTTATCAACTCGCTCACTGAGGCATCTTTTACGAACAATATTACAGGCAACACAACTTTTACTGCCAACTTTTCCGGCTCACCGGTTTCGGCCAATATTATCTTTTCGGAATTGAATTACAACAGCGACAATACTTTGGATGCAGGCGATTGGGTTGAAATAAAAAATGCAACCTCAGCTTCAATTGATATTTCCGACTGGAAACTGCAGGATCTGAATTTTTATAACCAGTATATAATTCCTTCAGGTACTCTAATACCACCAAATTCATATTGGGTGTTAGCCAATGACACACTTAAATTCCACACTCAAAATCCTTCGGTAAAAAATGTGTCAGGCAATTTGGGCTTTAATTTCAGCAACAGCGGGGAGAGCATTTCTCTTTTCGATAACCAGAATCATTTAGTGAAATCATTTACCTATTCTGCAGTTTCCCCCTGGAGAACTACGCCAAACGGGTATGGCCGGACACTGGAACTTAAAAATGATAATGCCGATCCTGGTTTAGCCCAATCGTGGTTCGACGGATGCATGAAAGGCTCTCCCGGTGTGGCTTACAGTCCTTGCGAAGAACTGGTAAAACCTGATGAGATAAATTATAAATCATCTTCTGCCGGTGATGCAGGCGATTGGATTGAATTAAGGAATACTTCGTTGGTACCACAGGATATTTCAGGCTGGAGAATTACGGATAAGAAGAATAATTCATTTTCAATTCCCGGCGAAACTATTTTACAGCCGGATGAATACCTGGTCGTTTACCAGGATGCGACAAAATTCACTTCCAAATTTCCTCAGGTTCAGAACAAAGTCGGGCCTTTGAATTACGGATTCGATGGTAACGGCGATGTAATACGGATTTATGATGCGGGTGGCAAATTAAATCTGTCAGTATGTTACGACGATTCAGCGCCATTTCCTAAAGAGCCGGACGGACAAGGATATACACTGCAACTTATTCAACCTGAATCTGATCTGAATGAGGGAACCAATTGGCAAAAGTCGTGTCTTTCGGGAAGTCCCGGCGTTGCTTATGATCCGATTTGTTTAACGGTAGGAACGAAAACGTTAACCCATCAATCTTTACGTATTTATCCCAACCCTGCCAGCGATATTATATACCTGGATTCTGACGGCAATAAAATCACAAAAGTCGAAATTATTGATGCTTTTGGCAAACAGGTTCATTCCTCTTTCAATCAATCATCCATGGATATCTCGTGGTTACCGGAAGGGATTTACCTCATCAAGGTCTATATTAATAATGATATTCAGGAGCGAAAACTGATAAAGATGAAATAATAGGCCTTGGCTTAATTCAATTGAATTAGTGCCAACTGCCAAGCTTTTTTCAGAAGTAAATAACGGCACTGTCTTAAAAGTCAATTACTGTTGGAGTACAAATGAATCAACATTAGATTGGTTGCCTATTTTATAAGTAAAAGGATTGAAAATACTTAACTGATCATAATAAATAGAAAAGAATTTTTGACCTACAGGATACTCAACTGAATAAATAATATCTCCGGATTTAAAACCGGCGTTTGAAAAACTAGTGAACGAAAAGCTGGTAGATGCATTGCTGCCACTGTTAATATATGCAACATTGGTATAGCTTCCCGTCCAGGCTAGTAGTGAACAGTTGTTTAATGATACTGTGGGACTCTTGCTAAAACAAATAAGATTGGTAACCATATACGAATCTGTTGAAACATAATCACAATACTCATCATAATGTAACATGCCGGCACTGTACGAAACCTGGTAATTCTGGAAAGCAAACGGTAATTCTTCCAGTAATTCAATAGTTGATAGTGTATCAATGATTTTGGTGTGCCTGACAACGCATGAATTTAATATGCCGTACCCGGGCTTATCAATAAACAGTCCGGTATTGCCTAAAAGCAGGTTGTCGACACGGAATTTCCCATCCGGCCCGGGAAATACTATAATGGTCTTATTTGTTGTATCTGTCAGTTCAATTTTTACATCGGTATACACATGGTTTTCATTGCCATACCTGTCGTATAGCTTAACATTGCCGATTAAAGTTCCTTTTGTAGGGTATGTCTTTGTAGAAAAAGAAACGGATTCCCCGTAAGCAGTTCCGATGGTATTGGTTGCATAGGCACGAACAAAATAAGTTGTGCCTGGGAGCAGGTTTGCCATGGAGCTTGAAAATTTGCCGATTCCCTTGCCGTCAATAGTTTTGCTGTTGGATGTGGAAGGATTGGCTCCGGTGCTCCAGCAAATTCCACGGGTATGTACCTCATCACCGCCATCAGAAGTTATATCGCCTCCGCAAATAGCTGTTGTGTAACTGGTATCCGATATTGCCAGGGTAGTAATCACAGGAATTTTAGGTTGATCGGCTTCTTTTTTACAGCTTATTTCAATAACAGAAAACGAAAAGAGAATGCAGCCCAGGAGGGCCAGGAAGGAATAATTCAATTTCATAATTAAATAGTTTTATAGTAAAAGATTGATTTTTAAATCATATCAAATGTATATATTTTTTGTATCGTAGCAAACAATTTAAAAACTATTTTCAAATATAGTGGTAATGCGAAAGCGAAAAAGCCAGGCAAAAACCGGTCTTCCCTTTTATCACATTCTTTTTTACAAATTATCAACTTTGGCTTCAAGTGTATTCTGAATGGCTAAAGGAACATTTATTAGTAAGTCGTATCCAGTTAATGCTTCAACGGCATAAACACTTACCCTGTAATAGCCCCACGCCTGCGACGATACAGTTTGGTTGTTCGCCATCGATATAGCAAAAACTCTTGTGTAAGCTGTAATCCAGATTAAATCGCCATTGCCATTAGGTAAAACAATAATTATTTTCCAGGTCTGAGCTGGAACAACCACGCCATTAACAACAGTGGCAAAGATGCCTTTTGATTAGACTAATCAAGTATAGATTCTTTGATAAACAGCAGAGCTTAATTTTTTTTAGCGCTGTTATTACCAGTAAAACAAAGGGAAAAAGGTGAATTTCCTTCTCAGGAAAAAATAAAAAGCATAAAACGTAGAAACATATTAAAAAGTATCTATCTTTGTGATTAATTCAGTATGTCTGAACATTTAAACAAAGTATTCATTTAATCTTCTAAAACATGAAAAAAACATTTACTTTAAACATTTTTGCCGGAAGCAAAAAAACGATAGTGCTGGCTATAGCAGGCATGTTATTCGTTGTTTCCCTGGTACTTGCTGGTTGTTATGCATTCCGGGCCATAAACCAGCCAAGCGAAGGTTTGTCAAACAGTTATTTCGATGTACCTATTATTGTTGAGCGTGATAAAGATCCAGGTTTGGATGACAATTCATGGACTGGTTCGTTGCAAAGTACAGGCCTTTTTGGAGTAATGATTCCTGATGGCTGGACAGTGGATGATAATATTCCTTATACAATTATATCCAAAGGTGCAGGACTGAATAATTCAGGAATGCTCATTTATGATGCTGCACACTCAAAGGTATTAACAGATTCGATTGCTCCAATTCCGGGATACCATTGGTGGGGAGCCATTACTGACCGGATTGCTGATTTGAACCAATTCGACAGCCTTTATTTCACTCCACGTATTCATACCGACAGTAAAACTGGAACATTCTTTTTGAGGTATGCCGTTGGTGACAAAGATTACTGGGACAGAAACCCTGCCGATCAGTTTAACTATGGTGGAGGCTTATCAGATCCTATGTCAATCACCATCACCAATAATGTTGGTTTACCCGATTTATTGAGCAAAGCAAATGTCTCAATGTATCCAAATCCAACCCGTGGCGACCTTCATGTTAATATTGGCGGATACAAGTCGCAGGCAATTAAAATGAATATTTACGATTCAAAAGGACAGGTTGTTCTTACCAAAGAAATTCTCAAAAGTTCAAACGTCATTAACTTAAGCAGTTTGCCAAAAGGTGCTTATAATGTTGAACTGAAAAATGGGAATAAGAAATCCAATTCAAGGATAGTAGTTAATTAATTGAAAGTTGAAATAGCTGCGGGTATTTTGCTCATTGCAGGAGCAAGATATCTGCAGTTGTTTTTAAAATTCATTAAAATGAAGAATTACCTATTATTTCTTGGTTTACTGCTTGGGCTATCGGGCCAGGTATTTTCACAGGCCATATCCGATTCTGCTTTTAATTCACAAATCCGTAAAGTTAACGGTGGATGGATTGCTGGAGATGCAACATTTTCGATTGCATTGCCCGGGCAAAAAACGTTGTGGTTGTTTGGGGATAGCTTTATAGGTACAGCAAAACCCGATAACTCCATTGCCAGCGGAGCTAAAATGATACGGAATTGTGTCGTTTTACAGGATGGCGATTCAATGAGAGCTTTCTTTGGCGGAACTTTTCAAAATCCGGTTTCCTTCGTTACTTCAGCCAATGACAATGCCGACTGGTTTTGGCCGGAACATGGCCTGGTAGAAAATGATACACTGAAAATCTTCCTGTCAGAGTTCGTAACGGCAAGTGGCCCGGCAGGTTTTAACTTTAAATACAAGGCAGCTGTCCTTGCCAGGTTTACGTATCCTGATATAACATTTATTGACAAAATCACATTACCCTATTACGACCTCAATAAGGTTTGTTATGGGAATACTGTCCTGGAAGAGAATGGGTATACCTATATTTTCGGCAGGCAAGAATTAGATACAGTTTCTCACATTTCATATCCACATATAGCCCGTGTGCCTTCAGGCAATATCCTGGCTCCATGGGAATTCTACAATGGCATTTCGTGGTCATCAAGCCCGAATGATTCAAGAAGAATCAGTGTTGTGGCGGTTTCGCAGCAATACGGAGTTTTTAAATTGAACAATACATATATCATGGTAACCCAGGAAATCTGGTTATCGTCAAAAATTTACTCTTATACCTCCAAACATATTGAAGGGCCATGGAGCAACAAAGTTCTGTTGTATACTACACCTATCCTTTTTGCCAACACTTTTACCTACAATGCCTTTCCGCATCCGCAATTCAACGAAAATGGCAAACTGCTGATCTCTTATAACTCGAATGGGAACTTTGCGGATATTTTTAAAAACGTTGAGGTTTACCGCCCCAGGTTCATACGGGTTCCTTTTACCATGATAGATCCTACGTATACCTCAATAAATGAATTGCAAAAAAACAGGAATAATTCTGATGCAGTAATCTTATCACAGAATTATCCGAACCCGGTTGAACGAACAACTAAAATCAAGTTCACAGTTACAAAGAAAAGCTTCGTTAGTCTTCATTTAAATAACATAGAAGGCAAAGAAATAAAATCCTATTACAATACAATGCTCGCTCCGGGAACTTACGATATTGATATTGACGTTCAGGATTTAAAGCCAGGGGTATACTTTTACAGTATCAACAACTCCGGCTTTAAATTGATTAAAAATAAGTGTCGGGAATAATCCATTCACTATTTCTGAATTCTATTCAGAATTTTAAAAACTGATAAATGAGTTTTTCAATAGACCATAAAAGTTCTGTTCCCCTGCATGCCCAGGTTGAAGACCTGCTCAGGGAATTAATAGCTTCTGACGAATATAAAAAAGGCAAGTTTCTTCCTGACGAGGTTGGTTTAGCTAAGCAGTTAGGGATATCGCGCAATACCGTACGGCAGGCGACCAACAAGCTTGTGTACGAAGGATTGCTGATCCGAAAAAAAGGAGTAGGAACCAAAGTTGCCGACCAGAGCGTGGATTCGCGGGGTACGAACTGGTTGAGTTTTAGCCAGGAAATGTCATCAAAAGGAATACAGATTAAAAATTATGAAATAAGTGCTGAATGGGTTGAAGCTACAGATGAAATAGCGCAGTTTTTCAGGATTCCACAAGGTAAAAAGATATTAAAGATGGTCCGCCTGCGTGGAAGAGCAGAGTATCCGTTTGTCTATTTCGTTTCCTATTTTCATCCTAATGTCGGGCTTACCGGTAACGAGGATTTTTCCAGGCCCTTGTATGAAATTCTTGAAAAAGAACATTCAGTGATTGCAAAACTATCAAAGGAAGAAATTTCAGCCCGATCAGCAGACAAATTCCTTGCCGGTAAACTAAATATCAACACCGGTGATGCAGTTCTGAAAAGGAAGCGGTTTGTGTTTGATCCGGGAGGCAGGCCGATTGAATACAACATTGGGTATTACAGGGCTGACAGCTTTGTTTATACCATCGAAAGTGAAAGGGAAGTGTTGGACAAGTCTGGAGTAATTATGCAGCAAATCCGTGAAAATTCATAAAACCATCCGTACAAGCTTATCTAAATCGAACAATACCAAACACAACAAAACCAAATGAAAGTAACTTTGATTTATCTCGCCCTGTTTCTGTCGACTCTGGCAGTTTTCGGACAACAACGTACTATTACAGGAACTGTGACTGATGCCGCCGATGGCAAATCGATACCAGGCGTTACAGTTCTCGTTAAAGGAACTTCCAATGGTACAACCACCGATATTAAAGGGAATTTCAGTTTGAAAATAAATGAAAGCGCCAAAGTGCTGTTATTTACTTTCATAGGAATGAAAAGTATGGAAATTCCTATCACTACTTCGAACGTTGTCGATGCTAAAATGGTGTCGGAAGCTGTAAATCTTGATGAAGTTGTTGTTATCGGATATGGATCAATCAAAAAGAGTGACCTTACCGGTTCAGTAGCTTCCATACGCACAGATGACTTACGGAAAATACCAGTCAACTCTCTGGACCAGGGAATACAAGGCAAGGTTTCGGGTGTGCAGGTTACTCAATTGTCATCACAGCCCGGTGGTGCAATGTCGTTGCGGATCCGTGGAGGAAATTCTATTATGGCCGGTAATGAGCCGCTATACGTTATCGATGGCGTGCTTATCGAAAGCCAGGTCGATATGTCGTGGATTGGATCTCCGTCGCAAAACGGGCTTAGTTCGATCAATCCGGGAGACATCGAATCGATGGAAATATTGAAAGATGCTTCTGCAACATCTATTTATGGTGCCAGGGGTGCTAACGGGGTAGTTCTGATTACCACCAAGAGAGGTAAAAGCGGGAAAGACAATATAACATTCGAAACCTATTTTGGCTTACAGAAAAAGGCTAAAGACATTAATGTGATGAACGCCACTGATTTTGCAAAAATTTACGATGAAGGGGGCTATAACGACGATCCTGTAAACTATAAACCTTTGTTCCCTAACCCCGAAAGTTTAGGTAAAGGTACCGACTGGCAGGGCGAAATTTACCGCGATGCGCCGATTCAGAACTATCAGCTGAATTTTTCGGGCAGCAATGAAAAAACTACCTATGCGTTAAGCGCAGGATATTATAAACAGGGAGGAATTATCTGGGGATCAGACTTTAAACGCTATTCATTCCGGTTGAACCTCGACAGGAAAGTTACTGACAAACTGGTTGTAGGTACCAACCTTAGTTATACCCAGACTTTATCCAATACAGTTCCTACCGACACTCCCGGCGGATTTTTCCCCGGAGTTGTAAATACCGCCCTCATATTTAATCCTACATTGCCTGTGTATGATGCAACCGGGCAGTATACGCTTACTGATCCAAACGCCAACGGCTGGCTCGATAATCCTGTAGCGGTAACCCGTGATGTAAAGGCAATTGATAAAGTTAACCGCCTCCTTGGAAATGCGTACCTGGAATATTCCATACTCAAGGACCTCAAGTTCAAAACGAGTTTAGGCATTGATATCTACCATTCGGACCAGGATATGTACACACCAAACTATGTGTATTCCGGTTCTTTTAATGGCGGGCAAGCCCGTTATGCCGCCACAAGTTTTCAGAATCAGAGTTTTGAGAATCTGTTAACGTATAACAAAGAATGGGAAAAGAAACACAAGATTAATGTTCTGGCCGGTTTCACTTTCCAGAAAAATGTTAACCGTTCTTTCATTGATATAGCAACTGGATTTCCAAACGATATCCTGAGTTATTATGGAATAGGAAACGCAACAGCCCTGCCGACAGTAATGACAGGTTTTAGCGAGTCATCCGTAGTTTCTTACCTGACAAGAATCAACTATAGCCTGAAGGAAAAGTATCTTTTTACTGCTACCGGCCGGGTTGATGGTTCATCAAAATTTGGGAAAAATAACAGGTACGCGGCTTTTCCTTCGGTAGCTTTTGCGTGGAGGGCTTCACAGGAAGATTTTATTAAGAGAATGGATAAAATTTCCAATCTTAAATTCCGGATAAGTTATGGACTAAGCGGAAATGACCGCATTTTCGATTATGCCTATATCAGGACCTTATCCTCAACTTTATATTATTTCAATAATTCATATGCTGCCACCGGATTTGCACCTGCCAACCCCGGAAATGATAACCTGAAATGGGAAACTACCCGGCAGGCAGATGCTGGTATGGATATCAGTTTTGTGCAGAACCGGATTGGTTTGACCGTTGACTATTACAACAAAAAAACTTCTGATCTGCTTTATTATTTCAACCTGCCACAAATTATAGGATATGATGCATTCCTGAAAAATATTGGAACTCTCCGAAATTCAGGATTCGAATTTGCCCTGAATACAGTAAACTTTATCGGTGAGTTTAAATGGAATACATCCGGTAATATTTCTTTCAACAAAAATAAGATCCTTGATCTGAACGGTGTCGACCTTTACATCAATAATGATACGTATAAGATAAAGATCGGGAATTGGGCCATTATCAGGGAAGGCGAGCAGATGGGTACTTTCTGGGGATTGGTTTCCGACGGAATATGGCAGACTGCTGATGCTGACAAAGCAGCCATTTATGGTGCCAAGCCCGGTGATTTCAAGTATATTGACCAGAACAACGACGGCAAAATCGATGTGAAAGACCAGGGAATTATTGGTCATGCGTTGCCGAAATTCACATGGGGGTTAAGCAATAATTTGTCTTACAAAAGTTTTTCTCTCGATATATTCCTACAGGGCAGCCAGGGAAACCAATTGCTTAACAGCAACCGTTTCGAACTGGAGTCGGGTAACGGGTTAACGAATGCTTCAACCAAACTCCTCGACAGGTGGACTCCGGAAAATCCAAGCAACCTTTATGCGCGTGCAAACCGTAATTCCGATTACCTGCATATGTCGACCAGGTACCTCGAAGATGGTTCATACGTACGCGTAAAAACTGTAACTCTTTCCTATGATTTGCCTCAAAGCCTGATGAAAAAGTTGAAAATTACACATGTGAAAATTTATGTTACCGCTCAGAACCCGATTACAATTACTAAATACAGTGGCTTCGACCCGGAAGTAGGATCCTTTGGCATGGATAACACACGTTTGGGGTATGATTATGGTTCATATCCATCGGTGAGAACGTATATTTTAGGAGGTAGCATCAATTTTTAGTAACCAGAAATTTCAAAACTGAAGATCATGAAAAAGATATTTATTATACCAACCTTACTCTTACTGGTGATATTCATCTCCTGTTCAAAGGAACTTGAACTTACGCCTCACCAGATTTATTACGACAATTTCTACCAGACCGAAGAGGATGCTTTAAACGCAGTGAATGCCGTGTACGATGTTCTTGGCACTGTAAATCAGTATTCCAACACGCTCTGGCTGTTACAGGACATCAGTTCCGACGACTGCAATGCAAGGCCGACACTGGATGATCCAAACCTGCATCAGTTCACAACGTACGATATACAGCCATCCAATAATTACCTGGCCGGAATCTGGCAGAGTTCATACTTGGGAATAAGCAGGGCGAATGTTGTTCTGGAGAAAGTGCCTGCTATTACGATGGATTCTGCTACCAGGGAAAGGGCTGTGGGAGAGGCAAGATTTCTGAGAGGTATGTTTTACTTCAACCTGGTCAGATTATTTGGAGAAGTGCCGATTATCACGGCACCTGTTTCTGCAAGTTTAACTGATGCGGAAATCTATCTTCCCAAATCTCCGGTTAGCGCAGTTTATGCCCGGATTATTGAAGATCTCACCATGGCAGCAGACAGGCTTCCCTTAAAGTATTCGAATGCGAATGATAAGGGAAGAGCCACCAGGGGCGCTGCCTGGGGATTGCTTTCAAAAGTTTACCTTACTACAAATGACTGGGCAAATGCAAGTCTGTATGCCTTCAAGGTTATAGATTCGAAGCAATACAGCCTTAATGCAGATTATATCAGCAACTTCAAGGAAGTGAATAAAAACGGTAAAGAATCGGTATTTGAAGTTCAATTCTATAAGAAAGCCAATTCTGAAAATTCCCAGATGGTAATTGCCGGACTTCCTTCAATACCAGGATTGTTCGCTGCAGGAACCGAAACCATGCTACCAACCACCGATCTTCTGAATAGCTTCGAAACCGGTGATCACCGGAAAGAAGTGACATTCTTCAGCAGCTACTGGTTTTATACTTTTGAACCACACATTTGGAAATACTGGGATCAGGATGCATATAAACCTTCAGCAACCACCCAATCAGGTGCCGACTTTTTTGTAATGCGCTATTCCGAAATACTATTGATGTATGCTGAGGCTCTTAACGAAGCAAATTCTGGTCCTACCGCTGAAGCATATACTGCCGCTAACCTGGTACGAGCCCGTGCCAGGAATGGGAAAACTGGTGTTCTTCCTGATCTTGCCGGATTGGACCACGATTCATTTAAAGCCGCAGTTCTGAACGAATACAGGCACGAATTTGTAAGCGAAGGCCACCGCTGGTACGACCTGGTAAGGACAGGAACTCTGATTGAAAGCGTGAAAAGAGCAAAAGGAGATGTAGCCAATCCTTCTACGTTTAATTACATTTTCCCTATTCCGCAGCGCGAACTCGACAACAATAAGAACTTGAAACAGAATGAAGGTTACTAGCACCTGATTTCACAGACTATTATTGTTCTGAGATCAGCATTAAACCACGAAAATTGTGATAAAACAAATCAAACAAATATGCATACTGGCAGCCTTGGCTATATTTAATTTATATGCCTTAGCTGGAACAGACAATATTGCTCCGCTTGCAAAAGTTACTGCATCATCTTCTTTAAATAGCCAGTTTAAAGCCGACAATGTTAAAGATGGTAGAATTGGAGTTGCCAATAAAGGGGAATGGGCCTGCGAAGGAGATACCACCGATTGGGGTTATATCCGTTTTCCATGGATTCAACTTAATTGGAACCAGCCGCAAGCCATTGATAAAATACTTCTTTTCGACAGGCCGGCACTCAATAATCATATTGCTAGCGGCAGACTTATTTTTAGCGATGGAAGCGTTGTTTGGGTGGATGAAATCCCCAATGACGGATCAGTAAAATTGGTGCAGTTTGAAACAAAAAATGTTACATCGGTCCGTTTCGAAACGACCGATGGAACGGGAAGGGACCTCGGATTTTCCGAGATTGAAGTATATCCTGCCCGAAATGCAAAAACTGATTATGTCGGCTGGGTCGATCCGTATATTGAGACAAACCGCGGTCGTTATTTTTTCTTCATAACAGGTTCCACTCCTTTCGGAATGGTAGGTGCGGCGCCTCATACGAGGAATAAGAACCAGAATGGCGGAGGGTATAATTACAACGAAAAGGAAGTTTTAGGATTTGGGAATATCCATGCCTGGATGATGTCGGGGATTGAAATAATGCCGGCAAATACATCTGTAAACCCAACCGGCGGCGAAAATGTATGGAAATCGGAATTCAGCCATGAGGATGAGATTGTACAACCTGGCTATCAGCGCCTTTACCTGAAACAGCCAAAAGCCTGGGTAGAACTTACAGCTACCGAAAGGGTAAGTTTTTATCGTTTCTGTTATATTCAGGACATGCCGACGCAAATCCTGGTAAACCTTGGCGGATACATGGGCAACAGCACCATGGCCAATGCCGATGTTAAAAAGGTAAACGATAAAGAATTTGAAGGATCTTTTAGTTCGGTGAAACGCTACTGGGGCGGACCGAAAGATGTAAAAGTTTATTTCGTAATACAATTTGATAAAGCAACTAAATCATTGGACGGCTGGAAAGGAACTTCATTACTCACCAATCTGACCGAACTAAACGGGGATAATACCGGAATTTCTGCAAAGTACGACGTGAAATCCGGTGATAAAATTCAAATGAAAGTGGCGATTTCGTATACCAGCATTGATAATGCAAGAAAAAACCTTGCTGCCGAATGCACTTCCTGGGATTTTGATGCGGTGCGTAATGAAACCCGCCAGGTTTGGAATGAATGGCTTGGGAAGATTGACATTAAAGGCGGAGAACCTGATCAGAAAATCAAGTTCTATACCGACTTATGGCATGTTTTGCTGGGCCGTCAGAAAATCAATGATGTTTCAGGCGATTATCCTGACAGAACCACCGGTGTAAGGGAAGGTAATTTTACCGATGCCATATTTAAGGTGAAACAGGTACCAATGGATGCTAACGGCAAGCTGAAATATAATATGTACAATTCCGATGCTTTCTGGTTGTCGCAATGGAACCTGAATATTTT
>CAIWMA010000471.1 GCA_903913645.1 uncultured Bacteroidales bacterium | reverse complement strand
TATTTTCTTTGATATTCGGGGAAAAAGTCGATTTTTGCAATGTTTTATATAAAATTACACTCATCATAAATCATACAAATTAAACTTAAACATGACCGAAGCCATCAGACACACATTACGGGACTCGAAAACAGCCCGCTGGACAGCCTTGTTGATTGTTGCTTTTACAATGTTTGCCGGATATTATATGGCAGATGTATTAGCTCCTTTACAGGGATTATTGGAAAATAAACTGGGTTGGAGCAGCACAGAATATGGCATTGTTACAAGTGCCTACGGTTGGTTCAACGTATTTCTTGGAATGCTTATTCTCGGCGGGATTATTCTTGATAAAATGGGCGTTCGCTTTACAGGCTTGTTTGCTTCAGGAGTAATGGTAGCCGGTGCTATGATAAAATATTGGGCTGTTTCCACACATTCGCTGGATGGAGTAAACTGGCATATTTTATTCTGGGATGCAAAAGCCCAGGTTCTGATTGCTGCTTTGGGATATGCCATTTTTGGTGTTGGTATTGAAGTTGCTGGTATTACTGTTTCCAAAATCATTGTAAAATGGTTCAAAGGCCACGAAATGGCACTGGCAATGGGACTCCAGATATCTATCGCCAGGCTTGGAACAGCGCTCGCAATTTCAACTTCACTTCCGGTTGCACTGCGTTTTAATGTTTCAACCCCAATTCTCTTTTGTTTAATTATGCTTTGCATTGGGTTCCTGGCCTTTATCATGTACACTTTCAATGACAAAAGACTGGATGCTAGTGTAGCCGCGGATAATGAAAAGCATAATGTTGAAGCTGAAGAAGAGTTTCGTATCAGTGATATTTTTAATATTATCGGCAACAAAGGCTGGTGGTATATTGCCATCTTATGCGTGTTGTTTTATTCCGCAGTTTTCCCGTTTCTGAAATACGCTACCAGTTTAATGGTTAATAAATTTGGGGTCAATGAAGTTTGGGCTGGTATTATTCCTAGTTTATTGCCTTTTGGAACGATTCTGCTTACTCCTTTATTTGGAGGAATATATGATAAAAAAGGAAAAGGTGCCACTATTATGATTATCGGTGCTCTTCTCATTATTTTCGTTCACGCCATGTTCTCCATACCATTCTTAAATAACTATTTAATAGCTATTTTGTTGGTTTTGATCCTGGGAGTTGGTTTCTCTTTGGTCCCTTCAGCCATGTGGCCTTCGGTGCCAAAAATTATTCCACATCGTCAGCTTGGAACTGCTTATTCTTTAATATTCTGGGTTCAAAACTGGGGCTTAATGGGTGTGCCTCTGTTAATAGGTTGGGTTGTAAATAAATTTTGTTTCGTTGGATATGTTGCTTTATTAGGGACAGGATTCACAACTCAGCATGGTGACATGATTACAAAGGCAGTTATTGGTGGCAAAGTAATTGAAATTAATAAACCAAGTATGGTAATGAGGGATGACTCTACATTCACAATACAAAGTTTTGTATATAAAAATCAATTAGAAATTCAATCGATTATTACAACTGGAAAGGATACAATTGCAAAAAGTTTAATTCCAGATAATAAGTTCAAGAGTATAAATACATTTAGTTTGCCTATTTTTTCGATTGAAAAGAAAAAGGTTGATGCATTTATTACTGAAAAAGGTGAAAAAGTATCTAAGTATACCAGAGTTTCATCTTATTATAATTATACCATCCCAATGATGATCTTTACATCCTTTGGGCTTTTAGCCTTGATCTTTGCATTCTTACTTAAAGCAGAAGACAAGAAAAAAGGATATGGATTGGAAAGTCCTAATGTTGTAAATTAATAAGGTTTTTAAACAACCTCTTCTAACTATTTATAACCGGGCGAAAATCGAATTTTCGCCCGGTTTTTTTAGTCCTATATCATTTTGGTCCTATAAAAATGTTTCAAATACTTGTGCTGAGTGTCCGAATATTTGTGCGGAGGGTCTAAATACTTGTGGGAGGGTACCAATACCCGTGCCTACTATTCCTGAAAGATATTCTTGTCGGCAATTTTTTATTGCCTTCGGTAAACTTGAACATCCAATCTTTACAATCCGTTTCGTACTTTTGTACTATCCTTAGATTTTAAAATGAGACTTCTTATCGTTTCCGCAACATCGCTCGAAATCAAACCTTTGCTTACCGAACTGGGAAAGGGCAGGACTTTGCAAAATCATGTTACCCGGTACAAATACAGAAATTTTCAGGTTGATATATTGGTTACCGGGGTTGGAATGGTGCCAACTGCTGTATTTACAAGCATTGTATTGGCAAAATATTCATACGACGCTGTTATAAATGCCGGAATTTGCGGAAGCTTTAACCGGGTTATTCCTATCGGTAAGGTTCTGAATATTAACACCGATTGCCTTCCTGAAACCGGCGCTGAGGATGGCGAACATTTTCTTTCAATTATCGATCTGAAACTTCTCGACCAGGATGAATTTCCATTCTTCGGAGGAAAATTGATAAATGATTCGGTTTTTGACAGCAGTCTGATCAATGGACTGCTTATTTCAACCGGCGTAACCGTAAATACGGTTCACGGAAACGAACAAAGTATTGCAGTCTTCCTTTCACGGCATCATGTGGATGTTGAATCAATGGAAGGCGCCGCGTTTATGTATTCCTGTAAATTGAGGCATGCAAGGTTTATACAAATCCGCAGCGTATCCAATTACATTGAGGATCGTGATGTTTCGAAATGGAACATTCCATTGGCTGTTCAAACTCTGAACCATTTTCTGCTGGATTTGTTGAATGAGTAAGGAGGGAAGGAAAGTTCAAAGTGTATAATGCAAACTGTGAAATGCAGATGTCAAAATGTCCAGACTTATAAATCATTACTTATAAATCAAATCTTAAATCTTATAGCTTATATCTTATAGCTTATAACTCATAACTCATAACTCAAATGAAACTCTCCCTCTGTTTTTCGCCTTGCCCAAACGATACGTACATTTTCGATGCCATGGTTCACCAGAAGGTGGACACTGAAGGTCTTGAATTTGAATATTTCATGGCAGATGTCGAGAAGCTGAATAGTGCAGCGTTTGAAGAAAAACCGGATGTTACAAAATTGAGTTTTCATGCTTTTATGCATGTAGCAGGTCGTTATTTGTTGCTCGATTCGGGAGCAGCACTTGGGTTTGGTGCAGGACCGTTGGTTATCAGTCAACAGCTGAAGCACTTTGACGAACTGAAAGGAAAAACAGTCGCCATTCCAGGAATATATACTACTGCAAACCTTTTGTTTTCGCTGGCAATGAAAAAAGCCGAGGTTCTCAAAAAGGAACTTCTTTTTTCTGATATCGAAAATGCAATTCTTTCGGGAGAAGTTGATGCCGGCGTAATTATTCACGAAAGCCGGTTCACCTACCAGTTAAAAGGATTGCATAAACTGATGGACTTGGGTGAGTTCTGGGAGCAACTTACCGGTTCGCCGGTTCCATTGGGTGGAATAACTGCACATAAAAGGCTTGGTAATGAGGTGATTGCCAAAGTTAACCGGTGTATCGGCCGTAGTATTGAATTTGCTGATTCACACAAAGGTGAACTCAACGAATTTATCCGCTGCAATGCCCGCGAAATGGACGATACAGTAATGCAAAAACACATTGACCTTTATGTTAATGAGTTTTCGGTAAGCCTGGGTACACAAGGGAAACTGGCAGTAAATCAGATGTTTGAGTATGCTATTGCAGCCGAAATTATTGCAAAAATGCCGGAAAATATTTTTGCCGCAGATATTTAGTTCCATTTCTGAATTTACATGTTAATTTTATGGGAGATAATAATCTCAAGCTATTCCCGTTTGAAGGTATCAATTGTCATTCGTCTTACTATTTTTGAGTACCTTTGTATTAATTCCAAAATGCACTTCAGTTGAAATATTTACTTGTCCTGATTGTAGTACTTTCCTTTGGATCAGCCACTTTATCTGCGTATGGCCAGGTTGAAAGGGGAGGCATTCCGAGAAGTTTTCAGTTCCGTCTTATTCAGAAATCTCAAACCTTATCAGTCGAAGTTGCTGCCCCTGATATGCTCTCTATTCAGAAGGAAGACAATGAAGATGCCATGCACGAAAAATCGTACCGCATAGGAGTGGAGGTACCTGTTTCTGTTTCATCTGCTGCTTCAGGACAATGGGATGATCTTCCGGGTGGAGGACGAATCTGGCGAATCACGCTGATTTGTAATGGAGCACAAGCGGTGGGTTTGAATTACAACGAAATCCGGTTGCCGGCCGGAGCTGATATTTTCGTTTACTCCCCGGATCAAAAAACTGTTATTGGCGCGTTGACTTCAACAGAAATTCCTCAGAATCAAAAATTTACAACCCGTCCATTATCCGGGGATGCAGTCGTATTGGAATATTACGAACCGGCGGGGGTTAAAGAACAAGCGGTTATTGATATTTCGGGTCTGGTTTATATTTATCGGGGTTTTGAAACTCAGAATAATGAAAATGTCAAAACGCTTTCATCAGGAGCCTGTGAAGTGAATGTGAATTGTGATGAAGGGATTAACTGGCAGAAACAAAAGAGGGGTGTTGTTAAAATCCTTACAAAAGTGGGCACGAAATATTTTTCATGTACAGGATCGCTGCTTAATAATACAGCCCAGGATTTTAAAGGCTTGTTGCTTACAGCAGCGCACTGCAGCAAAGACTCAAATGGTGGTGTGGCGTCAGATTCCGATTATACCCAATGGGTTTTTTATTTTAATTATGAATATACCGGCTGTGTTCCGGGCGGGACAACAAATTCAACTGTTGTTGGCGCCCAGAAACTTGCAATTTCGGAAACGCCTTCAGATATTGGTTCCGATTTTCTTTTAATGCAGAGTCTGAAAACTATTCCCGCTCAATACAATGCTTTTTATTGTGGATGGGACGCAAATAACGAAATTTCACCTTCAGGTGTTTGTATTCATCATCCCGATGGCGATGTAAAAAAGATATCTACTTATACAACTCCGCTGAGTACTGGCACCTGGGGATCAACTCCGAATACCCATTGGCTTGTAAACTGGTCAGCAACTCCAAATGGTTTTGGCGTTACGGAACCCGGATCGTCCGGAGCTCCATTATTTAACAAAGAAGGATTATTAATCGGAACTTTGACAGGCGGAGACAGCAGGTGTGATAATACAAGCGGAGTGGATAAATTCGGGAGAATTCCCTATTCATGGATATCGAACGGAATTTCGGCTAATATGCGTTTAAAACCCTGGCTTGATCCTGGAAACATCCTCGAAGCGGATGGAATCCTTATAATGCCTGGCTCTTTTAACGATAAACTCGCTGTGGCTGATTTTACAGCCAGCTCTTTTGTGATTCCTATTGGTGGAACTATTAATTTTTTTGATCTTTCTGCAGGTATACCTGACAAATGGCACTGGTATTTCCAGGGCGGAAAACCAAGTGAAGCCACTGAAAAAAATCCTTCAGGGATTCTATTTGACCGGTTTGGGAAAATGAATGTTAAGCTCGTTGTGACCAATGCCTATAATTCGGATTCAATTGTAAAAGAAGGTTTTATTGATGTAAAGGCAGTAGTATCTCCAAATCCTTGCTTTGGTGTGGTAAATATTCTGACAGATAAAAATAATGATTCAGGGATTGTAATTGAAGTTTATGATTTCCTGGGCAAAATAGCCCAGCGGTTTGTGTACTCCGGGTCAACTTCTGAAAGCTATAGCATAACCCTGCCTGAAAGTGGCAACCTGTTTATTATTAAGGTAATACAGGGTGCCCAGGTGCAAATTCATAAAGTGATCGTGATTCATTGAGTGAATAATTAATAGTGAATAGTGAAAAGTGAATAGTGAAAAGTGAATAGTGAAAAGTGAATAGTGAATTGTGAATACTGAATAGAAAGTTTCCCCAAAGCCATACTCCTAAAACCTAATCCCTCATTCTATCAGAGATTCGCTGTTTTTGATGATTATGTAACATACATTTATATAAAATGATGATTTCAGAAATAATTAATGCTGCTGTTATAACTCCAGAGATTAAAGAAATAGCATTAAAGGTTCTGGCCGGTACCAGAATTACACCCGAAGAAGGCGTTTTGCTATACCGCGAAGCTGATACTTCGGTACTTGCTTTGCTTGCTGACCAGGTCAGGAAAAAGGCAGTTGGGGAATATGTATTTTACAACCGCAATGTGCATATTGAACCTACCAATATCTGTGTGTATGATTGTAAATTCTGTTCCTATTCGCATCATCAGAGTAAGGAATCGTGGGAGCTTTCGGTTGATGAAATGGTTAACACCGTAATAAAATTGGGTGATGATATTACTGAAGTTCACATTGTAGGTGCCGTTCATCCCGGTCGTGATATTTATTATTATGCTGACCTGGTAAAGCGAGTGCACGAAGCCAGGCCTTCCCTGCATATCAAAGCATATACAGCTATAGAAATCGAATATATGGCCCAGCGGTCGAACCTGAGTTTTGCCGAAGGGCTTCAACTCCTGAAAGATGCAGGGCTTAATTCATTACCCGGTGGTGGTGCCGAAATATTCGACGATACTATAAGGGAACAGATTTGCGGAAAAAAATCTTCGACCGAAGCCTGGATCGAAATTCATGAAACTGCTCATAAACTAGGAATTCCAACTAACGCTACGATCCTTTATGGACATATTGAGCAATTCGAACACCGCATACATCACATGGAACTTCTCAGGCAGTTGCAGGACCGTACGGGTGGTTTTAATGCTTATATCCCGTTAAAATTTAAGAGCAAAAACAATGAAATGGCGTATGTAGGGGAAGTTTCACTCATCGAAGATCTCCGTAATTTTGCAATTTCCCGAATATATCTTGATAATATTTTACATCTGAAAGCCTATTGGCCCATGTTAGGCAAGGAATTGGCCGCATTGTCGCTTGCATTCGGAGTCGACGACCTCGACGGAACAATTAACGATTCGACCAAAATATATTCCCTTGCCGGTGCCGGTGAAAATCCTTCGTTAAGCAGCGACGAACTGAGGCAACTGATTATTAAATCCGGACGCATTCCAGCTGAAAGGGATTCGTTGTATAATATTATTTCCGAAGGATAAGTATTTATCAGTTAGTTGGCTTAAAATATCTGAGTAATAATCAGGTTCTTTTCTGGTTGCATTTTATTGTATTACAGTAAAATACCCGATACTTTTTTATTTGGTTAATTTCAGCATTTTTTTTGCATTATCGTGTGCTAATAATATTATTTCATATATTTGATTTCCTAACCAATAAATATTCCAGATATGAAAAATTTAGCTCTACCAATTTTAAAATCAATTTTAACAGTTTTTGTTTTCGTGCTTTTGTTTTCAGCATGTACTTCTAACCAGTCATTGACCCGCAACGACGATTTTTACAATCGAAGAATTGTTAACAAAAAAGAGAACAAAGACTATGCAATGCATCTGTTTCACAGGCATTCTTCAAAAGCAACTTTACAGAAAAACATTCAATCTGAAAATAAAGAAAGTGTTTTGGCTGCAAAAGGTGTTACTTCTCTAGCAGATTTGGCCGATGCCAGTAATGCATTACCTCAGCCATCAGTTGACATTGCATCAGTAGACAACAAACTGTTTGTTGATCTTGTACATCAAAAACTTTCTAAAAAGTTCAATAATCTTTACCAAACCAACACCGATCTCCGTTCGTTCCGAAAAGGCTACAAGGAAATTAAGAAAGAGCAAATTAGTAAATTTATCAGTACCGTTAAAACTGATGATCCCAAAGGCCAAAAAGCTCCAGGTGGCGGAAAACCAGGGATGAGCATTGCTTCATTTGTTCTGGGATTGGTTGGCTTACTTGTCGCCGGTCTGATTTGCGGTACTTTAGCAGTTGTATTTGGTGTTATTGGCATGAAAAAGGGAATGAAGGGCCTGGCAATCGCTGGAATAATCCTCGGTATTATTGATATAATCGGTGCAATTATAGTATTGAGCGCTTAAGCAGGTATCCTAAACAATTTATTTATCCCGGGAATAGCCAGAACTATTTCCGGGATTTTTTAACTTCAACACTTTTTATACCGGCAGAATTAACATTTTGCCTTCAATTATTAAATTGTTACTTTTGTAGCAAGTAATCAAAAGACGAATTTTAATAGAAATCTTATGAAAAAACTAGTTTTAATCTGTGCTATTGCAATTATTTCTATCACTGCTAATGCTCAGTATAAATGGGGTGCAGGTGTTGCTTTGGGCTCACCATCGGGTTTGTCGGCTAAGGTATTTACATCTGATACTAAAGCATTTGATTTTACACTCGGTTTCTGGCACGACTATACAAATATCTCGGCTATGTATGAAATACATAATTCATTCAGCGATTTAGGTGAGTTAAATGAATTTAAGAACCAGGTTAAGTGGTATTATGGTCCGGGTGCTCATGTAGGCTCCTGGAATAATAACCATTACAATGATGGTACAACTCATTCCGACAACTTTTTTCTTGGGATCGACGGAGTAATTGGCGTGGAATGGAAACCGGATTTTCCCGTTGCTTTTTCGCTAGATGTAAGACCGGGAATTAATATTATAGGAGGTACCAGCTTTTTTATCCAAAGCCAGTTAGGAATCAGGTATACATTCGATCGGTAAACTAAAAGCTGATTAAAAATTAAAAGCGGCTGCCTGAGATTTAAGACAGCCGCTTTTATTATTTTAGGAACAGGATTATTATTCCATTTCATCATCATCAATCTTCATTACATACCTTTCCCATTTTTCAATTACAGCCTGCATATCAGCCGGCAATTCTGTTTCGAAATACATTTTTCTTCCATCAGCGGGATGCGCAAAACCAAGCGATTGGGCATGAAGTGCCTGGCGAGGACATAAATCAAAACAATTCTGAATAA
Organism: uncultured Bacteroidales bacterium; assembly: GCA_903913645.1. Lineage (GTDB taxonomy): Bacteria > Bacteroidota > Bacteroidia > Bacteroidales > UBA4417 > UBA4417. The sequence continues at coordinate 10,502 of CAIWMA010000471.1, read as the reverse complement.
ATTGTTTGTATTTGGTAAACGTAGTCCCTTTCAAAACCTGGTTTCCATTATAGCGTGCATCATTAAACAAAGTATGACCGATATGCTGCATATGGGCACGTATCTGGTGCGTGCGGCCTGTCTCCAGGGTACATTCAACAAGTGTAATATAATGGAACCTGCTAAGCACACGGTAGTGTGTAATTGCTTCCTTGCCATGGCTGCCGTCAGGAAACACATCCATGATCAGCCTGTCGCGCAGGCATCGGCCTATATGGCCTGTAACGGTTCCTTCTTCTTCTTTAAAATCACCCCAAACCAGTGCCTGGTATCTGCGATCAACTTTGTGCTCGAAAAAACCACGCGCCAGTTTGCTTTGCGCAAGTTCATTCTTTGCAACAAGTATCAAACCCGAAGTGTCTTTATCGATGCGGTGAACCAGGTAAGGGCCTGTTTCGCTTATAATGCCTTGCTGCTGAAACCTATATGCCAGTGCGTTGACCAAAGTTCCTGTGTAATTTCCGTGAGCCGGATGAACTACCATGCCCGGAACTTTATTTATTACCAGCACATCGTCATCTTCATACACGATATTAAGAGGAATATCTTCAGCCAGGATTTCAGTTTCACGCGGCGGGTAAGCCAGCACTATCGAAATTACATCTAAAGGTTTTACCCTGTAATTAGGCTTAACCGGTTTGTCATTTACGAGGATATTGTCTGCACGGGCAGCATTTTGAATCTTATTTCGCGAGGCATTCTGAATCCTGCCCATCAGAAATTTATCAATACGCAGCATCGCCTGCCCTTTGTCCACTTCGAACCTGAAATGTTCGTAAAGGTCATTTTCTTCAGCAGATGCTGAGGAATCTTCTAATTCTTCTTCTGGTTCCTCTGTCATAGTATGTATTAGTAATAATAACGGTCTGTTGACCATTTATTTTTAAGCAATTTTTATTCTGGAAATTAAACTCAGGATCAGAAAGACTGAATCTGATTGATCATTCTTCCTGCAAAGGTAAAAAATGATTTTAGCTGATTTAGTAAAAGAATAAAGACCTGTAAAAGGAATTACCTGATAACCAGCTTGCCTGTAGCTTTCCGGCCATTTTTTTTATCGGAAAGAATTACCATGTAAAAACCAGGTGCGAGTGTGTTCACATTCACCGGATTATTGAATGTTTCGGTTAAAACACGACCTCCGGTTACAGTATAGATACTGATATTTAATTCATTAGCTGAATTATTTGTCCAGGATTCAGGAAGCCGGATTATAAGATTGCCATCCGTTACTGGGTTAGGCTGTATGCTGAGATGTTCAACTTCCAAAGGCTTTTCAACTCCAACGGGATTAACTTCACCCACTATTGGCCGGAACATCAGGGAACCATAGTTGGCTTCGCTGCTTATTTCCCAGTTGCCGCTAACATTAAAAAAACGTTTTGTATGGCTGTCCTTGTACCTGTCGAATCCAACATTCAGGTTGTCAACGGATGTTTGTGTCCAGCCAATGTAAAAAATCAGGCCAGGAAAAGCGGCAGGAGTAATTATTAGCGGGAATTCAAACCAATATGAGCTGAATTCGTTTAGGTTGCTTGTATACAATGGGGTAACTCCGCCAAGGGTTTTGATCAACTGGCCAGGTTTCCCGTTAGCATCATTCCAAACCTGAAGATCAATAGCTTTCAGGTTGTTTCCGCCTATAACAGGGTTGAAATATATCTGCATCCCCCGAAGGGTGTCTGATTCGTTTAGCCTGAACTGAACGCCATAGGATCCGGCGGCTCCGTTAATTCCGATACCGGCTTCTGAAGTACCATTATCGTAGGCATAGTAATTGCTGAAAATCTGATCGAACAGTATTGTGTCATTCGATCGGTACAATGGATCAGGATCGGGAGTAAGAGAGTGCGTGATGTGGAAAACAGTATTTCTTTCACCTGATACCGGGAAGAATACATTTACAGCCGGCCTGGCCCAGGGTTGGTACTTTTCATATCCATCTGTAGAGTAAGGATTTATAGTGTATGGGGCGCCATCGTATTTGTTGAAAGGAGCCAGAGAGTTTTGGCTGATTGTATATTTGTAGGTTCTGCTACGATTTTCGTTATCCAGGTTTGCAATTTTAATATCCAGGGTGTCTTTCATTTCATTGTCGAAATTCTTGGCATACTGCCGGTAAGGCATTGCTTCATAATTAACCAGCATAGAAGGTGCCTGGTCACCGAATGCAACATCATTCATTGGAATGCCGCTTATGCGTCCTCCGCTGGCAAGATTCACCACATCAATGTTCCAGTGGCTGCCATTGCTGCGCCAGTCGGCTTGTGAGTTGCCTGCAAGTGTTGCTATATTATGAAACCTGAATTGAAAACCGTTCTTATAGTAAAGAGCGCTATCAATAATTCCAGTTTGGGGACCAGCTATGGGAATGATAACTTGCTTGAAATAATTCTTGTTTTGTGACGCGAAAGTATCAACCTGGATTCCACCTGCGGTCGACCATCTTTCAATCCATCGCGGAACCATTTTTGTTCCGGTGGAAGTAATAACCTCCATGCTATCACCAGGCGAATGAAATTCCAGCACTAATGATGCTTTTGATGAAGGCGGGCTTATGGTCCGGCCTTGTGGCTGGTAATAAAAACTCAGGTAAATTGAATCTTTCCTGGAAATAGCTGTCTTTGTATTGCCGGTTGAAAAGAGAGAATCGAGCCTGATCGGCAGGGAAGTAAGATAATCAGCATCAAATGGATTCGGCCCGGCATTCGTGTATAAAGCACCTTGTTTATCAAGTGCATCAAATGTTGCTACACCTATGCTAGGTGCAAATTTGGCGTAATCAGTATTAACAAACGCAGAGGAATCTGCCCACCGAGCAGGAGAAGGGAAAACTGAAATGACTGAGAAATCATCATAAAAAGGCAATTTAATTGCTTCTGTTGATGAAGATGCACTTCGTTTTAGATGGAATTGTTTGGCAACTGCCGGATTGTATGCAGGTATTGTCAGCATTTCCTGAGCAAAAGCTGAAATACTGAAAAAAATAAGAATTAGTATGGCAAAAATGTATTTTGTCATTCAATGTTTTGGTTAAGGTAAAGGTGTTTCAGGAGGAATGGTATCAATTACCAGTTTGCTAATATATTCATCGAAGTTAAAGTTTTTGCCCGATTTGTAAATAAGTGAAAAACCGGTGCCGGCTACTATACGCTTTCCGTAAATATAAATCGGGGTTTGTTCATACACCTGGCCATTGGTGCTGTCGCTGTCTTCGGAATAGAATTCATCGGCAACTATAAACCCTAGTCTTTTCAGTTCTATACGGGCATCTTCACGGCTTTTCCCGATAAGGAAAGGTATGGCCGCTTCACCGGCTCCCTTGCCTGATCCAATAACGAGGTCAACAATAGATCCTTTTCGTATTGGGGTTCCCGGTTTAACAGTTCTTCCATTTACAGTTACCTTAAGCACAGCATTTTCGGCCATATCAGCAACCACACTTATACCGCCTAGCTTAAGTCCATAGGTCTGCAGAAGAGCTTTTGCCCGCCGCAACGAAAGGTCCGTTAATGCCGGCATGCTAACTTGTTCAGGTACAAAGGATACAAGTGACAGATAAATTGATCGGCCGGGTTTAACTTTAGTATCAGGTAACGGATCCTGTGAAATTACACTTCCCGGCTTACGTGTGTAATCATAAATGGAATCAACAATTACCATTTCAAAATCCTTGCTGGATTCCAGGCTGTTCACCTGGTCCATTGTAAGTCCCACAAAATTAGGTGTAACTGCAACCTGATCATGACGGGTGTACATCTTTAGAATCATCAGAGTAATCCATGCAATTACAATAAAAAGCAATATTGAATATGCCAGGTGTTTTAAAAACCGCCGCGTAGTAATAAATTGAATAAAGTTCATAAGCCTTTCTGTGCCCTGAATGATTGCTGGTTAACCCCTTGTAGATATAAACTGCAAGAGAGCGTTATTATTGTTTCTGTTTTGCAAAGATATAAATTTACGCGGCAGTGATGGTATTTAAAGGTTCTTTAACTTTGTACTTTATTAAGAGCATAAAAATTGAAATTTATGAGTAAAATCAAAGTTGTATTGTTCATGGGTGGCGATTCGGGAGAGTATGAAGTTTCGATTGCCAGCTCTTCGCAAATAAAAAATCACCTCGATCCCGAAAGATTTGAGGTTTACCCTGTATTGATCCGAGGTGGGAAATGGTATTTTACTGATGAAAACGGTATACAAATACCATTTGACAGAAATTATCATTGCCTGCAGATCGGGAATGATAATGTGAGATTCGACTGTGCCTTTATAGCCATACACGGTACTCCGGGTGAAGACGGAAAACTACAGGGTTATCTCGACATAGCTGGTATCCCATACACTACTTGCGATGTAACAACTTCAGCTTTAACGTTTAATAAATATTTCTGCAACGACCTGGCAAAGCAATATGGTGTAAAAGTTGCGAATACAATTATTTTGAGACAAGGCGAAACCTGGAATCCTGATTCACTCGTTAAAGAAGTCGGGTTGCCTTGTTTTATTAAACCCAATAAGGCGGGATCGAGTGTAGGTGTTTCGAAAGTTTACGACATTGCCGGTATCGAAGCAGCAATCAACAAAGCATTTGCTGAAGATGATGAAGTGCTTGTACAGCAGTTTATTAAAGGCCGTGAGATGGCGTGCGGAGTTTTTACAATGAATGGTGAAGTTGAGGTTTTTCCTGTAACTGAAGTGATTTCGAAAAATGATTTCTTCGATTATCAGGCTAAATATACCGAAGGACTTGCAAGCGAAATAACTCCGGCCCCGATCACCAAAGAACAGTCAACGGAATGCAGGCAGCTTACCGAATACATGTACCGGAAATTCAATTGCAAAGGCGTTGTAAGGTTCGATTATTTTCTGACAGATAACGAATGGTGGTTCCTGGAAGTAAATACAGTTCCTGGATTTTCATCCGAAAGCATTATTCCCAAACAGGCAAAAGCAGCTGGTTTCGAACTGAAGGATTTCTTCGGCTCCTTGATTGATGAGGCTTTACGGAATAAGAAACACTGAAACAGCTAAAAGAATTTCACTTCTATGATGAAGAAGATAACAATCTTTCTTCTAGTTTTTATTCTAACTAACGTTGTTGCCGTTGGACAAACCAGTTTCATTAAAGAACTTTCCGACGCTGCACTTGGATTAACAAAGCAGAAAGTTACCTACGATCCGTCTTACTTTACAATCAACTATCCGAATGGTGATGTTCCTGCCAACAAAGGCGTTTGTACCGATGTTGTGATCCGGGCTTACCGAAAATTGGGAATTGATTTACAAAAGGAAGTGCATGAGGATATTAAAGATAATTTCAAAAATTATCCGCAGAGATGGGGATTAACCTCTCCTGACAAGAATATTGATCACAGGCGTGTTTTGAATTTAATGACATTCTTTTCGCGGAATGGCCTAGTTAAGCCAATAACAAATAAATCAGGTGATTATTTACCTGGTGATCTGGTCTGCTGGGATTTGGGTGACGGAATAACACATATCGGGATAGTTGTGGCTAAAAAATCAGCTGATGGAACCCGGAATTTAATAGTCCACAATATTGGTGGCGGTCAAGTATTAGCAGATTGTTTATTTGAGTTTAAGATTATCGGTCATTACTTTTATGAAAAGAAATAGTTTTCTGTAATAGTCAGTTCTTTTATTTTTAGCCTTCCAACTTCAGGAAATCTACTAATTTAGTGACTGCTCTCGCCCGATGGCTGATTTTATTCTTTTCTGCTAGAGGCATTTCTGCAAAAGTCTGTTTATATCCATCTGGCAGAAAAACCGGGTCATAGCCAAAACCTTTAATCCCCTTTCTTTCTTTTATAATTTCGCCGTTCACGATTCCTTCAAAATAATGTACCGATCCGTTAAAAATTAAGGCAATTACAGTCCGGAACCTTGCTTTGCGATTTTCGAGATTAGTTAATTCACCAAGAACTTTATCGATATTTGCTTCAAAATCATGTTCATCGGTAGCATACCTTGCCGAAAATACTCCAGGCCGGCCATCAAGTGCTTCGATTTCGAGCCCGGTATCATCGGCAAAACAATTTTTACCGTACTTGTCATATATATACTGAGCTTTAAGCAAAGCATTACCTTCAAGTGTGAGAGCTGTTTCGGGTATGTCTTCTATACAGCCAATTTGCTGGAGACTTTTTAAAATGAAAGTATCGCCAATAAGTGATTGTATTTCAGTAAGTTTATGAAGATTGTTGGTTGCAATTATAAGTTCGTGCTTCATTTCGTTATTCGTTATGGTAAGGTTCATTTTTGAGAATTGTCATTGCCCTGTATAGTTGCTCCACAAAAAGCAAGCGTATAAACTGGTGTGTGAAGGTCATCCGCGAAAGCGAAACTGTATTATCGGCTTTCTGCTTCACACTTTCCGAAACACCATAAGCGCCGCCAATTATGAAAAAAAGCTCTCGTGTTCCTGCATTCATTGTTTTCTGAAGGAAGCCGGAAAATTCAACAGAGCTGAATTCTTTTCCATGCTCATCTAATAAGACTGAAAAATTGGAGACGGTCAATTTTTCTAAGATCAGCGCAGCTTCTTTTTCCTTGATTTGCTCGCCATTGAGGTGCTTCCTGTCTTTTATATCCAGGATAATAATTTCCTTTACTTTAACGTAATGTTTCAGCCGTTTCATAAATACCTGGTAGCCGTCGAGTACGAAAGCTTCAGAAGTATTCCCAACCATAAGAAGTGTAATATTCATTTAACCAGTTGTTTGTGTTTTAATTCAGGCTGCCTGAATGTTGAAAAGGAGTTTGCTTTCCGATCGCCAAAGATAACTACACTCGCGGATTAACTGAATATAAATCATAGTGGAATTTTTTGGTTTGATTTTTGTACCTTTACAGTGTTGTTAAATCAGGGTGATGAAAAACGCGATTAGAATTATAACTTTCTGTTTGTCAGTAATTATTTTTAGCTCAAGTTCAGTTGTAGCCGTTGAGCCGCCTGGCATAATTGAGGATATTTCAGCAGCTATAAGAGCGGGTAACTCAAAAGACCTTGCTAAGTATTTTGGCCCAACCCTGGAATTAATATTGCCGGGAAGTGATGGCGCTTTCAGCAAAGCCCAGGCCGAGATGGTCATGAAGGACTTTTTTGCTAAATCGGCACCGGTTTCTTTTTCAATAAATCAGAAAGGTAATTCGGCGGGCGGAGCTCAGTTTATTATTGGCACTTATAAAAATAAGAATGAAAAGCTTAATGTTTATATCCTTTTAAAACCTGTTTCAAATCAATTGATGATACAGCAGATGCATTTCGAAGCAGACTGATAATCTAAAATCTTCTTTCCCGTGACTATTGATGAAATTATTACAAAGGCACTTCGCGAAGATGTAGGCGAAGGCGATCATACTTCTTTATCAACCATTCCTGCTAGTGCTTTGGGGAAAGCCAGGTTACTTGTAAAAGAGGACGGCGTACTTGCCGGGGTTGAGATCGCCCGGAAAGTGTTTTATCAAACCGATGACCGTATCGTGATGGAACAGTTTATCCAGGATGGTGCGCTTGTTAAAAGCGGTGATATGGCTTTTGAAGTCAGCGGGCCGTCTATTGCTTTGCTCACTGCAGAGCGTACAGCACTCAATTTTATGCAGCGGATGAGCGGTATTGCAACCCAAACAAGGTTAATGGTTAATGCCATTGAAGGATTGCCGACGCGAATTCTGGATACCCGTAAAACAACGCCTTTACTTAGGGAAATTGAAAAAATGGCTGTACGGATTGGTGGTGGTTATAATCACCGGTTTGGTCTTTACGATATGATACTCATAAAAGATAACCATGTGGATTTTGCCGGTGGCATTGATAAAGCAATTACAGCCTGTCACGAATATATGCATCATAAAGGCTTGCACCTCGCAATAGAAATTGAAACCCGGAATCTTGACGAAGTAAATCAGGTTCTTGAGCATGGAGGTGTAAACCGCATTATGCTCGATAATTTTTCGTTCCCGATGCTGCGACAGGCAGTTACTTTAATTGGCTCGAAGTATGAAACTGAAGCTTCCGGAGGTATAACATTACAAACCATAAGGCAATATGCTGAATGTGGTGTTGATTTTATTTCGATAGGAGCATTAACCCATCATATCAATAGCCTGGATTTGAGCCTGAAAGCTGTTAAATAGTTAAAAGAGAAAAGTTAAAAGTGAATTGGGAATTCAATTTTCCGACTTTCAGGTAGCGAATGAATAGTAGAATCTATTGCCCCGACCTTCAGGTCGGGGAATTAAATTTAAAAAATATAAATGGCAAAAATCTCAGTCAGGCTGACTAAATATTTTAATACTAAGCGCAACCTGCTGTTAAACAGTAACCAGGTAACTGCCGGCGAAAGGCTGCTTCGGAAGCTTATAATTCCGGGTTTCGACGGAATGCCGGTTTACGATGTAGCTGTATTTTTTATAAAGGGATTACAAAAAGGTGCCATTTCGATGCGTGCTGCTGCATTCTCGTATAATTTTTTTCTTGCACTTTTCCCTACTATCATTTTCTTCTTTACTATTATTCCGTATATCCCTATTGCAGGATTTCAGGATAATTTGTTGGAATTGTTGCAAAATTTTATCCCTAAAAAAGCATTTGATGCCGTGGAGGGAACACTGTTCGACATTGTAAAACGACCTCGTGGCGGACTATTATCATTAGGATTTGTAATGGCATTGTATTTCTCCACTAATGGCATTCACAGCCTGATAGTAGCATTTAATCAATCTCGCCACACTGTCGAAACCCGTTCGTGGGTTAAGCAGCGTTTCATTTCAATAGTACTGGTTGTTATTCTTTCACTATTGATAATTGTAGCTATCGTAATTATAACACTTGGACCAGCAGCACTTGAATTCCTGGTACAACATGATATGCTTCGCGATAGTTTCACGTATTACCTGCTTATTGCGGGGAAATGGATAATATCTTCTGCTATGTTGTTTTTCGCATTCTCATTTCTTTATTACCTGGCTCCGGCAGCTGAATCAAGGTTCCGTTTCTTTTCAGCAGGAAGTACGCTATCGACAGTGCTGACGATTTTTGCTTCAGTTGGTTTCAATTATTATGTTAACAGCATTTCGCGATATAATTCTTTATATGGATCTATTGGAACCCTTATTATCATTATGGTTTGGATATATTTTAATGCTATGATCGTGTTGATCGGCTTTGAATTGAATGTCAGCATTCGCAACGCAAAAAGGAAATTCGGACGGCTGCCACAAATCCGGCATGATAAAAAATCGGTTGCCCGCCGTTAAGCTGCCTGATGTACGATTATTTGGAATAATTTGTCCGAAACCGAAATTGAGGCGCATGAAATCAGATTGCTTCGCAAAAGTATTACGTTGTTTTTTTGAAATTATTTAGTGGATATAGTCTAATTCTGGCGCCAGCAATTTCCTTTTTTTTCTTTTATTTTACCTGCTTATCTAAATAGGATTTAGCCCGAAAATTCTTATACCTTTGCGACAATCAACATTGTTTTTCATTGATGTTAGCTGATTTCCGAAAACTTTTCCGCCTGTCGGCGATATATGGATTGGGTACATTGTCGACCAAACTGGCTGGCTTTGTGCTTATTCCATTGTATACCAGGAGCTTTTCGGTGGTGCAGTTCGGGATACTCGGGTTGCTGGAAGTAAGTGCAGCAATTGTAATCTCATTTTTCGGATTTTCCCTTTATTCAGGTTTTTTTAGGTGGTATTGGGATAAAAGCGCGGAAGATAAAAAGGAATCCTTGTTTTTTACGGTTACAGTATTTCAGATCGGAGTTGTAATCATGGCATATTTTGCGCTGTTACCTTTCCTGAAAGGTTTCTCACAACTCATCTTTGATTCGCCTGATTACAATTACTTGTTGCGTTTAATGCTGATTTCTTCGCTGATGCAGATTATTTTGCTGATGCCGAATACACTGCTTCGTTTACAGGAAAAACCCTGGCTTTTTACACTTGCCAATTTACTGCAACTGGTTTTCAGCCTGACTGTTACAATTTATTTTATTGTTTTTCGACACGCCGGCATCGAGGGTATTTATTATGGACAAATTGCTGGTAGCATTGCATTTGCATCTGTATTGGTGCGCTATTCGATAAGGAATATGGTATTCAAATTTGAAACCGCATTGTTGCGCGATATTCTTATTTACTGTTTGCCTTTGTTTTTTTCGGGATTTGCCCTTGTAATTCTTAATGTTACCGACCGTTATTCAATTAAGGTCCTCGGAAATATGGCAGATGTTGGTTTGTATGCATATGGCTTTAAGCTGGCGAATACGTTGAATGTTTTTCTTATTACTTCGGTGAATTTTGCTATTCAGCCTATGATTTACAGAATGATGAATGATCCCGGAAATAAAAAGTTTTATGCCAGGCTACTCACGTATTATACATATGGAACCATGATTTTTGCCTTGGCGATGATGGTTTTCGGGATGGAG
>CAIWMA010000470.1 GCA_903913645.1 uncultured Bacteroidales bacterium | reverse complement strand
AGGGGTGCGTATTTCGTGTGAAATATTATTCATAAAAGCCGTTTTGAGCTTATTACTCGCTTCGGCTTTGTCCCTGGCTGCTATTAATTCGAAGTTATTTTGTTCAAGAGCTTTGGTCCGTGCTTTAACTTTTTCTTCTAAAATCAGGTTTTGGCTTCCTAATTGTTGCACCAGGAATTTTGTATATAGCAGGTTCTTGATTCGTAAACCCACTTCAACCAAATCAAATGGTTTTATTAAGAAATCGCTGGCACCTTCTGAAAGCGCCCTTTGTTTGGCTTCTTTGGTAATATCGGCTGTAAGAACTAATATGGGCACATACGTATTGGCAAGTACAAAAGGTTTCAATCGCTGCAGAACTTCGAACCCGGAAAGATGAGGCATAGACAGGTCGAGTAAAATTAAATCGGGGGCAAATGATTGGTAAAGACTGATAACCTTCCTGGGATCGGCGGTGGTTTTTATGCTGGTATAACCTTGCATTAACAGGAAGCCTTCCAAAACATCTATGTTTGCTACCTGATCATCAATGATCAGAATATTTGAACTTTTCAAGGTGGGGTCAATCATTTCCTTTGTATTAGTAGTGTATTAAAATTCAGTTCTACGAGTTCCCTATTTGTCTATAAACTCATCAATTACGCTTAGGTAATCAAGCACATGTAAAGGCTTGGTTAAATATTTTCTGGCTCCCTGAGCCAACAACTTTTCAATCTGGTGTTCCATGGCATCGGCACTTATAATTACCACCGGGATTGAAGATGTATCAGTATTTTCCTGTAGTCGTTTTAACACTTCGCTCCCATGAATATCGGGCAAATCTAAATCAAGCAGTATCAAGCCAGGTTTGGATTCAGTTGCCAGTGGAACAGCTTGCTCACCGTATTTACTGGTAATTATCCGAATGTGTGAACGTCGTGATTCAATTATGTCCTCAAGAAGTTCAACGTTTGACATATTATCCTCGATATATAATATGGTACCATAAATCTCCTGTGCACCGGATTCATCAAATTGATCGCCAAGCTTTTGCCTGATTTCTCCGATCAAATGTTCACTCTTTGGGAGTTCAATCCAGAAAGTACTTCCTTCTCCCAGCACACTTTCCACGCCAATTTTTCCACCCATGGCATCCATCAGCTTTTTTACAACGGTAAGCCCGAGGCCGGTACCTTCAATCTCCGTTTTTTCAGCTCCAATACGTTCGAACGGAAGAAAAAGTTTGCTGATTTCTCCCGTTTTAATCCCTATTCCTGTATCAATAATTGAAATCCGGATCCTGGATACTTCATGCGAATCAGCAGGCAGCAAATCAGTTTGAATCTTTACACTGCCACCTTCCTGGGTATATTTTACAGCATTATTAATTAAGTTGAGTAATACCTGCTTTAACCGTTGATTATCGGCAGTTACGAAAAGTTGGTTTGTTGGCGAATCCACCAGCACTATCTCCTGATTCTTTTTCATAGCTTGTGAATTAACAATATCAAGCATTTCAGCTATAACTGTGTTTAACTTCACAGGCTCCATCGATAGAGATATCCGGCCTGCTTCAATGCGTGATATGTCGAGCACTTCATTTATAAGATCAAGAAGGTGTTTTCCGCTTTTCAGAATATGATTCACCCCTTTGCGATGAGCCGGATTAAGTTCGCCCATTTCCATTAATTGTGCAAATCCAAGTATTGAATTCATAGGTGTACGGAGTTCGTGGCTCATGCGCGACAGGAATTCACTCTTGGCCAGGTTGGCTTTTTCAGCTACAATTTTTGCTTTCTTAATCTCCTCCTCCGCAAATTTGCGATCAGTGATATCAATGGCAATTCCTCCAAGCATAGGGTTTTGGTTTTCGACAGGGATTATAAACTTCTGTGTTTCATAATGATGTATTGTCCCATCGAGCGTAGGAAAACTCTCTTCAATTTTTTGATAACCGGAATCTAAGGTTTTTTTATCATCTTCAATAATCCTTTCAGCAGTTTCGGCATCGAAAAATTCAAACAATGACTTTCCAATCCACTTCGAAGCGCCTAAAGCGGTATCGATTGCATTATTGGCAAAAACCATCCTGCTATCGTTTTCTTTAATAAATACAAGCGCAGGCAAATGGTCCATAAACAACGAAAACCTGGTTTCGCTCTCGCGCAAGGATTCTTCTGCCAGTTTACGTGCAGAAATATCGTGATAATTCAGCAGTACCCCGTTGATGACCTTATCATTTATCATGTTAGTAGCAGTAAGTTCAATAGGCTTATAACCACCATCTTTACACAGGTATCTATACTCTACAGTTTTTGCTGCATTATCCTTTTGAAGGACTTTAAAAAATTCTTTCTGGATGCGGTCCAAATCGTCAGGATGTACTGTTAGCCAACCACTTGTACCGAACAGATCTTCGGGCTGCCAGCCGAAGTCTTTCGCGATATTCGGACTTTTATATTTTATGATGCCGTCGTCGCCCAGAATACCAATAACATCTGAAATATTAGATATCATGGAGCTATGCTTGGCTTCACTTTGGCGTAAGGCCTCTTCTGATTGCTTTTGTGCAGTGATATCCCAGTTAGTGCCTAACAGGTGTAAAGGGGTACCGGAACTGTCACGCTGCACAATCCCCATTGCTCTGATTATATGAATACTTGTATCTGGCCATACTACCCGGAACTCAGTATCGAATTCTTTCTCATTCTGTATCGCCATCTGTATCTCTGCGTTGCCACGGACAACATCATCAGGATGAACGCCTTGCAGCCAGGCTTCGTAAGCTCCGCTAAAATCCTTTTCATCCATTCCATAGAGTTCGAACATTTGTTTGTCCCAGACCAGGATATTGTTAACAATATCAAGATCCCATACTCCTACTCCACCCGCAAATGCAGCTAAAGCCAGGCGGGTAGAGACTTGTTTCAACTCTTCTTCTGCTTTCTTACGTTCAGTGATATCTGAAATAAATCCGTGCCATAGTATTGAACCATCAGCTTCGGTTTGCGGCAAAGCATTGCCAAATAACCACCGCACAGATCCATCCTCAAATATTATCCGATATTCGTGCATCCAGAGAATCAACTCTTTTGCTGAATGCATGATAGTAGTATTTACAGCCGCTAAATCTTCAGGATGAATTTTATCAAATAAAATTATTGCATCTTCAGAAACGTCATCAGGTCTTACTTCGCAGACTTCATAAATACCCTCGCTTGCAAAAGGAAAGCAGGATGACCCATCAGGTTTAATACGGAACTGGAAAACAAAACCTGGAACACGATCCGCAATTTTACGAAGCCGGCCCAGGGCTTCCTCCAATGCAGCTGCTGCTTTGTTGCGCTCTTCAATTTCGATTACCAGATTTGAGTTTGTTATTGCCAGTTGGCTGGTCCTTTCAACTATTTTAAGTTCAAGGTTTGCGTTCAGGTTTTGTATCTCCATTTCTGAATGCACACGATCAGTCATATCCCTGACAAAGGATAAAACTTTATCATCACCGTAAGGGGTTAACCGTGCTTCATAATAATTTATTAAATTTCCTTCTGAAAGCTGGTATTCGAAGTATATCAGTTTATTATCCTGTATACACATCCGGATATTTTGAAGATAATTATCGGCTTGCTCTTTATTGAAAAACGCCTTAAGATTTGTGCCAATAACCTTATTAACAGGAATTGACCTGGCATTGGTATGTGATTGGTAAAATTCAAGATAAGCTCCCTTGGTATCAATTACAAAAATCAAATCAGGCATGGCGCTCACAATTGCGTTCAGCCGTTCATTTTGCTGAGATATCTTTTCCTCATTCTTTTTTTGCTCTGTGATATCTTCTTCAACAGCAAGGAAGTGCGTTGTTTTCCCATTAGCATCAGTAACTGGCGAAATAGATGCGGCCACCCAGTATAATTCACCGTTTTTCTTTTTATTGTGAAACTCGCCTTTCCATTCATTGCCGGCACTTATAGTTTCCCAAAGGATTTGATATTCTTCTTTTGATTTTTCGCCTGAACTGAATATACGCGGATTCTGGCCCAGCAATTCAGATTCTGTATAACCGGTTACTTCAACAACTTTAGGGTTTGCATATTCAATAAGACCTGAAATATCAGTAATATAGGTCATTACCGGGCTTTGAATCAATGCCTGGGAAAGTTTTTTTACGCTTTCTTCTGCTCCTTTTCGCTCTGTAATGTCCCATGCGAGGTCGGAAAGCTTGGATACAAACTCAATATCTTTTTCAACATAGTCGGTAAGTTTGTTCCCGATACCCACAATGGCCACAATCAACCCATTGCGAAAAATGGGAACTACAAGTTCACGAATTATCATCGCATGCCCTTCGGGAATTCCTCTGCGATTTTCGACACTTAAATAATCATTATGAATTACAGCTTTCCTCAGAGTTACACATTCAGCCCATACACCTGCTTTATCAATATTATAGTGCAGACTTTTGGGGTCGGCATTGCACATATTATTTAATGTATTAGCCGACCAACTTTGCAGAACAAGAGTTTTCTGATCAGCATTAACAGCATGGAAGAATCCAACGCTACTGCCGGTTAATTGTTCCAGTTCGTCTAATAGTTTTTGTTGCAATTCATTCCTTGAATGGGAAGGAGCAAACTCTGATAAACGGATTCGGGCATTTTGTATTAATTCAGTTTGCTTACGTTCGGTAATGTCGCGGATGGTTACTAAAATCCCGCTCTGTGTTTCAGTTATAAACTTTGAACCGTTTATCTCTCCGATAAATAGAGTACCATCAGCACGTTTCATTCTGAATTCAACATCTTTTATTTTACCATCACTTTCCATACAAGTTTGGAAAACCACTAATGACCTTTCAATTTCGTTCTCATCAATAAAATCCCAAAAATTGCGTCCGCACATATCTGCCGGCGAAATCAGAAAAACAGAAAAGGATGAAGGTGAAGCAAACGTGATGCACCCGTTTTCATCCGTAATTGCGATAAGGTCGCTTGTTTGCTCCGTTATAGACCGGAACTTTTCCTCGCTCTCCCTGATTGTTTTTTCTGCCTTTACACGACTGGTAATATCAGCATCAATTCCCCTATATCCAATCAAAAGACCGTCGGCATTGAGCATTGGAATACCGTTGGTTTCTACAGTAATTATTTTGCCATCAGGCCGGCAAACAGAATTAATTAAATTTTCAAAAGTTATTTTCTTATCGAACACGCTTAATGCTGCATTTTTAAACTCTTCCCGACCTTCCTCCGGGGCTATATCATAAAAATGCATTTTGCCGACCAGTTGTTCAGCAGAGTAACCATAAACCTGCATAGACAATGGGCTTACATAGGTGTATAACCCTTTTGGATCAACTTCCCAAACTACCTCGCGACTTTGTTCAACTACCTGGCGAAAGCGTTCTTCGCTATTCTCCAATTTAAGGGCAGCATGTTTGCGTTCACTTATGTCGCGGTATTTCCACAAATGGCCGCTGTACTTGCTTTCAAGGTATGTGGGGATATAATCTCTTTCAAAATAGCGACCGTCGGCCAATTCGAGTTCATCGTTATACACCGCTTCTTTATCGGTAAGAATTTTCTCAATATCAGCTATAAACTTCACTGGGTTTTTAAAAAACACTTTGCTTTGTTCAGCTGAACCGGTACAATCTGCCCCAATCAAGGCTTCGGGAGGTGCAGGAATACCAAACATTGTACAAAATAACTGGTTGGTTAATGCAATTTTACGGTCTGAATCTTCAAGCAAGATACCTTCCTGCAGATTGACAATCAGGTTGGTAAGTAGATTTGTCTT
>CAIWMA010000469.1 GCA_903913645.1 uncultured Bacteroidales bacterium | reverse complement strand
GCGCTACTTTGTACAGGGAATAGCTTCAACCGGTGGCAAGGAATAATTTTTATTTGAATCATAATCCTGAATTTACTGCACTCATAACTCATCATTAATAACTCATAACTACTTCAAATGGCGATCATAGAAATAAAAAATCTGAAGAAAACATATTCCAACGGTCATTACGCGATTAAGGGGATTGATATATCCATCAAAGAAGGAGAGTTTGTTGTATTGGTCGGGCCGTCAGGGTGCGGGAAATCCACCCTTCTGCGGATGATTGCTGGTCTGGAGGATATTTCGGACGGCGATTTGTATTTTAATGACAAACGCATGAACGAAGTTCATCCGAAAGACCGGAATATTGCCATGGTTTTTCAGAATTACGCCTTGTATCCGCACATGACAGTGTATGATAATATGGCTTTCGGTTTAAAGCTGAAGAAGATGCCAAAAGCCGATATCCATCAAAGAGTTACGGCTGCCGCCACAACGCTTGGACTAACGGAATACCTTGATCGTTTGCCGAAGGAAATGTCGGGCGGACAGCGCCAGCGTGTTGCCATCGGACGGGCTATCGTGCGGCAACCGGATGTATTTTTATTTGATGAGCCCTTATCTAACCTGGATGCAAAATTAAGGGTGCAAATGCGGAGCGAAATCAAGCGCTTGCACCGTCATTTAAAAAATACCATGGTTTATGTAACCCATGATCAGATTGAAGCTATGGCGATGGGCGATAAAATTGTGATTCTGAAGGATGGTGTGGTACAGCAGACAGATACGCCGGTAAATGTGTTTTATCATCCTGAAAACAAGTTTGTCGCGGGTTTCATTGGGAGCCCTGCTATGAATTTTGTATCAGGTAAAATAGTGAAAGAAGATGAGTTGTATTTTGTAAATGAAGGAATGAAAATCTCTGTTCCGCCACCATTGCGCGTTTCGATGGAGAAATACCTAGGTAAATCGGTCGATATGGGTTTCCGGCCGGAATATGTTTACGATAAAGGACTGGAAAAAGAACGCCGTTTATCAACCGATGTGGAAATCGAAATCCAGTTGGTTGAAAATGTGGGAAGCGAATCGTATAATCATTTTACTTTGCATGGAATGGATACAATCTTTTCATACCGCAGCAGTTCATCAAATTCACACATACCCGGGGAAAAGGTAACCGTAGGAATAGATCTGGAGCGGCTTCATTTCTTTGATCCGGAAACAGAAAAAACAATTTTATAATAAAACTAAAATCGAAATCGGATACAACATGATGAATTACGATAAAGGAAAGGGAGAACTGCAGAACTGGCTGGTTACAGAAATCGATTTTGATACAAGGTTCCAGGGAAAATGCGAAACCATTTTCTGCCAGGGAAATGGTTATATGGGAATGCGCACCGCTACCGAGGAACGATATATTAACCAGGTGCGCGACACCTTTGTTGCCGGCACATTCAATAAGTTTGATAACAATGATGTAACCGAATTGCCGAATGCTGCTGATATTTCAAACATCGATATCCTGATTGATGGTAAATTGTTTGGTTTAGATAAAGGTTCATATACAGATTATCACCGCACGCTAAACCTGAAAACCGGCGAAGTAACAAGAGCATTTAAGTGGAAAAATGAGGAAGGAAAAGCATTTCAGTTTTCATTCAAACGGTTTATTTCTTTTGACAATCTTCATTTGATGGCTGCTGAAATTGAAATTAAAGCATTGACACATTCAGCAAAAATTAGATTCGACAGTGGCATCAACGGGCAAATGAGCAACAGTGGCGCTCAGCATTTTCATGAAGGTGAGAAACGTATTTTCGACAAAAAATATGTGCAGATGCTACAGCAGACTACGCAATCCGAAATCACTTTCATTCACAATACCGCTCACTCTGTAACCCTGGAAGGAACAGTTGTATCTTCCCGTTTTGAAATGGACCGGCGTAAAGTCTTTATGATTTACTCTTCAGATGTGGAGGTAAATCAAACAATCCGAATTGAAAAAATATCAAACGTATACACTACCCGCGATAAAGAATTAGAATCTTTATCATTGGAGAAACTGAGAGAATATTCCATCGAACAGCTTAAATCAGCCTGTAAATCAGGATATAACACATTGCATAATCTTTCAGCAAAAGTATGGGCCGAAAAATGGAAGGCGATTGATATTAAAATTGAGAGTAACAATGATTTTAACCAGCTTGCTATTCGCTTCGTGCAATACCATTTGCTTATAATGACTCCAGCTCACGATAACCGAATGGGAATCGGAGCCAAAGGTTTCTCGGGCGAAGGATACAAGGGGCATTCGTTCTGGGATACGGAATTGTTTATGCTTCCATTCTTCACGTATACGCAGCCACAGATTGCCCGAAGTTTGCTGGAATATCGCTATAACACCATTAAAGGAGCGCGTAAAAAAGCCATGGAAAACGGGTATAAAGGCGCCATGTTCCCTTGGGAATCCGCCTGGGCCGATGATGGCGAAGTTACTCCTGTATGGGGCGCGGTGGATATCAACACAGGAAAATCAACAAAAATATGGAGTGGATTTATCGAGCAGCACATCACCTCGGATATTTCATTTGCCGTCTGGCAATATTACCAGGTAACAGGCGACGAGGATTTTATGAATAATTACGGGTACGAAATCCTGCTCGATACCGGCATTTTCTGGGCAAGCCGCCTGCAATGGAATAAGGACAAGAAACAATATCATATCAACGAAGTTGTTGGCCCTGATGAATACAAAGAGCATGTTAACAACGACGCTTTTACCAATTATACCGCTTACTGGTGCATTGAAAACGCCATTCATTATTATCATTTACTGAAAGTAGAAAAACCTGGAATCTTTAACCGTCTTGATAACTTATTGAAGCTGAAAAATGAAATTCAAGAGTTAGAGAAAAAGCTTCCTCTCATTTATCTTCCTCAACCAAATGACAACAACATCATTCCGCAGGATGATACCTACCTGTCGTTGACGGAGATTGATCTGCATAAATATAAAAACCAGGAGCATGTCGGCTCACTTTTCCTGGATTACAGTCTTAGTGAGGTGAACCTGATACAGGTGTCAAAGCAGGCATCTGTTGTTATGCTGATGTATTTGATTGAACACAAATTCAGTCCTGAAGTAAAAAAGGCTAATTATAATTACTACGAGGCCAGGACATTACACGATTCATCCTTAAGCCTTTCCACACATTCAATCCTGGCAAATGACCTTGATAACCGTGATTTATCATATAGTTTGTACCGACAGGCAACATCCATCGACCTGGGCCTGAACATGAAATCTTCTGATCATGGAATACACGCGGCATCTTTAGGTGGGATATGGCAAATTATTGTTTGTGGTTTTGGCGGAATCCGAATGGTTGGTGGTAGATTGCGGATAGAACCAAAGCTACCAAAGGAAATAACTCAGATCACATTTCCAATTTATTGGAAAGGCAATTTGTTGGAAATTGAGGTAAACCACGAACTCCTGAAAGTTAAAAACAATGGAACTGAAACTGTAACTTTTAGTAATGGAGAAAAGAGTTTTGAGCTAAAGCGTGGCATGGAAATGAAAATCTGAGTCACGAGGCAAACATATTGACCTCTTAGGCTAGAGTTGAGAATAAGATCAATCACTCTGATATGAGCATGATCCTTTGATTTATCAATGTATAGATTATGCTTCAATGCATAATAAATCAGATTCTTGTTGAATTAATGCCATTTATTCAAAATGAATATGAATCTCGTTTTAATTTCTGACTTAAAAAAAATCAAAAAGAAATTAATATGGGTTCTGTTTGTAATTCCCGTTGATTTCTATTAGAATCCTTCATTAATGAAAAACGCAAGTGACTTTCTAAAATTACTTGATGCCTGATCCAAAATGATATATATCATTTATTATTATGCCCTATGACAGTTTTTACTTTGAGTAGTTACAAATTAACGTAACACGCTCATATTCTGATATATAGAATTTATATATCGAATTTATAAGGATTCTAAAGAAGGTTGTATCTACTTGATATTGTGCATTGTATAATAGTTTCAATATTATATGAGGTTTAAATATATTCGTATCTGGCTCACTATCAATATAATACATATGCAGTTATAGAACTAGCATTTTTTGTATGTGATTAAGTTTAATATACCTTTGTTATTCAATAAACAATGAAACATCATTTGTTATTGTAAATGACTGATTGTTAAAAGAATAAAATCACATGAAGACAAGGAGAGATTTTATTAAAATTTCAGCGTTAAGCCTTGGAGCCACTGCCATTACGGCTGGGACTGCCAAAGCCGTGCTGGGTTCATCTTTGTTTGGTAACGAAAATGAAAACGAAACAGCAACCCTGCGCAGATCACCAACTTATTGCGAGGTATGTTTCTGGAAATGCGCCGCCTGGGCTCACGTTACTGAAGATGGAAATATAAAAAAGATCACCGGAAACGATGATGATCCGCAATGCAACGGAAGGCTCTGTCCGCGTGGCACCGGTGGTGTCGGCATGTACAATGATCCCGACAGGCTCAAAACCCCACTGATTAGAGTAGTTAGAGATGGAAAACAGACCTACAGGGAAGCCAGCTGGGATGAAGCTCTTAACCTAATTGCTTCTAAGATGTCGGATATCAAAAGCAAACATGGTGCTGAAAGTATGGCTTTGTTCATGCACGGTGGACCCGCTCCTCATTTTTCGCATCTAATGAAAGCCTACGGAACGTCCAACCTCGCTGCTCCTTCATTTGCGCAATGCCGCGGAGCCCGTGATGTGGGCTTCGAAGCTACTTTTGGCGAATCGGTCAGCAGCCCTGAAGTTACAGACATACGCGACACAAAATGCCTCGTACTAATCGGTTCACACATTGGCGAAAACATGCACAACGGCCAGGTACAGGAAATGAGCCAAGCCATCGATAACGGTGCAGTAATTATAACTGTAGATCCAAGGCTTTCAACCGCAGCTTCAAAATCAAAATACTGGCTTCCGATAAAACCATCAACAGATATAGCTTTAATGTTGTCGTGGATAAATGTACTGATTTATGATGATCTGTATAACAAAGAATATGTTGAAACTTATGCCGAAGGATTTGATGAATTAAAAGCATATGTGCAAGATTTTACACCTGAGTGGGCATATGGAATTACAACGCTAAAGCCTGACCTGATCAGAAAAACCGCGCGCGAAATGGCAAATGCTGCTCCGTCGGTAATTATTCATCCAGGGCGCCATGCGGCATGGTACGGCGACGATGTGCAACGTTCCAGGGCCATGGCTATCCTTAATGCTTTGCTTGGTTCATGGGGTAACAGAGGCGGCCTTTTCTTAAAAGAAGGAATCAAAATACCAGAATTCCCCCATCCCGAATTTCCGAAGCCAGCCTGGTCGTGGAAAGATTTGCTGGATGGCAAATATCCTTTGGCCAACGAAGCCCCTACCAACCTGGTTATTGAAGCTTCCATTCCCGCTGATGGAAAAGATGCTAAGATCAAAGGATGGATAGTTGCTGGAACCAATCTTATTGCATCTGTGCCAATGAAAGAACAACTCCTGAAAGCCATGGATTCTCTGGAATTGCTGGTTGTTGTTGATACCATGCCAATGGAAATCACAGGTTTTGCTGACGTTGTTCTGCCCGAATGTACTTACCTCGAACGATACGATGACATACGTGCAACAGCCCATCGCGAACCTACTCTCTGCCTGCGTATGCCTGCAGTTGAGCCTAAAAACCAAACAAAGCCGGCCTGGTGGATTACCAAACAACTCGGCGAGCGCCTTGGATTGGGTGCATATTATAATTACACTGATTTTTCCGAAGTACTCGACTGGCAGTTGAAACAGGTTGGTTCGTCGCTTGAAGAAATGAAAAGGATTGGCGTCAAAAAAATACACCGCAATACTTCACCTTATATTGAACCAGGCACCACACATACCTTCAAAACAGCTTCGGGTAAAATACAATTGTTTTCGCACGAAATGGCTGCTGCAGGATTTGACCCTATACCGGCTTTCACTCAGCATCCTGAGCCACAGGAAGGATTCTATCGGCTTATTTACGGCCGCGCTCCAATGCATACTTTTAGCCGTACGGCAAACAATCCAAACCTGGTAGCGCTCATGCCTGAAAATTCAGTTTGGATAAATCCGCAAGTTGCCGGAATATGGGGATTAAAGAAAGGCCAGTATGTTTGGCTGAAAAACCAGGATGGAACCGTTTCGAGATTTCCGGTAAAAATAAGATTGACTGAACGCATACGCTGGGATTCGGTGTATATAGTGCATGGATTCGGGCATCATCACGAACCCTTGCATCTGGCAAATGGCAGAGGAGTGAATGACACCGAGCTTATCACCAATGTAATGTTGGATCCCACCATGGGCGGAACCGGTATGAGAGGCAATTTTGTAACATTTCTTAAGGAAGATCCGCGAAAGGAGATAGTATCATGAGATATGCAATGGCAATTGATACCCGCAAATGTGTGGGGTGCAGCGACTGCGTAGTTGCCTGCCAGACTGAAAACGACGTTCCTATCGGCTTTTGCCGCGACTGGGTGACCGAAACTGTAGATGGTACCTATCCTAACGTAAGTATTGAATTGCGTTCGGAACGCTGCAACCATTGCGACAATTCACCATGTGTACGCTGCTGTCCGACCGGTGCAAGCCACTTCGAAGACGGAGGAATTGTGCTCGTGACGCATAACAAATGCATAGGATGCGGTGCATGTATCCAATCCTGTCCTTACGAAGCAAGGTATTCTCACCCGGATGGATATGTAGATAAATGTACTTTCTGCATTCACCGAGTCCGTAAAGGTGAAAACCCTGCCTGTGTAAGTGTTTGTCCTACCAAGTGCATGTATTTTGGTGATCTTGATGACCCGAATTCAGAAATAGTTAACGTTCTGAAGAACCGCAAATTCAAGGCACTGTCACCCGAAGCGGGAACCAAACCAAATATCTTTTACCTGACCTGATAAATCAAAAATATTCGTGTTACTATGAAAGAAGAATTATTTGTAAGTGGTCGCAATATTCCTAATATTGACCCTTATCTCAATATCTGGCACTGGCAGATTCCTATCTATCTTTTCCTTGGAGGACTGGCAGCAGGAATACTTTTCCTTGCAGGGGTGTATACCATTTTAGGTAAAGAGAAAGAAATGCAGGCGACTGTGAAATGGGCCCCGTTTATTGTGCCTTTTGCACTGATTATTGGTTTAGGTATGCTCTTCCTTGACTTGAAGCACAAACTTTATTTCTGGCAGCTATATACTACCATTCGCCTTCAATCGCCAATGGGTTGGGGTGCCTGGGTATTGATGATCATGACACCGATCTCCATCATCTGGTCGGCAAGTTATCTGAGAGAGGTATTCCCAAACTGGGATTGGAAATTCAAGTTCCTGTGTACTTTTGAAGCCTGGGTTATTAAAAACCGCAAGTTAATCGCATGGCCTATGGCAATTTATGCTGTTATCCTTGGCATTTACACCGGGATTTTACTCTCAGCATTCAATGCGCGGCCATTATGGAATACAACTATCCTTGGACCGCTTTTCCTGGTGTCAGGAATGTCGACAGGTGCCGCCACTATAATCCTGATGAGTAAAAACCATGAAGAACGCAAGCTTATAAGCCGCCTCGACCTGCTGTTTATAGCAGTTGAATTATTCTTCATCGTCCATATGATAATGGGATTTCTGGCAGGTTCGCAGGTACAGATCGACGCTGCTAATTTGTTCCTGGGAGGGCAATTTACAGTTCCATTCTTTGTATTTGTAATCATTCTAGGGCTTCTATTTCCTGCGGTACTTGAAATTCTAGAACTTATAGGTTTCAAAATGCCGATTATTATACCAGCTATACTGGTTCTACTGGGAGGACTGATATTCAGGTTTATAATGGTTGAAGCAGGGCAGATTACACGGTATTTATACTAGGGGTTAGGGATTGGGGATGCAGAGCGAGAAGGACAAAAGGAGAATAGTTGACTTCGGACTTCCGACTTCCAACCATCATTTAACATTAAACGAAAAAAATCAACACAAAAAATAGTTAATCATGGCAAAGAACAAACGAGATGGAACCTTTTACATCAACCCTTACCTGGGCGGTGTATTATTGGGACTAGTGCTTTTCGGCACATATTATATTACAGGTCGCGGGCTTGGTGCCAGCGGTGCAGTAAAAAGCTCAGTAGTATCAGCAGTTCATACAATTGCACCGGTTCATGCTGAAGGAAACAAATACTACAGCAAATTCCTGAGCGACGACGCAAGCCCGATGAGTAATTGGCTGGTTTTCGAAGTTATTGGTGTGATTGTCGGAGGATTTCTCTCCGGAACACTTTACGGCCGTTTAAAGTTTATAGTCGAACATTCGCCAAAAATCACAGGCAGAACCAGGCTGATTGCTGCCCTGGCAGGGGGAATCCTTTTCGGGGTTGGCTCGCAGTTTGCCCGGGGATGTACCAGTGGTGCTGCACTCAGTGGAATGGCTGTGTTATCGGCTTCAGGTATTATTACGATGATGGCAATTTTCGGCTCGGCTTACCTGTTTTCTTGGATTTTCAAGAAATTGTGGATTTAAGAACAAGGATTAGCCCTGCTTGCAGCAGGCAAGGATCTAAGATTTTAGCTGAAAAACTAACGTGTTGTGATAATCGTAAATCAAAAATCTTAAATCAAAAAATCAATATTCTTAAGTCAAAAAAAATAAAAACAAGTTAACGCATTAAATTCAAAAATATATGGTAGGACCTCTTATTCCCATGGGTGTTATACCCGAAACCTGGAACAATGTAATTGCATTGCTACTGGGAGTTGGCTTCGGATTTTCTCTCGAAGCCTCCGGTTTTTCTTCATCACGCAAAATCATGGGGACCTTTTTCGGGTACGATTTTGTTGTTTTGCGCGTGTTTTTCACGGCAGCAATAACAGCCATGACCGGCATTTTCTATTTTGATTATATGGGCTGGATGGATGCTTCTATGCTTTATATAAATCCGTATTATGTGATGTCGGCCATTATTGGCGGCATTATTATGGGATTTGGCTTTGCTCTTGGCGGCTTTTGCCCGGGTACCAGTTTTACCGGCGTAGCTATCGGGAAGATTGATGCTATGTTTTTTAGTGGCGGATTATTTATAGGCGTTTTTATTTTCTCGGAACTTTACCCGTTGTTTCAAGGCTTATACAACAGCCACAACCTGGGAGGAGCCAAAATTTATGAACTTCTTGGCATGCGTGACACCGTTTTCGCATTCCTGTTGATAGTTGTGGCAGTGGGCATGTTTTACGGGGCTGCATTTGTTGAAAAGAAGGTTACTAAAGTTGAGTATTAAGAATTAAGACTATGAACAAGAGATATCTGTTACTGGCAGGCATAATAATTGCACTTGGAGTAGGAATACTCTTTATGCCTGCGAAGGATACTGCCAAACAACCTAAACCCGAACTGCTGCTGGCTGCAATTGATGATCCGTCTAGGTTTCTCTCCACAGATGATATCACCGATAGGCTTGTAAAAAAGAACCCGGCATTGATTCTGATTGACGTGAGACCTGAATCACAGTTCAAAGCCTTTTCTATTCCCGGAGCTATAAATATTCCGTCCGATTCTCTTCTTTCAGCTTCAGCGCTGGAAATATTGAATCAAAAAGAAATGGATAAGGTTTTTTATTCTAATGCTGATGTTACTTCCGACCAGGCATGGATCATCTGCAAACGATTAGGTCTGCAACGGATTTATGTTATGCAGGGCGGAGTTAACAGATGGTTCAGCACTATTGTTAAAGCCGAAAAGCCTGCCGAAACTGCAACAACGAAAGCTTTGGAACTATATCAGTTCAGGATAGCGGCATGCCAGCATTTCTTTGGAAGCCCGGAAATGGCTGCCAAAACGGAAACAGTGGCTGCAAAGAAAACAGTAAATGTTGTGAAAAAGTCATCCGGCGGGAAATCGGGTGGTGGTTGTTAATTATACCTGCAAAATAAAGATTACCATGGAAGAACTTAATAAAACCAACCGCCTGACCATGATTGTTATAGCCATAGCGCTGCTTATAATCGTCGGATTAGTCACATTCAGGAGACCTGATATTAAATATACACTTACTCCTTCCGAAAGCCTCGCCTTACTGAATGATCCGGCAGTGGTGATAACTCCTGAACAAGCAGTTTCATTATTGAAAGACAGTGCCGGGAAAACTGTTTTTATAGATGTGCGTAATTCAATAGCTTTCGATCGAAGCCATGTTAAAAATGCAGTAAATATCCCGGTGCGCGAGTTATTTTCTCAAAAAAGCAAATCTGTTTTTCATGAAATCGAAAAATCAGGACAAACCGCACTTTTATATGGCGAAACTCAGCAACAGGCAAACGGCCCGTGGCTGATGCTCAGGCAAACCGGATTTAAAAATGTCTTGCTTTTTACTGGTAGTTTTGCACAAATTAATTTCGAAAACGCAGATTCACTTACGCGGCTTTTACCCCAATTAAGTGAAACCGCACTTATTGATACGGCAGCTTTGAAAGCAATTTCTGCGCCGGCTGCTGGAGGAAAGAACCTTTCAGCACAAGCTAATAAAGAGAAAAAAACTGTTACTCCAGTTAAAAAGACAGGATCTTCGGGTGGAGGTTGCTGAAAACCGAATCGGTAAGTATTAGAGAAGGCTACCCAATGGTGGCCTTTTTTGTGTGAAAACGCGGTTAAAACTATCTTATCAAACTCACAAACCCTCTTTGGGTTACAACTCCCGAACTATTAATTTCAGGCTCCCTGTACTGCAACACATAACTATAGCTGCCAGCCTCGCAGGGCTGGCCTTTAAACGATCCATCCCAACCTTCTGCAGGATCGGAACTTTTAAAAATAAGCTGACCCCACCGGTTATATATAAGTAGCTGATAAGGTTCAAGCGTGGTTCGCTGGGTTACCGGCCTGAAAACATCATTTTTCTGATCATCATTCGG
The DNA here is from genome assembly GCA_903913645.1 of uncultured Bacteroidales bacterium. Lineage (GTDB taxonomy): Bacteria > Bacteroidota > Bacteroidia > Bacteroidales > UBA4417 > UBA4417. The sequence continues at coordinate 16,696 of CAIWMA010000469.1, read as the reverse complement.
TGAAAAGGCATTGGGCAGCCACAATCCCGGCATATAATAATATTGCTTTGTTGTTGTATCCTTACAACCTGCAGAATTGGTTGCCACAAGTTGGATGGTATAGTCTCCTTCGAGGTCGTATTTAACAACAGGCTCAGGAAGAGGAGAAGTCCTTGTATTGCCAAAATCCCATATATATGAAATTGCTCCGGTAGTCTGATTATCAAAATGAAGTTCTCCGTTATTTATACCAGGGTTTAGTATGATTTCAAAAGCACTCTCAGGTTTGGCTTTAATTGCAATCACCCGACTTACAGTATCTGTACATCCAAGCAAGTCAGTGGTTACATGACTGACATTATAATTTAATGCTGAATCAAATACAATTAAAGTAGAACTGCCTCGAAAAACACGTTCATTTACCTGTCCAGAATTTACGATCCAGGTAAATTCTTTCAGGTTTGCATCAGCAGGAATACTCTGGTCTGTAAATGTAATTCCAACACCCTGGCATGGAAAGTCATTCGCAAATGCCACTTTCGGAAGATTATGAATGGTTACAAGCTTATTCACGGGTTCACCATCGCCACAGACCGGGTTCCGGCCAAAAACAGAAACTAAATACTCACCGGCAGGTATGGATTTTTTAAGCTGATACGCAAATGCTGTATCGGGTGAATTAGTAATTGAATCGTCAGAAAATCCGGGACCGGATAAACGCCAGATGTATTTTTCTGCAAAAAGCATGGATTTTGTATTGAAATTAATCACTTGTCCTCTGCACACATTAGTCGGTCCGGATATGAGACCCGAAGAAGGCCGGATCCTGAGCTTAATTGATGTTTCCAGGATATCGTCAGTGGTTAAATACCACCACGAATTAATCATGTTGGTATCCCCCAAATTCTGAACTCTTGTCCATTCATGACACCCCGAAACAGGGTCAATTCCACTATACAAACAGCCAACGGTTGAATTATTGGTAGGAAAGTACACGGCCGGTAATCTTGTATCGTCCCAAAAAAGTTTGAGTTTCAATGTTCCGGATGCCGGTAAGGGCCTCTGGATATCAACTTTAAAGCCCTTTGGATTATCCTCCACATCATAAAGCGGAACATTTGAAAGACCGTTCAGGAATCGGATCTTAGCATTAACAACGGTCTCGTTAGCAAGTGGTATTCCATTCCCATCTTTCCCATCCCAGGCAGGCAACAACACATTATGTCCGGCAACTACAGTATACCCGAGTTGTACATCTTCGGGCCCAACTGAACCTGGGTTAGGAGGATCAATATCAAGTAGCACATCAATATTTCCGCCTTTACTCACATTGGATTCAAAAGTGACAACCGTATCACACACATTCGGAATTACATTAAAACTGATCATTTTCCCTATAAGCCCTGACGGAAATACCTTCAAATCAGGATCGTTCAGAAAAATCTTATACTCAGGTTTCACAGTGGCATTTCCCCGCAGCGAGCGGCGGCGATCATTCCAATCCCCAATAGTCGAACAACCCCATTCATTGCTATAAATCGACCACACTCCTCCTGCCAGTCCATTGCAATCGAAACGAGTAACAACACTGTCGCTAGTATAAATATAAAATAAGGAATATGATGCTTTTGTTTTTGCTTCAACGGCGCGAGTGGCCAGCTGCCAGGCTTTGCTCCATAATCGTCCCGGAATAGGATTGATTCCATTTGCAACCGTACCATCAAAATACCTCAGCACTCTCATCTCGTCCAGAGTTGCCGTTCCTGGTGGCTGCACAGGTATCTCGAACTCAATTACATAATCACCATTCATGGTGGGATTCACTGCCAATGGGTCATATCCCTGAGGATTAGCATTATTAATATTCGGACCTGCATCTACCTGATTACGGTTATTGATATAGCCGGGATTTCCTTGAGTGCGGGGTAACTGCCGCAAAGAATATCCTGCAACAACGGCACCTTTAGGATCTTTTACCTGGAATTTCACATCGGTATAAACAATTGCATCGTCAGCATAATTAATAATTTCGCCGAAACCCAGGTAGACTTTCTCGCTTGTAAAATCATTGACACGAATATTCAGCCTGAAATCCTCCTTACAATTATTCAAAGCGAAAGGGATACGGTATTCAGCAGAATTTTGCGAAAGCACCAGTTTGCAAACAGAGTTTGAAGGTGCTCCAGAAGGCTCCAGTTGTTTAGTGCCTTCTGCGAATGAAGTTCCGTAAACGCCTGACAACGCAATACTCAGGCATATCCGTGCCAACAACTGACGGCTGATTTGCCAAGCACATGAATATACTTTATTTAATGGTAAACGGGTCATAGAATGCTCAGCTAACTTCTTCCGGTAAAAAAATAAAAATTTCTAATAATGTTGCTGCAATGCTATAGGGTACAAGCAATAGCCATTGAATAAATCCGGAAAGAATGTTCAAATTTACGATAAAAAATAACCTGATTCCATCAATTTTAACTCGAAATGTAATGGATACAACTGGAAACTATATTCCATTACATTTATCCGATTATGTTTGCGGATAATTCAAATGCATCTACTTCCTTCACTTCTCCAGCTTTCAAATTACTAAGAAGGATATTGCCGATGCGCACTCTCACGAGCCTCAAAGTGGGGAAGCCTGCCGCCGCAGTCATTTTCCGCACCTGCCGGTATTTGCCTTCGGTAAGTATAATCGAAACCCAGCTGGTAGGGCCATGTCGGTCGTCACGGATCTTTCGGGTTCGTGCAGCAAAACCAGGATCGTTTTCCAAACGCAAAACCCGGCATGGCATGGTACGGTATTTTACATCACGAATCCCAATCTCAACTCCATTTTTAAGTTGCTCAACAGCTTCATCAGTAATAAGTCCATCCACCTGAGCGTAATATTCCTTTTCAATATGCCGGCTCCGGATATGTTCACTTACCTGTCCATCCGTTGTAAGCAGCAGCAATCCTTCACTTTGTTCATCAAGGCGGCCAATAGCCATGGTGCCCTCGGGAAAATCGAACAAACTGCCGACAAGTTTCTTTTTGGGAAGTTCACAAACGAACTGGCAGAGGTACCCGAAAGGTTTATGGTGAATAAAATGGCGGTGTTCGGGCATGAAAAATTTGTTTCAGTGTTTCAATGTTTCGATTTCTGACTTCAATTGTTCTGCTGTTCAAGGTTCAAAGAGTTGCAGGTTTCAATAGCCTGAATCTTTCAAACTTTAACGGACCAAAGGCCAGTCATGGGTAGCATTAGCAAAGTCGTTAGTAAATCCATTATGGGCTGTAAATATAAACCTAACTCCCGGAATACGGATTATTTTCCCGATAGATTGAGTTGCCGTTTCCGTATCCATATTAAAAAAATCGTAAAACGGCTCGATCTTCCCTTGATTTAGCCGGAGTGCATCGCCCGTGAACAGAAGCGAATCATTAACAAGGTAACACATGGATCCCGGTGTATGCCCCGGTTCTAAAAAGCCTTGTATTTTAATTCCATCTATACTCAAGACTTGTTGATCTTCAATTTTTTTGTACTCTTTCGAATCAATTTTGTTGCCAAAAATAAAGAATCTTGATTTCTTGCCATTGAGAAGCTGTTCTTCCTGCTTTGAAATGTAAATAGACGCGTTTTTAAACAAACTGATGCCGGCAACATGGTCGCCGTCAGTATGAGTAAGTAGTACTGCATCAATTTTCTCGGGTTCAATATTGAGTTTTTTCAGTTCCTTCTGAATATTTTTCCTATCATTCCCGGCATCGAATGCAATGTAGTGATCGCCATTTTTGACCAGGTATAAATTTACAAATGCATCTTTTACCGAAAATACATTCTGGGCTATTTCACCGGTTTCAACTGCCGACATTCCTTTCATAACTGACCTTGCCTTTAAAAAGTAGCCAATGAAAAGAAATACCAGTATTATGATAAAAATGCCAAGTCCAGAAAGAATTCTTTTGTAGGTCTTTTTCATGTTTAATATTAATAAGAAATTATTCACATATTGATCGATTGCACTTGTTCAATGTAGATTGATACAATAAGTCTCAATCACTTGCTATTTAATAACTGCTTCGAACCTGGCAATAGGAGCCATTCGTGCTTTGTTTAATGTCATTATGCTGCCATTTAAGCTATAATTATCAACAGCGCCCAGCATTTTATTGAATTCGCTTTCAATTGCCAGATCCGGGCAAGCCATCTTGGTGGATACCATTCCGGAGAAAGTGATCCGGTTTCCTTCTTTCAGCTCATATTGGCCAAAAATTGTGTTACAGCCAGAGAAACCCTGCACCCGGTTACCCTCTTTTTTCAGGATAATATAAATTTCCTTCTTCATCTTTTCACTCAACACAACTGGTTTGCCCAATAATTCAGTGAGCTTCCAGTAGGTTTCCTGTAATTCGAGAGCAGCCATAGGGATTGGCTGTATTGGCACAACGTGGATTTTCTGTGTTGATTTACACCCGGCAATAAACATTGTTAAAGCGAGAAATGCTAAAATTATCGTTCTCATAATGTAAATTTAAAGTAAAAAATGAATTCAATAAATCGCTATTGTTTCTTAAGCTGTTTTTTCGGTCAGTTTCCCATTAATTCCATTTCCCTGATAGCAAGTTGAATGAGTTTGCTTTCACTAACAAAATACTTGTTAAGAAATTTTTATTCCGGTACTAATTACCGAAATCTCTTCGCTATTCCAGGCACATAAACCTTTCCATTTAAAAATCCTGTCATCTTTAACACTTTATATTTCTATCTTTAAGGCTTATCCTTTTTCAAAAATTATTTTTATATCAATGCTTTCTACGCCAGCACATGACAGGGTCCCATTTATTTTTAATATCCACTAAGTTGAAACTGTAATGACTGCCAGAAAAGTTGAAGTCAATTGCAGTTGTTGTTAAAGCCAAAACTCTGGGGGTTTTTAGCTTTTTCAATACAACTTGGCAGAATAAATACTAGATTAGAAACTCCAAAGGTTAAAAATATTCTTTTCATATTCTTTTGGCGTACCTTCCATTATGTTTGATACAAATCATCGAAGATAGTTACAGGTTGTCCTTTCCGTAAAGTTTTCAATAAAATCAGATTCTTTTAAGGCTAATCAAATTTAATAAAGAAATAAAAAGAAAAGGCAAAAAACGAAACAATTCTTTACTCTTTAATTTTTTTTTCGTGTATGGGATTGTTTTTGAGCTCATTATGTTGTATATTTGTGTTCTTGCCCAACTAATATTGATGCCAGGGATGTCTTTTACGCCACTTAAACCCTTACGGCAATATCACAACACCAATGAGTACTTAATTTTCCCGGCATTGATTCAGCCCTGGCTGACCAACAAGGTACTCGTTTTTTATTTTTTCACCTATTTACTTGCTGATTATCCTTTTACGAAAGGATAATTTGATCAATTGTGTCACCATAGTTTGAGGTAATTTTACTTGAAGAAATTACTTTAAATGAATGGATTGAGATCCTAACCTGCCTCATTCTTAAATAAAATTGGTTTTTGAATGCATACAGGTTTTCTTCAGCTGGAGTAAAAGTAAGATTTCCGAAACCAATGCTGCTTTTCAGGAAACAAATTATTTTACTCTTCTTCAATGCCTGTGAATAATACGAACTGTCACAATGCAGCGGATTATTCAACGAAATATCAGGCCCTGCCACAAAAAATGTGGATGTGGTCACCTCCTCAGAGGAAGACACCGTTAAGTGAATCCTTTTCAGGCAAAAATCAGTCTTAAGCCTTGCAACAAAAAGATTTCACTTAAAGAAATAACGCAAGACATCATACAGTTTTGTTGTTGGAATGTATAAATCAAAATTCCGGGCCACCGGTAGTTGAGACAAACAGGTTGAAACTCCGACTAGAATTTCAACCAGTAACATAAGCAGAATACAATAAATTGAATTACTGTTATAAAATCAAGTAGATATGAAAGAGAACAGAATACTTATTGTAGAGCACCTGGAATCCGATGCATTACTTGCGAAGCAGGAAATTGGAAAGGTACTTGAAAAATTTGAATTCAGCATTGTTAAATCAAAGCAGGAGTTCGAAGATCAGCTTGAAAATTTAACTCCTGATCTCATCATTACGGCCTATAAGCTACCTTCCTTTGATGGGCTAACAGTGTTACAACTTACCAGGGAAAAATCACCTCATATACCGGTTATTTTTCTTACCGACACACTCGACGGCGTAACAGCAGTTGAATGTATGAAAGCTGGTGCCACCGATTACATCAGCAAAGAACATATTCAAAGGTTGGGCAAAGCTGTGACGACAGCAATAAAAGAGAGGAAATCAGGGAAAGAAAAGAGTAAAGCCACAGGCACAACTGTATCGGATATTGACGTCTATCACAATATGTTCGAATACAATCCGCAACCAATGCTTGTATTCGATGTAAAAACACATACAATCCTTGATGTAAACAATTCTGCCCTGGAGCTATACGGTTACAGCAAGGAGCAATTATTATCGATGAACCTGCGCGATATCAGCCCGGTTGAAGAAATGAACTCAGAAACAAAACCCGTTGAAAACCAGCATCAATACCATACCTCGGGAAATTGGTGGCACCTGAAAAAAAACGGGGAAGTGATGCATGTTGAAATTACTTCGCATTTGATTGATTATAAAGGACATAAGGCACGTCATATGCAGGTAACCGATGTCACAAAGCGGAAAAAAGTTTGGGAAACACTCGCTGCAAGTGAAGAAAAATATAGGACGTTATTCGAAAATACCCAGGATGTATTTTTTCAGACTGATCTGGAAGGCATACTTTATGAAATCAGCCCTTCGGTAGATCAATACCTGGGATACAGCAGGGACGAACTTATCGGAAATCCAATATCTAATTTATATTATGACATTAACGAAAGGGAAATGCTTGTTAACTCTTTGCTGGAAAACGGTAAGGTCTGGGATTTCGTGGTGAGGTTCAGAACAAGAAATGACGAAATTATTCATACTTCATTAAATGCTAGGCTAAGCTACAATGCAAAAGGCCAGCCTGATATGATTGAAGGATCATTGAGAGACATAACAGAACGCATTAAAACGGAGGAGATGTTGCAAAGAAGCGAAGAAAAATTCCATACCCTCTTCGAAAACCATTCCGTTGTTAAGCTTATTTTTGATCCGGAAACTCAGCAAATCGTTGATGTAAACTATTCGGCTGCCAGGTTCTATGGCTTCAGCAAAGAGGCCCTGAAACAAATGAAAATAGCTGAAATTACCACCGCTAAACCCGAAGATGTTTTAGCTCAATTAAAGAAAATACGGACTTCAGGATTTCAGCAGTACGAAACTCAGCATTGCTGCAACGATGGTTCTCTGAAAGATGTTGAAGTATTTGCAAGCAAAGTAGTAATATCCGGCAAAGACTATATTTATACTATTGTTAACGATATTTCAACCCGAAAGCAGGCTGAACAGCAAACCAGGCTGCTAACCAAATCGATTGAACAAAGCCCTGTTGGGATAATGGTTACCGATCAGCATGGGAGAATAGAATATGTTAATCCCAGGTTTACAAAAATTACGGGCCACAGCCTACAGGAAATCAAAGAAAAGAAACAATGGTTCCTTTATTCAGGCAAGTACTCCGATATTACTTATTCTGAAATGTGGGAAACTGTTCTCTCGGGTAAAGACTGGACCGGTGAACTGCCTGTGAAAAGGAAAAACGGGGAACATTACTGGGAGAATGTCAGCATTTCGCCGGTGAAGAACGAAAAGAGGCAGATTACACATGTGGTAACTATTTGTGAAGATATTACCGCAAAGCACAAACAGTGGGAAGAACTTTCACAGGCTAAAATTAAAGCCGAGGCTGCTGATAAACTGAAAGCTTCGCTTATCAACAACATATCCAACGAAGTACGTACTCCACTTAATGGAATTATAGGATTCGCCGATATGCTTGTTAATACAGAAATATCGAAGGAAAATAAACAGAGCTACATCGATATCATTAAGAAAAGCAGCACACGTTTACTCAATACAGTAACAAGCTATATTGATATCTCAATGATCTTATCAGGGAAAACCAGGACCTATACGAAACAATTCAATCTCAGCACTTTATTGGCCGACATAAAGAATGAGTTTATCGGCAATTGTAAAACCAAAGACATTGAATTAACAACCCAAATACCTGAAGCACATACTGATATCTTAATGAATACGGATCCGGATATACTGCATAAAATCATGACACATTTACTCTGCAATGCAGTAAAATTCACCGAAAAAGGCAGGATTGATTTTGGTTTCAGGAATAGGAATAATATTCCTGAGTTTTTTGTAACCGATACCGGGATTGGGATTGAAAACAAAAAAATCAATTCACTTTTCGACTACAATACTCATTCTGACGCTTCTACAACAAGGAGTTACGAAACGATCGGGCTTGGATTGCCAATTGCACGAGGACTTGTTGAACTGCTGGGAGGCGAAATATTTATAGAAACAGGAAAAGCAAAGGGTTCAACAGTTTACTTTTCGCTGCCTGCTGAAATAATTGTAACAACTATGTCAAAAGTGAAGGAGAAAAAAGAAGAAATAAAGACTAAACATCCCTTGCTGACAAGGAATTCTGTAATTCTGGTGGCCGAAGATGATGACTATAATTACAAATTCATCGAAACTGTTCTCAGCAGAGCTGATTTTAAAGTAATAAGAGCCGAAAACGGAGTGGAAGCTGTAAATATCTGTTATAATAACGCCGATGTAGGCCTTGTTTTGATGGACTTGAAAATGCCTGTTATGGGCGGTATAGAAGCAACCCGGCAAATCAAAAACTTCCTTCCCGATTTACCGGTTATAGCTCTTACTGCTTTTGTTTCATCCGACGATGAGCAGGAGGCTTTCCTGAGCGGCTGCGAGGAATATATTAAAAAACCCGTAGATCGTGTTCACTTACTGGCATCGGTAGGTGACTTACTGGAGAATAAAGTCAACTGATTTTACAGGAATGCGACATCCGGCATAAGCACCAAAAACCTTTGCCATGCTCATGTAGATGAAATGGGTGTAAAATAAAAAGGCGTTCATTTTCCCTCAAATGATGAGGAATAATGAACGCCTTTATTTAGTCTCCTGTTTAAATAAAGCAGGAAATCAATTTTTATAAGCTATCGGATAAAGCTTTACCTGGTTTAAACTTTGCAACTTTTTTTGAGGCAATCTGTAAAGCTGCTCCTGTTTTAGGATTACGACCTGTTCTGGCTTCCCTTGTTGTAACTGAAAATGATCCAAAACCTACGATTTCAACACGGTTTCCTGAAGCAAGTGCTCCGGCTACAGTTTCGTGATAGCAATCAATTGCTTTTTTTGCCTGAGCTTTTGTCAGGTCGGCACCTGCTGCCAATGCATCAATTAATTCAGATTTGTTCATAATTTGTTTTTTTAAATGGTTGTTAATTGATTTAGTTTAATAATAATGGAATTCCAAATGCTTATTTTATACTAACAGTTATGATGATAAGTTGTTTAAAAATTAATGGTTTCTAATGTATCTTATCGGAATGCATAGAGTTTACTAAGTAAAAATCACATTAAAAACATTGCTAATGTAGTAAACAATACCTTAATGATCACTTTAAGAACGTATTTTAACGAAAATTTATTTCACTTTTTATGAACTAAACAGGAAGCTTAAATACTGTTTCTTGCCAAAATCGCTTTATACATATACAATATGCTGATTATCTTCACTTTATAATATATGACATTAAACCAAGACATTTAATTCCCACAAACTGAAATTGGACATTTTCTATGGTTTGTGCTGTATTTATAACAGCCGGTTGCATAAATTCCGGCAAAATATGCTTCCCGGAGTGCTTGAAATAAAGTAAAATCAATTTATTCCTGTTTCGATGCGGTAATCAGAAATATTGGAAATTCACTTACTTTCCCTTCTTCATCGGTTTTCTCAATACTATAACATTTCTGATGCTTAATATTCTCATACCCTGCAGACTTTAAAATATCCGCTAAATTTTCAACATCAAAGCCGAGATGTCCGGTGAATCCTTCGCCGTGAAACGAGCCATCTTCGGTATACAAATCAACAATGGCAAGATAACCGCCAGGATTTAGCAATGCATGGAATTTTGAAATCATAGCATCAATATCATTTACATGATGCATTACCATCTGGTTATAAATAATATCAAAATTCCCGGAATAATTTTCTTTTTCGAGATCAAAAAACAAAGGTTTCATGTTTTGGATTTTACTGTCCGAAATTTTTTCTTCCGTTACCTTTGTCATTTCACGCGAACTATCCATCAGGGTAATTTCAGCAAACTTATCCTTCATGGCAAAACTCAGTAACGCAGTTCCTGAGCCATATTCCATGGCTTTCATCCCTTCGTGTACCGGTATCATTTGCAGGATTGCTTTAGCTACAGCATCTGCTCTGTCGAAATAGCGTTGATTTTTATCCCAATCACGGGCTTTCGCATCAAATTCACTCATGGGTTAGTTAAAGGTTAATGGGTAAGTAGTTAATAGTTCTTATAATTCGATTTCTTATTTAGTGATTGCATTGGTGACCGCCACCTTCTCCCTGCTGTGCAGCGTGATGATGGCAACTTTCTCCGTTGTCGGTAATTGTGCCAGCCATATAGTTTTTCACCACTTCCGCAGCATCGCCTTCGCAACCTCGTATTACATCAATGCCTGCATTATTCAAAACGTTGATGGCGCCACCACCTATACCGCCGGCAAGCATCACGGTAACACCATCCGCTGCCAGCACACCGGCGATGTTCGATTTGCAACCACATCCCTGAACAGACGGAATGGTTTGAATTTCAGTTATTTTGCCTTCACCAGAAATGTTGTAAATACTGTAAAACTCGCAATGGCCAAAATGGCCGTCGACCTGGTTGGTAGTTGTTACGGGAACTGCTATTTTCATTATGCTTTCTTTTAAAAATTTATGATTGTCTTCATTTTGGGTATTCCATTTATTTGCCTGGTATAAATCAAAAGAAGAGTGTTGATTTTACTTGTTGCTCTTTGTACAGATTTACTAAGTCTACAGTTAAAATGAAAGGAAATTCTTTTTGTTTCCTTTTAATTGCCAGGCACAAATGGAACTGTAAAAGTAGAACATTGAGGCCAAACCCGATCAATTAAATTCGACGAAAGCTAACCCGGCCAAATATATAAAAACATGACAGGAATCATAAAAATTTAAATTCTTTAGCGTACTTTTATCGACAATTAAAAAGAAATAAAATGCCACTATCAGGGCCGGATACTTGTGTTTCGTTTGTGTATGAACTTTCATGCTTCGATTTATTAACTCAGGAAGAAAAAAAGCTGGTCGATACCCGATCGGTACTTGTGAACTATAAGAAAGGTGAAATGGTATGCAAGCAAGGTTCGTTTGCATCGCATATTATGTACCTCGAAAAAGGGCTGGTAAAGATTTACCTCGAAGGAAATCCTAAAGATCTGATTTTGACTATTACTCCTCAGAAAAACCTGATGGGTTTGCAGGCGCTCTTCGAAGGAAACAATACTTTTCTATACAGCATCAGCACCTACACGGATTGCGCAGTGCGATTAATTGATATTCAGATATTTAAACAATTGCTAAAGCAAAACCCATTGTTTGCCTACCGGATTGTAAATATATTAAATGAGAGTACATCACAGTCGTATGGCCGGTTTTTCAGCCTTACACACAAACAATTGCACGGTCGGCTGGCAGATATCCTACTTTGCCTCTCACGAAAAATATTTAAAACTTCGGCTTTCGATTTGCCATTGACGCGCAGTGATCTGAGCGATCTCACCAGCATGTCGACCGAAAGCGTGATCCGTATTATGAAGGACTTTAAGGATGACGGAATTATTGACATCAATAACAAATCCATTTCGTTGCTCGATATACCAAGACTAGACAGTATAAGCGCCAAAGGATAAGCTGTTTCCGGTTCCACCGGAAAGTAAGACAGTTTCTTGTTATTTTGAACCGAAACTTCCGGAAATATCGCTAAGGCTAATCTGGTTATCGTATAAATCTAGTACATCCGACTCATCCAGAATAATAACACGTTCTATTTTATTATCAGCCTGCCGATACCATATTTCGGCATAAAAGCCAGCCAATGTGTATAAATGCACATTGTAGAACAGGTAAATCCTGCTCAGCACTGGCTGCCCTTTTTCGAACAGCAGTTCTACTTGCCTGAAAATCGTCAGTTTGCTGAATTCATCGCTTTTCACTTTATTTTTATTTTACGGAGAACGAAAACTCATTTGTTTCAACACTTTTTTAAAAAAGAGAAACGCAATAAACATGTTCCCTAACCATGTTAAATTGCACTTTAAGCTGCATTTAATTTGGGATAAACTCCTTGTATAACAAAAATACTGCTTTTATCCGCTATAAGCAAGTTTTGAGTCAAAATGCTTTTTTCAGGACTTTAATTCGCCGGAAATCATCAGATTACAAACCAGACCACAATTTTACTAATTTTACGCCTTCTCAAACATTAAAAAACTGATTTTGAAAAAACATATCCCAAACTTTATAACAACCCTGAACCTTTTCAGTGGATGTATAGGCATAATATTAGCCCTACAGTTTTCACGGCTTGACTACGCGGCTTATTTCATTGTTATTGCTGCTCTATTCGACTTTATGGATGGCATGGCGGCACGCTTGCTTCATGTGAAAAGTGAAATCGGCAAGGAACTTGATTCACTTGCTGATGTAGTTTCATTCGGCGTATTACCCGGAATTATTATCTACCAGCTTATGGTTAGCAGCCCGAATACTCCTGCAGCGGGTTCATTAATCAGTATTTTTTCATTAGTAGCCCTGATTATTCCAATTCTCTCCGCTGTAAGGCTGGCCAAATTTAACCTGGATACACGTCAAACCACATCTTTTATAGGCTTACCTGTGCCTGCCAATGCATTATTCCTTGGATCGCTGCCACTGATCAAAATGCAGGCCGGGTTCAGCGATTCCCTATCGTGGCTCACCGTAATAACCGACAATTATTACATACTTGCCCTGATTGCAATCGGCATGAGTTTGCTACTGGTTTCCGAAATCCCACTGATCTCACTTAAATTCCGCAATCTTAAATTTGCAGATAACAAACCTCAATTTATCCTTGTTATGATAGCAATAATCTCCTTTATTTTGATTACCTTTACAGCTATCCCTCTGATTATCCTGACCTACATTTTACTGTCATTACTTTTTAAACCTTTTGCAAAATAGTTCAGAATTCTGAAATGCAAGAGAAAGCTAAAAGGACTCAGATAACTAGAAATACAGTATAACTGGGATGTGAAATCCCTTTAAGTGCCTAAGTTTATCTTTATTTGATTTCAAAAGAATCTCAACAAGAATTTAAACTGTTTCACACTCATAAAGCGGCACCTTATGAAAACAAAAATTCTACATACATTTTTAATCCTTATTCCCGCCGGAATCCTGGTGCTGGTGAGTTCATGTACCATCTACGAACCTCAGATGGTGAGCATACCTCTGATAAGCGTTAAAAATGAAGTACAACTGGATGCTGGTGTCAGTGCATTGGGCGGAGTATACGGATCGGTAGCTTTTGCCCCGGCTCAGCATGTGGCATTGCAGGTTTATGGAGCTGTGTATCCCGAGAATACAAATTTCCAGGGCGCGATAGGCTATGCTACTAAAACCAAATCGGATCTGAATTTCGAAATTTATGGTGGTTTCGGTACCGGGAAGGGCACAAAATATACAGATGATAATTCTACAACCTATTCTAATGCCGATTATTCAATTTATTTTGTGCAGGCAAATATCGGGAAAACTAACCAGGGCAGCGCTCATTTAGATTATGGATTCGGTTTTAAAGCCGGAACTTTTTATGCCAGCATAAAAGACAATTTATATACAACTATTGAACCCTACAACACTAATGGAATCTTAATTGAGCCACAAGCCTTTGTTAGATTGGGAGGAGAAAGATTCAAAGTTGGTTTCCAGATGAACGGCACTAAGATTTTTAGTGGCACGGTTAAGGACCCCCTGTTCAATGAATTCTATCTGCCTTTTAATTTTGGACTAAGTCTTAATTACCACTTCGCGCCATCAATAAAGAAGAAATAGTTTTTAACACCACGAAATTGTGAGACTAGATTCACTGGAAAAGAGTAGCTTTCTCTTTTACCTGCAATCAAAAGTTGCATTATCAAAAACTCGTTTTCGACATCCCACTTAAAGTCCCGGCTCCTTCAATCGAGCCATGGCCGCTGATTAGGCTTACCTGTACATCCAGACCTACTTTTGCAGAGATATTAATATCACCTGCATCGGTATTTTTAACGACATCAGCTCCGGTTTTTGCTTCTATACCTGCTTTTGCAGTAATATCTTTGAGCCCGTTGCGGTCAAATTCGGCCTTCACTCCCCCACTTACCGAGGCTTCTGCTTTTAAAGGTCCAAGATCGCCGGTTCCAATCGTTTTGCTGACTCCAACCTCCACCGAGCAACCCATAAACTGATCGCTGAATCCTTCTTTGTTCATATTCTGTTTTATCCCAAGCTTTATTACGTCCAGATCAAGTTCTGCCGTCAGCCTGCTACAATCCATACTTATTTTCCCAACAGGTGTCGATAGCTCTGAATGGTATTCGCAATGGATATCATCGAAATCGGGTAACGGGCCGCCATTCACTTTTTTAATCGGCTTTTCGGGGCCGCATACCGGGCCGTCGACAAATATGGAAAAGTTGCTGGAAATGATACTTATCCAACTAATTTGAGTATTAAGTTTTTCAACCTCAAAATCTTCGGGCCACAAAATGTACTGTTTATAATAGGTTTCCTGGTTAAATTTCTGTCGGGTCGCATCAAGAAATTCGTTCTGAATCTGTTCCAGTTCTGTATTATAGGCCTGCATATAATCATTCTTCAGGGAAACGAACCTGGGGCAGAAGTCGGCATTGGCTTTGCCCTCACCATCCTGCTTTGCTTCTTCCTTATTAAGTTTTTTGATAGCGTCATTAAAATTCTTTGTCAGAGTAGCTTTACCTGCCCCATAACCGGTTAGTTTTTCACTGGCATTTTTAATCCGCCTGGTATAGTATCCATCTGCATCGGTTGATAATGCCTTAAGTTTCAGCGTAACCCGTTGTGAAAACACTGGCACAATTTGTACCTTGTTGCCTGTTTTACCGGCAGTCATAATTTCTTCTTCTCTTTTTTTTCTGGCAGCAGCGGCAACTTGTTCAGCCTTGCCGCGAAGAGCTGACAACTGAGTGATTCTTGCATCGCAGGCATCTTTGAACTCACTCCATTCTTTCTTTAGCAGGATTGATTCTTCCACCGATTTTGGAATTCGAGGCGCTATGAATTTTTCCAGTCCCATCGGATCGGGAACAGGATTAAATGGGAGTTTAATGTCATTTTCGGAAAACTCGTAACCCAGTTTCGACAGCTGATCCTGTTTATCAATTGAATAAGCTTCATGAATAGAAGTTTTCATGGCGGCAATGGCAGCAGTTGAGTTTCCTTTGCTTTCTTCGATGGAGGATTTGGTGGCATTTGCCTGCGAATGCTTAGGAAATAGACGGATCGTACTATCAAGATATGCATCAGCCAAAGCGATATCGCCGAGCCCAAACCATGCCTGGCCGATATTATTAAGGATAGTGCTGTTCTTCGGAAACTGTTTATTTAATTTGTTCAACACAGGTATTGATAACTGTTCTGCTCCGCACATAGATAACATAGAAGCATAATTATTAAGGTTATCGGTATTTGATGGATCATCTATGCATGCTTTTCCAGCTAAATACAATGCCAGATCAGTTTTGCCATTCATCCACAAACCAGCAGCAAAATTTCCGGTGCCTCGGGCTGACTTATATTTTGACTTAACCGATTGGTACACTTCCTCCGCTTTAGCTTTAACGGCTGGCGGTAACTGTGTTAAAACCTGCTGATGTGTGGTGGACAAATAGGCAGGCAAAGCGGCATTAGTCAGGGGCGTTTTAGGAATTGCGGCTATCCTTGCATCGTCCCTGGGAGGAACAACCCTGTTGGCAATCTCCATGGTCTGCTGCATCTGCTGAGCGCTCACTTTTGTCATATCCTCCATGGTCGGCAGTTTAATGCCCATTTGCTCCATCATCTTCTTTTGTTCGGGGCTCATGCCATTCGATATTTGTTGCATCGCTTTTGCCGCATCATCTATCTCTTTTTGAGTCGGGGGCTTAGAGCCATTATAAGTCTGAGCATGCAGGTTTGCAACCGAAAGAAGAAGGCAAATTGTAATCAGGGTAATCTTTTTCATTGAGTTTGTTTTTGAAGTGGATGTAAGTCGGGAGACGGAAGACGGGAGTCGGAAGTCAGAAGACAGAAGACAGAAGTTGGAAAATTCCGAATCCATATACTGATTTTACCAGGATAACACTATGGCTGCTAATTAAGATTTTCATTTTTTTTTAAAATTGATACTTTTGTTTTGTACAAATACCACCAGGAAAGCTATACTCCGGACTTCGGTCTTCGGACTTCCGACTTCCGACCCATTATTACATTACCATTTTCATCAGAGGCTTAATTTCATATCCCGGCTACCGATGTAAAACACTTTGCTGATCCAGGGATCTTCGTCTAAAAATGGAGTAAATGACCGTTGTATCACCCTGCCATCAGCGTATTTAAAAACGATAG
>CAIWMA010000468.1 GCA_903913645.1 uncultured Bacteroidales bacterium | reverse complement strand
TATCAAACTAGGTTTTGAAACCGTTTTCCCGGATATTAAATCGTATCTTTCCTATAAAGAACCATATTACCGCGTTCGGGTTGGTAATTTCCGTACATTGATTGAAGCTGTGGGCTTTCAGCAAAAAATTGCTGTCGAATACCCTAATGCTTTCCCGGTAAAAGATAAAATAGTACAGTAAAGCACTCAAACTATCTTGAAAGCCTGGAATGTTAAGTTTATTTCCAGGTAGATTGATATAGCATTATGCAATGTTTACACACTTGCTTTTCAATTTCTTGTCGTTACAATACCGGTAAAATCTAAATTATAAACTAACGGAATTGCAACCTGGCTGCCTTTAAAAACTACAAAGCTTCTTTTGGCTGTGCTTGTTTGCATTAAATCATCGATAGCATTTTCTGCCTGAGAGAATATTTTAAAAGGCAGATATACTTTGAACATAAAAATTTCGTTACTTTATTGCCGCTTAAAATAACTTGTTTTGCCATCTGATTTTCATTATCTTAGCATGCCCCATTTTCTGTCAAACCTGTAAACTAGTTAGTATATGGCCAATATTATTGCAGCAATCGATTTTTCCGACTGTTCTGTAAATGCGCTTGAGCATGCTGTTTCAATAGCCTCACGAGGTTCGCTTGACCTTCACATGATATGGGTGAATAATCCAAGTGTAACAAAAACAACTATTTATTCCGATTCTTCGGCCGATCTGATCGATGAAATCAGGAAACAATTTGCTAAACTTGTTGAAAAATACAGACCTGTACTTCCTGATTCAACCATCGATTTTGTGATTCGCGAAGGGAAAATATACCGTGAAATAATTGATGAAGCAAAGGAAATGGAAAGCCTTTGTATAGTGATGGGCACTCATGGCGTGTCGGGTTTTGAACAGTTCTGGATAGGGAGCAACGCCAATAAATTAATTTCTGTTTCGCCTTGCCCGGTAATTACTATCAGAGCAGGGGTGGATGTAAAGCAGGAGATGAGGTGTATTCTTTTGCCGGTTGACAGCACGCTGGATACCAGGCAGAAAGTTCCTTTTACCGCTTACCTGGCCCATCTGTTCGAATCTGAAGTGTATGTTCTTTCACTTTATGCATCTAAATATAAAAGCATACAAAAACGCGTAGACCAATATTCCGACCAGGTATGCACATACCTGGAGGATGAAGGGATTAAATTTCACCGGGATGTTTTAAGCTGCGATAATCTTACTACAGGAACGATCGAGTACGCGAAGCGGATCAGGGCCAACCTTATCAGTATCATGACTGAGCAGGAAACCAGCCCGTTTAATCTGCTTGTAGGGCCATATGCCCAGCAAATGGTCAACAATTCGCCATATCCTGTTTTGAGTATCAATCCATTTGATACCATGCAGATGTCGACGAGATAATAGAATTAAATAACATGAAAAAAGCTCCGTTGAGGAGCTTTTTTCGTTTTGATCGAACGGGCCGATCAGATATGCATTGGTTTGATTAGTTTCTGTCGAGGCAATTCAGGTCGGCGAAAGCTTCTTTTACACGAACAATAAGTGTTTTTTGAGCTTCGTTCAGCCATTTACGTGGATCGTAGAATTTCTTATTCGGTTTGTCTTCTCCGTCAGGATTACCAATCTGGCCTTGCAGGTAGGCTTCGTTTTTCTTGTAGAATTCCATAATACCTTTCCATGTAGCCCATTGGGTATCGGTATCGATATTCATTTTTACAACACCATACGAAATTGCTTCGCGGATTTCTTCCTGTGTTGAACCTGAACCTCCATGGAATACGAAATTGAGCGGATGAGCAGCAGTATTGAATTTCTTCTCTACGTATTTTTGCGAATTGTTGAGAATGATTGGCTGAAGTTTCACATTACCTGGTTTGTAAACACCATGAACATTACCAAATGAAGCAGCAATAGTAAATTTATCGCTGATTGTCATAAGTTCTTCGTAAGCGTACGCAACATCTTCG
>CAIWMA010000467.1 GCA_903913645.1 uncultured Bacteroidales bacterium | reverse complement strand
TTTAAAAACTGTCTTTTTCATATAGTATGCCTTTAAAAAGTTGCAACTAATGGCCCGGGGTATACTAAATGCAGGAATAAAATGTCGCTCAGCAATCCGCAGAACGACTTGTCCCGATTTATCGTGAAATATAGTAAAGGTTTCAAATGTTTAAGCGAATACGCATACCGGCTTTTGCTATAGTGTTTGTTATTAGCGTTAGTTTTTAATATTTTAAACTTTCTGCAATTCTGTCAAAAAGCAAACTGTATTTATCGAAATTCTCAGATATTGTCGCCATCGTTAGCTGAAGAATTTCTCCATTATTATTCGTAAAAATGATGCAATCAGTCATATCTTCCTGACTTTTTATGTTTTTATGTGTTTCGATTAGATACTTATATTTTCTGCCATTTATAATCTTGTCTTTTTGGTCAATGATTCGAAAACCTTCTCTTTTACTAATGGCACTAATGAAATTTTTATATTCTTCATTCAAGTCTGTCTCTTTGTGGTGCATAATGTTGATATTGTAATTTTCTCTGGGCTTATCATTTTCATCAACTTTCTGTCTATTAGCCTGAAAAGCAACGGAATTTACTTGTGGGCCAAAATATCTCCAACCAACTGGAACACCTATTTGGAATTTATTTATTGTGTCTGTGATCATTACAAGTTCCTGCCCGAAGCTTGTTTTAAAAAACGAAAATAAAATTAGCAAGCTTAAAATTGACTTTCTCATAATTGTGTGATTTTCTATAATTAACGGCTGACGCTCCCGTTTCACGGGACAGGTTCCCGTTGCACCGGACAGGTTCCCGATAAATCGGGACAAGATATGGCAAGCGCGGGATTAACTTGTTGCTCAACTGCCGGCCAGTGCAAACTTACATAAATAAAGATGGACAATTATTTGTTTTTGATTCTCAGAAGCGAAATAGTCTGCATTTAATATTGACTTTGAAACTCTTTTGAAATTCACTCAAAAAAATAAAGCTCCATAATAATCCGATACTTGCAATAGCTGGTAGGTGAGGGCTTTCGTGCAACATGGCTTCATGTTGGGTCGCGAAAAGCTACCACACGAAGCTTAAGTTCTTAGTGGCTGGCAATGAACAATCATTGTTTATTGCCATTTAAAAAGTTATCAAAAAAGTCAATCTGTTAACCAAAGATAATAATTCAATTTTTATTTTGTGATTTCTTTGTTTTTAAATAATCTTCCCGAATTCTTAACAAGTCTATTTTTGAACAATCATTAAGCAACATTAGTACAATATCCATAGGCATTTCATTCTCATTATTGAAATTAATGCATCCTTTTTGAAAACTTGCTCTATCTAAAAGTAACTTATACTTTGTAAATAATGATTTTGATCCATATATAGGCAATACATGAAAAGTCATATAATTTTTCATACTTGCCAGTCCATATTTCATCATGCCTTTGCATTTATAAACAATCATTTCATTACCCATCATTGGTTCCACAAAAGCTTCAACACTTGCGTCTGTCTCTACAATAGTCTCATGAATTTTCGACAAAATAGTTTGTCTGTTTAAAGCTTGATTTGATATATAAAGTTTAACCCCGGCTTGCATGTTTACTTAATATTTATTGTTTCTGATTTATCAGGATACATTTCTCTTATATGCTTGATATGATTTATTATCATCTTTTGAAGTATCACAATGTTAATACTATCAAGGTTTTTAATATAAATACAACCTTTATCTGTTTTGTGTTTACCTAATTTTTCAAGAAACTCGTCTCTCTTTTCAAAGTGTCCGGAAAGATATAAAGTAATAGCGGAAGCTCTTGGAGAGAAAGCAACAAGAGGACTATCGCCTTCATGTCCACTTTCATACTTATAATGATAACTGCCAAACCCAACAATGCTTGGTCCCCACAGTTTTGGTTCAAATCCGGTTTGCTCTTTTATTAGTTCAATAAGGCTGAAACTGTCCTTTCTTTTAGTTTCATCTTTTACCGCATTAATGAAATCCATAGGATGTATTGCAGTTTCTGTGGTTTTATTTTTTGCCATAACGAACTCAAATTTTCAATTATTACTTTTCAGAAAGTTACTAATTAACAAAATTGGGCTTTTCGTTGTTCATTTTTATCTGGCAGAATCGGCGTTTTGCCTGGCGCTAACGAGCCGACGCTCCCGTTGCACGGGACAGGTTCCCGATAAATCGGGACAAGATATGGCAAGTGCGGGAATAAATTGTTGCTCAAAGTCAACCAGCACAAATGTTGGTATAGAGTTCAAATGTTTCAATGTTCACGCAAACCCGCATTTGCTATAGCGTTTGTTACCTGCCGTATTTTCGTTTAAGTTCTTCATACAAAATATTTAGCCCGGTGTCTGTGTCTGTCGTTTGCGAATTTGTGAAAAGTATAAATGCTCTGTCAATGTCTTTAAACACATATACTTTGGTCAAGAATGTACCAGGATTGCCAATATTGTAAGAATAAATTTGGTTGTGTTCGTCTGTCATCCAAAACCAACCTACAGAAAATTTTGTCAAGCCAAAATGCAGAAAATTAAATTCATCTTTTGTCAAGAGGTCAGATTTTCCTGATAAGCCTTTAAGTTGAAGTTGGATAAATTTGGCATAGTCAGGTAAACTGACATTTATGTTTCCTGCAGGCAAAAGCCAATTGAGTTTATAGTTATTACCCGGTGCTTCGGGATTTAGGTCCTTGTCATGTCCCCAAGGTTGCAAAGTGTCAATTGCATTTGGATTACCAAAACCAAAGTTTATTCCAAGCTGATGCCCCAAATCAATTACCATTTCTTTGTAAGGTTTTCCGGAAGCTTTTTCGAGCATTTGTCCAGCGGCAATGTATCCTAAATTTGAAAAGTTGATACTGTCCTTACTTTTAACTGGTTTGTGTTGGAAAAACCAAGTTGCAAATTGATAGCGTTGATCTTCTTCGTTACCCGAGAATTGGTCTTTAGTCGGTTCACTATTTGTGTAAGTGTAAGGAAATAGTTTTGTTCTAAATGTCAGTAGATTTAGTAATGTCAAATTGTAATAGGCACGATTACTTTTTGTTTTTAGTTCAGGAAATAAGTCAAAGAATTTAGTATCCCAATTAATCTTTTTCTGTTTAACCAATAGTGCGGCAATAAAACCTGTAATTGCTTTGGTATTAGAGCCAATTCTGAATTTGTCATTTGGTTCTGCAATTATGGATGTGTTTATTCTTTTTATGCCGATAGTTGTCAATTCTAAAATTTCTGATGAAGAAACTACAGCATATCCAAGTTCAGGAATCTTGTATAGTTTTCTTATGCTGTCGGCAAAAGCAATAGTTGTCTGTCCGTTTACAAATTGAAACACGGTCAATACAATTATTGTTGTCAGTGTGTTTTTAGTCAGTTGCGCGGTCTTCATAATATGGCAGGTAACGTTATGACGCTCCCGTTGCACGGGACAGGTTCCCGATAAATCGGGACAAGATATGGCAAGTGCGGGAATAAATTGTTGCTCAAAGTCAACCAGCCCAAATGTAAGTAAAGTTTTCAATGTTCACGCATACCCGCATTTGCTATAGCGTTTGTTGGCTGTAGTGCTTCCTTCTTTTCGTTGGTTTATAAGCAATTCAAATTTGGAAGATTAAAAACCATTAGAGAATTTCATGCCAATTTCTTTTCTTAATTTCTTCCTTAATAAATCAAATTTTTGTATTTC
>CAIWMA010000466.1 GCA_903913645.1 uncultured Bacteroidales bacterium | reverse complement strand
TTGCCAGCAATTCGCTACGGGTATTATGATCTGCCACAATGCTGATAACACCTGCATTTAGCGCCGACAGCACTTCTGACAGCCTGTTGCTTAACGGTGATGATAAATAATACGGATGATCCGGCGGATGCGGACAAAAATTACCCTCCTGCATATCAAAAAAGGTATCGGTTGCACTGAAATTATTATGCGGATCGAATCCCATAAATTGCGTGAGCCCGATGGTAAATGACAAAGGAAAACCCGCAACAGATCCGGTTGCGCGGTCGAGGTTCAGAATTGCATCTTCAATAAATCCATAAAGATTCGGATCAGCCATCTGGGCTGAAACAGAGCGCGCCAGCAACTCACTGATATAAATACTGACTGCTGTTTTTGCCATGTCTGTTGCCATACCGTTAAGCTGGTATTCGCAGGAAGCTTCGCGCATTACCCGCATACCTTCTCCTTCTTTATGATTGGCAACAAGCAAAATAATTGAAAGCGGGGCAAACAGGTTTCGTTTTATCCTGGCACCTTTTTTACGAACTCCTTTTACGATATAGGTCTGTAAGCCAAGCTTCTCGGTATATACCTTTGCAATAATGCTGGTTTCGGAATAATCCATACAATGCAGAACAACTCCTTTGGTTGACAATATCATAATCAGAAGGATTCAAACAGTCGAATGATAACTAAATCCTTTAGCGCACAAACAGCACTTTCCCGGCTTTTTTCTGGCTGCCATCAGAATTCGTTACAAAAATATAATATACTCCGGTATTAACCTTGCGGCCTTCGAGGTTTTTCCCGTCCCAGATTACCTGTCCGCCCTGGGCCTGAATTTCCCAAACTAATCCCCCTGAAATATCAGTGACTTTAACATTCGCATCTGCCACTAGGTTACTGATATAAACGGGACCCTGGTATTCGGGCCTCACCGGATTGGGATAAATAAATAAAGAGTCAAGGCTTTCAACTGATTCAACTTTATAGTCTTTATAAGATACAATACCCAGAGCTGTAGCAAAATAAACTTCCCCGTTGCTGGCTATCTTTATCGACTGAATGGTATTTGACAATAGAGGGCTGTTAGCTTCGGTAAAATGCGCTAATTGCGTGGCTCCGTCAGCCGACATAAGAAATACACCTGACTTATCGGTACCAAGCCATTTCTCATTATTGCCATTCACTGCAATAGCTGTAACAGCTTC
This sequence comes from uncultured Bacteroidales bacterium, assembly GCA_903913645.1. Taxonomy (GTDB): domain Bacteria; phylum Bacteroidota; class Bacteroidia; order Bacteroidales; family UBA4417; genus UBA4417. Next base: position 5,599 of record CAIWMA010000466.1, on the reverse strand, counting down.
AGTTTCGAGCAGCGGATGAAGGTATCCTTCTTCTTCAACCATAATACGCTGCGCTTCATAATCGCCACCGGTAAAAACGTTTCCCGGCGAAAAAATACGGGCTACACCCTGATCCGTGCCCAGCCACAATTGGCCGTCGTGATCAACTGCAAGGCTTGCAATATTTGATGCAGTAACATTCTGGAGCCCATTAGCACTGGTAAGTTTAATTTTCTTATCATCAGCAATATTATCCGGGGTATTGTTATCGTTAAATACATACAATGAATAATCGCGCATTTGCAGCCATTTCTGATTTTCGTGATCAATCACAACAGCGCCTACATCAATAACCGATGCCTTGTCGCCCATATTGAATGATTTCCATTCGCCGTTAACCTTTCGCACAGAAAGAATATTCTGAGCCAGGGCATTTGTTACCCAAAGGTTGTTATCCTGATCGAAAGCAGCGCCTCCGACCCTAAGGTATCCTTCGCCATAACCAGGCGGATATTGTAACGAACTGTTCAGTGGCGTATAGGTTTCTTTTAATTTCCCTTCATCGAACTCAAGCACTCCATATCCCCAGGTAGCCATAAAAGCATGGTTTCCATTGTGCGGATCAGCTGCAACAGCTAATATATCACGCTTTTTTGACAAATCCGGAGTATTGGCAGCATTGAAACTGCTCCAGGTTCCATTAACCAATGTATAGCATTGAGCTGTTCTGAAAAGACTCCCGAACGAACCGTCTCTTCCGCCGGGAACAGCCCATAACTGTTTACCGCTCACATCCATGGCTGTAACCATAATATTTGCCGGGCCGTTAAAAGTATAATTCGATCCTGCCATATCAGCACCTATACTCCATAAACCCTGCTCGAAATCAGCAATCCATACTTTCCCATCTTTGTCAGCCATGGCATCATTTGGCCTGATAGTACCTGGATTGTAACTATAATATATTACATCCGGCATACCGTTGGGCTTAAATGTATCAACTTTTAAATAGCTACAGATTAACAGTCGTTCACCACAAGCCCGCATAGAAGTATGGTTCGAATGGTTATCAGTGGCAAAATAGGTCCAGTTATTGCCTTCTTTTACGAATAAAGTATCCGTATCTGCCAGGTATTTTGTTTTGTTGGCATACACTTTTCCGCCGAATGACTCAACAAGATTAAAATTACTATTCGGCTCGGGGATAGAATTATCCTGCACCCAATTGACATAATATGCGAGGTTTTCTGATGCCAGAGCTGAATAAATCCCTTTCTCAGTGGCTGCATAGAACTTATTATCTGCCTGGTGAAAGGTAAGGTCTTTAACATCAATCTGGGCGCCGGAAGGACCAATGTAATAGGTATCTTTTATTTCTTCTTTTTCAATATCCAGCACTACGACTCCGAAACCGCAAGCTAGGTATGCAAGTTTATCGATAATGAGTATATTGTTAATGGTTTTATTTCCTAAAATCTGTTTGCGCTTAATATCAGGTATATTAACTACGTCGGAACCTTTAACCAGATCAATATTTGTATTTGAATAAGCTACAACCAGCGTGTTGAGTTTGCTGCAATATGCAATGCTACTGATGCCTATATCAGAAAGACCATTGGCAGTAACCTTGTTCAAACGGTTAAGGCTGTTATCGGTTTTATCAAAATAAAACAGGCTGTAAGGAGTGGCGGCAAAAATAAGGTTGTTAGCTTCAACAGTTGCAATACAATTGTTATATGGCAAGTGATCCTGCCATTGGCTGTAGTTTACACTTTGTGCAAAAGCATTACAGATTGTTGCTATCAGTATGAAAAATACCAATAGAATACGGCTTGAAAGCGTCATAATACCTGATAAGAAAAGGATCCTTAATAATAACTATACAAAACGTTTTTTAGTATATAAGGCAATCATTAAACGCCTGGAAATTCTACAGTAGAGAAATTATTGAACATATATTTCCTGCGTAATTATCTGCGGTGAAAATTTATTGCTATTAGCCCGAAAGCTATCAATAGTTAATAAATGGCAATAGAAAGCATCCATAATTGCTGAAACATTGAACTATTTAGATATTTGAAAAAAAATACCTATACATTAAGTCATTGACGCTAAACACCATAACGATGATTTGATGAAAAATGCTAAAACAATACGGTCAGGTTTTTAAAATATTTCTTACCTTCACAACCTGAAAACCAATGAAACCTGCATTAAGGATCTGAAATTCATTCCCTTATTTGTGACGCTAAGAGATATTCTGCAGGGGTCAAATTCAACTTGAAGTAACACCTTTGCCAAGGAAATGATTCACTATTCTGATTTCGCCATAGTAGAAGGCCTCCGGCTCAATAGTGATTTTATCATTCGCTATGTGTATAAGGAATTTTTTCCCACCATTAAATATCTTATTAAAAATAACGCAGGCCTCGAAGAAGATGCTGAGGATGTATTCCAGGAAGCTTTATTGGTTATTTTAACTAAAATCAAAGATGATAACTTTGAATTAAGCTCTTCATTTATTACTTACCTGTATTCGATCAGCAAAAACATCTGGCTCCAGAGGCTGAAACGCAAACGGATGACATTCAAAAACCAGGACGAACTTACGCGGTACCTTGATGCACCTGAAGTAGGTGTGGAAGTGCACCTGGAATATGAAGAAAAATACCAGTCGTTTATCAGGCAGTTTGATAACCTTAGCGAAGACTGTCAAAAACTCCTGAAATTGTTTCTTACAAAAATGTCGGCTAAAGATATTGCTGACAATATGGGATACAAATCCGAGTTCTATGCTAAAACCAAAAAATACCTGTGTAAGGAAGCACTTAAAAAACTAGTCGAGAACGATCCTGAACTCAAGGGGATAGTAGGCTAAGCAGCATTCGTATTTGCAGAACTAAATGATTTCACACTATACATCCGGAATTGTAAACATAGGTGATTTGCCTGTTGGCGGTAATTATCCCATCAGGGTGCAATCCATGACCAATACGGATACAAATGATATTGAAGCGACTATATCTCAAACTATCCGTCTAGTAAATGCCAGCTGCGAGATGGTGCGCATTACGGCACAGGGAATTACCGAGGCCAATAACCTGGCAGTAATCAAAAATGGCTTACGGTTAAAAGGCATCAAAGTTCCGCTGATTGCAGATATTCACTTTAACCCGCGTGCCGCAGAAATAGCCGCAGGTATAGTTGAAAAAGTGCGGATAAACCCCGGGAACTATACAAATAAACGCGATTCACATACAATCTTCACAGAGAAAGCTTATGAAGAGGACCTTGAACGTATTGCCGACCGATTGCATCCTTTACTTTCTATCTGTAAACAGAACGGAACAGCCATAAGGATAGGAACCAACCACGGATCGTTGAGCGCACGTATTATGGACCGTTATGGCGATACTCCCGAAGGAATGGTTGAAAGTGCGCTGGAATTCGGAAGAATCTGTTTGCTTGATGGATTTCAAAATGTAGTATTCTCCATGAAATCGAGTAATGTCCGTGTAATGGTTCAATCAACCCGCTTACTGGCATCGAAAATGCAGGCTGAAGGAATGAATTTCCCTATACATCTCGGCGTAACCGAAGCCGGCGATGGCGAAGATGGAATCATAAAATCAGCTGCCGGGATTGGGGCATTGTTAGAAGAAGGAATCGGTGATACCATAAGGGTTTCGCTTACCGGAGCACCGGAAATTGAAATCCCTGTGGCATTGGCCATTACAGAGCGGTACAATACTTCGCGAAAATTGAAAGCATCATCGAAGGCCGATCTGAAAATTCCTGAACCGGAATTTTTTATAAAACGTGAATCTATTGCTGTTTCAGGCATAGGTGGAAAGTATCCTGTTGGCGTTATAACTGAAAATGAAGGAAATAAATGTCTGGTTGACGAAAATTTATCTGTGACAGGGAATTTACCTGATCATAACCTCCACCTGATAACAGTAGCCGAAGGAAATGCAGAAGAGATAAGGAATCAGCTTACAAGTAAACGTTTGGGAAGCACTAAACCTGTTATACTTAAAAACATTTATAAAACAAATAAACTGCTTCGTTTCCAGGTGGATAGCGCAATTGATTTCGGCAGTTTGCTGATCGACGGAATGGGCGATGCAATCTGGCCGGTTGCTCCTTGCATTCCTTCTGAAACCGTTAACCATACTGCTTTTGCTATTTTACAGGCAACTCGTGCCCGAATAACCCGGACTGAATTTATATCGTGTCCTTCATGTGGACGTACGCTTTTTGATATTGAAAAAACTGTGCAGAATGTTAAAACTGCAACCCAACATCTGAAAGGGCTGAAAATAGCTGTGATGGGCTGTATCGTAAATGGTCCGGGTGAAATGGCCGACGCCGACTACGGGTATGTTGGAGCTGGCCCGGGCAAGGTTTCGCTTTATAAAGGAAAAGATGTGGCTTTTAAGAGCATACCGCAGGATGAAGCCATTCCCAGGTTGATCGATCTTATAAAGCAATCGGGGGATTGGAAAGAAAGCATTGAAACAGATCCAGAATAGATGCCAGTAATTATGGTATGATTGGGGTGATTCTGTAAGAAAGATCCAAATTTCAAGTACTAAATTCCAAGACCTAAATCCCGTATTTTTATAGCAAACCACACGAACTTTTATTTTGGGAACTCCATTCCCTGGAATTTGAGCCTTGAAGCTTGTAATTGGGGTCTTTGAATTTTCTATTTCAGCCCGCTCACCACATACAAACTTTGTGGCAGAATATTGAATACAAACGGGGTATGCCCGAGCGATTCGCCATCGGCTTCCATGTACATGGGTGGCTCCGAATGAATAATAATTTTGGATGATCTGAAGGTACTCACTTCGGGCAATTTAGTAAAACTGCCATCGAAAAGTTTGATTATATTCCGGATGATCTTGAATTTACCGATTGGTTTTATAAGTGTCATATCGAATAAACCATCATCAGGCAATGCTCCCGGAGCTTGTTTCATGCCGCCGCCGTTGTACTGGCAAATACCAACGCTCATGCTGAAAATATCGGAATTTATTTTCTCCCCATCAAGCAAAATGGAGACTTTTGTGCTGGTATATAAGAATAAGCTTGCCAGAATATTCACCACATACGACATCGGATTGCTTTGCCCTAGGTCTTTTTGTTTATTGGTTTTCTTAGCAACCAGGGCATCAAATCCCATCCCTGCCATATTTATGAAGTAGCGTGTTTTTTCGGATCCTTCGGATGAAATATATTTAATTGTGCCGGTATCCTGTATAAAGATTTTCCGTTTCGTAATAAGTTTTATCGCCTGCTTATAATCGCCGGGGATGTTGAACATACGGCACCAGTCGTTACCGGTTCCAACCGGAATCATAGCCAGCACTACTTTGTCGGTAGGAACGTGAGCCTGTGTAAAAATTCCGTTTACAACTTCGTTAAGCGTGCCATCGCCACCAACTACAATAATATTGCGGTATCCGTTTTCGATGTATTTCCGGGTCAGCATAACGGCGTGTCCGCGGTGTTCAGTAAAAACACTTACAAACTCAATACCTGCAGCCGTAAGTTGTGCTGCTATTTCGAGCCAGTCTTTTTCACCTTTGCGTTTCCCGGCATTGGGATTAAC
>CAIWMA010000465.1 GCA_903913645.1 uncultured Bacteroidales bacterium | reverse complement strand
TTTTACAGCATGGGCTGCGGTTAGCAGTTACGGATTATCCAGCTTGAATAATGCCGGGCCACACGGCTTCTCCGAAATACTTTATGCATATTCTTCTGCAGCGGGCAACAATGGCAGCGCATTTGCCGGGTTAAACGCAAATACTCTTTTTTACAACCTCACACTTGGAATCGGTATGCTTATCGGACGCTTTGGGGTAATTATTCCCATACTGGCCATTGCCGGTAGCCTTGCAAAGAAAAATATTACTCCGCCTTCTGCAGGTACTTTCCGAACTGACAACTGGCTGTTTATCGGGTTGCTGATTTCTGTAATCCTTGTTGTAGGCGGACTGACATATTTCCCTGCCTTGTCGCTGGGTCCGGTTGTGGAGCATTTGCTGATGAATAGTGCAATAACTTTTTAATTTTAGATAAAATGAGTACAAGACAAAATACAGGCCTTTTCAATAAGCAGATAATAGTACAGGCTGCCAAAGACAGTGTTTTAAAATTAAATCCCGCATCTCTGATTAAAAACCCGGTTATTTTCATTGTTGGAATAGGTTCAGTTCTTACAACATTTGTGGTGTTGATGGGTGTTTTTCAAGGCGATTTTTCATCCTTTAACCTTCAGATAGCAATCTGGTTATGGTTTACCGTTTTATTTGCCAATTTCTCCGAAGCCATTGCCGAAGGTCGTGGAAAAGCCCAGGCTGACAGCCTGCGCAAAAACCGCACACAAACGAAAGCTCGGAAATTAGTTGGCAAACTTGAAGTACCCACGTTTGCAACCGAACTAAGAAAAGGCGATATCGTAGTTTGCGAATCCGGGGATGTGATTCCTTCGGACGGAGAAGTAATTGAAGGCATTTCGAGTGTTGACGAATCGGCAATTACAGGTGAATCGGCCCCGGTGATCCGCGAAAGCGGTGGCGATCGCTCGGCAGTTACAGGTGGTACAAAAGTAATCAGCGACAGAATTTTAATCCGAATTTCAGCCGATGCAGGCGATACATTTATGGATCGTATGATCGCATTGGTAGAAGGAGCCAAACGGCAGAAAACGCCTAACGAAATAGCTTTATCCATCTTACTTTCAGGCTTATCAATTATTTTTCTTTTAGCAGTGGTTACACTTCCTGCGTTTTTCGGGTATGCGCTTTCCGCTTCGGGCTTGCCGATGTCGCAAAACTTAACAATTCCTGTACTGATCGCTCTGCTGGTTTGCTTAATCCCTACAACCATTGGTGGTCTATTGAGCGCAATCGGAATAAGTGGCATGGACAGGCTGATTCAGCGTAATGTAATCGCAACCAGTGGCCGCGCAATAGAAGCTGCCGGTGATGTGGATGTGCTTTTGCTCGATAAAACCGGAACAATAACACTTGGCAACCGCATGGCAACCGATTTTATCCCGGCCGAAGGTGTATCAGTCGAAGAACTTGCCGATGCAGCCCAGCTCTCGTCATTATCAGACGAAACACCCGAAGGCCGTTCGATTGTAATCCTGGCCAAAGAGCAATTCAATATTCGTGGGCGCGAAGTTCACCAGCTTAATGCAACATTTATACCTTTTACCGCCCAGTCGCGGATGAGTGGTGTGGATTTAAAATCGGATGACGGCACCATTCATAAAATACGCAAAGGCTCATCGGAAGCCATTCGTACCTTTATACAAAACAGCAATGGTTTTTATTCTCAGAAAGTTCAGGATATAGTCTCGGACCTGGCAAGGCAGGGCGCGACACCTTTGGTTGTGGCTGAAGATAACAGGGTTTTAGGTGTGGTCCATCTTAAAGATATTGTAAAAGGCGGAATTAAACAGCGTTTTGCCGAATTGCGGAAGATGGGGATTAAAACGGTAATGATTACCGGTGATAATCATTTAACTGCGGCCGCCATTGCCGCCGAAGCCGGTGTGGATGACTTTATGGCCGAAGCAACTCCCGAAGATAAATTAAGTCGTATTCGTGAAGAACAGGCCGCCGGTCACCTGGTAGGCATGATTGGTGACGGTACCAACGACGCCCCGGCTTTGGCGCAGGCGGATATAGGAATTGCCATGAACTCCGGCACACAGGCCGCCAGGGAAGCAGGGAATATGGTCGATCTCGACAGTAATCCTACTAAA
>CAIWMA010000464.1 GCA_903913645.1 uncultured Bacteroidales bacterium | reverse complement strand
GCCCTGCACCCCGGTTATGGATTTCTCTCCGAAAATCCGGCCCTGGTACAAGCTTGCAATGAAGCGGGGATTATCTTCGTCGGACCGGAAGCAAAAGTGATGCAGGTGATGGGCAACAAGGTTGAAGCGCGGAATTTTGTTTCATCCATTGGTGTTCCGGTAACAAAAGGCTTGTCTGGGAATACCGCTTCAATTCTCAGCCGCGTTGATGAAATTGGCTTCCCTGTTTTGGTAAAAGCTGCCGGCGGCGGTGGCGGCAAAGGAATGCGTATTGTCAGCGATAAGGAAAGCCTGGCTGGCGCACTCGAAGCTGCTTCGCGCGAAGCAACCAACTACTTTGCCGATGGAACCGTTTATATAGAGAAATATCTTGAAGAACCACGACATATTGAATTCCAGATTCTTGGAGATAATTTTGGGAAGGTCGTGCATCTTTTCGAACGGGAATGTACCATACAACGCCGTTACCAGAAAATTATTGAAGAAGCACCTTCGCCGACGCTTACTCCGGAACTTCGCTCCATCATGGGCGAAGCAGCCGTTGCCATAGGGAAATCAATCAGCTATTCGGGGGCAGGTACCATTGAGTTCCTGGTGGATAAAGAATTGAATTTCTATTTCCTCGAAATGAACACCCGCATACAGGTGGAGCATCCGGTAACCGAGCTTACAACAGGAATTGATATCGTTGAGGAACAGCTTTATGTGGCTTCAGGCGAAAAGCTCAGGCTAAACCAAAATGATTTACATCAGACCGGACATGCCATTGAATGCCGCATTTATGCCGAAGATCCTGCAAATAACTTTTTACCCTCGCCGGGCAATCTTTCGCTTTACCAAAAACCTGTGGGCGATTTCATCAGAGTGGATGATGCCTTGATCAAGCCATTCCAGGTCAGCAGTTTTTTTGATCCGATGATCGCCAAGCTAATTACGCACGGAAAAACCCGTGAGGAAGCCCGGTTTCATATGATTGATGCTTTGCAGAACTATGGCATTCATGGCATAAAAAATAATATCAGCTATTTGTATGCCATCCTACAAAACGAAAATTTCATTAACAACACAATTTCAACCCGGTTTTGTGCTGAGCAAACTGAAACTTTGTTGACAGCAATAGAAATTGATCGTAAATCAATTCCGGAATTGCTGCCATTGGCAGTAGCAATTGTAAACAAGCCGATAAATGCAAATCCAGACAGGCAGGGTCATTCCGAAACTGGAAATATCTGGAATAAGATTGGTTACTGGCGCATTATGATGCAGCCGGAACTGGAAATGGAAGGAAAAGTTTTTCGGTGCCAGGTTAGTGAACTGAAATCAAATCTAATATCAGCCGATTTTCAGGGTGAAAAAGTGGAAATCCATTTTGAAGAAAATGAAATGACCCAACAAATTGAAGTTCAACTCAATGCTGAATCTTACACGGTATTTGTTTCTCATCCTGAACCGGGAAAAGTAATCGTGAATTATAATACGCATACTTTTGAGGTAATCCGTAAAGATATACTTCCGGCACAAACCGACTTTCCAATGGCCTCATCTTCTGTAGGAGAAAGCGGAAGTAATATAACTTCTCCCATGCCGGGGAAAGTGATTAAAATTGCTGCAAAACAAGGTGATAATGTTTCAAAGGGCGATTTGTTGCTTGTAGTTGAAGCTATGAAAATGGAAAACAATATTCTGAGCCCGGCCGATGCCGTTGTTGACCGGATCACAGTTTCTGCTGGCGACCTTGTCGATAGCTTTACACCTTTGATTCATTTATTGCCCCGGGAACAGAAACAGAGTACGGTTTAAATTGTTATTAGTAGTCCTTGATTAATAATGCGTGAATTCAGTGTTCGGAATCTGCTGCGTAAAATTGACCAAAACATCTGAACTGTAATATTTTTCTGAACCTTTAAAACAAGAGTAAATGAAAGAAAATGCGCGGATTGAAGCTTTCAGCGACGGCGTTTTTGCAATTGCAATCACGCTTCTTATCCTCGAACTGAAAGTGCCGCCACGCGATTCAATACATTCGGTTGCCGATCTGTGGAAGGGCCTGATTGATCTTTGGCCATCGTATTTTGCATTTTTTTTAAGTTTTGGCATCATACTGGTTTCCTGGGTTAACCATCATTATTTGTTTAATGTAGTTGAAAAATCGTCGCGACATTTCCTGTATGCAAACGGATTTTTATTGCTTACAATAACGTTCATGCCTTTTCCTACTGCTTTACTGGCTCAATATATTGGTACAGAATATGTTAAGCCTGCTGTAGCCTTATATTGTTTTGGCGGAGTTATTAATTCAATTGGCTGGAATTTATTAATTTACACCGTTCATAAGCCAAAATTGTTGTTACACCACAATGTAAGTCCCGATGTCCTGGCTAACACAAATCGCTCTGTGCGACTCGGATTCCTGGTCTATGCCGGGTCTACAGTATTGGCTTTTTGGTTCCCTATGGCTGCTTTAACAATAAACCTGCTATTATGGATAGTATGGATTACGCTATCTATAAATGAAAAGGAATCCTAGCCTTTCTAATATGCACCCTAAATAGAAAACTAAATCAATAAACACAATTCAAAAATATAAAATTCAGCAATCTCTCAATCCATCAGTCTTTTAGTCCCTTAGTCACGCCTCACCTTATCGCCCTTCGAAATCACGTCAGCTTTATTATCTCGAATAACCTATAAACGTCAAAAAAAATGGATTTTAATTTAACCGAAGAACATCAAAACATACGCAAAGCAGTCCGCGATTTTGCCGAACGAGAGATTAAACCTGTTGCACAGGAACTGGACGAAGAAGCTAGGTTTTCTCCTGAACTCACAAAAAAAATGGGCGAACTTGGATTATTTGGCATAAATACTTCCGTGGATTATGGCGGCATGGGAATGGATACTTTATCCTATATCATTGCCGTGGAGGAACTTGCCCGGGTAGATGGTTCACAGGCTGCCACCATTGCAGCACACAATTCGTTGGGGATTGGACCTTTATTTTATTTTGGAACCGAAAGACAGAAGCAGAAATATATCCCACCCTTATGTACCGGTGAGGCTTTATGGGCATTTGGACTAACTGAGCCGGATGCCGGCAGCGATTCGAGGGGCACTCGGACCAAGGCGTATGTTGAAAATGGCGAATGGGTTATAACCGGTTCCAAGATTTTCATAACCAACGGCGCTGCTGATATTTCAGCTGGCGTAACTGTGCAGGCTGTTACCGGCGAAACCAATGGAAAGAAAGAGTTTACAACCATTATTGTTGAAAAAGGTACACCAGGTTTTACAAGCCGTGCCATGCATGGTAAAATGATGTGGCGTGCCAGTGATACTGCCGAACTTTTCTTCGACGAATGCCGTGTTCCATACGAAAATGTGCTTGGCCAGGTTGGCGACGGATCGCGCATTATGCTAAGTACACTCGACAACGGTCGATTATCCATTGCGGCGATGGGATTGGGTTGTGCCCAGGGCGCTTTCGAAATGGCACTCAGTTATGCACAGGAACGCAAACAATTCGGGCAACCTATTTCAAAATTCCAGGCTATAAGTTTCAAACTTGCTGATATGGCTACCAAAATTGAACTCGCCCGCACTTTACTTTATAAAGCCTGCTGGCTCAAGGATAATCATATTCCTTTTGCCAAGGAAGCTGCCATGTCGAAACTTTATTGCTCCGAAATTGCCAAGGAAGTTACTGACGAAGCAGTTCAGATTCATGGTGGCTATGGCCTGATGAAAGACTATCCAATCGAACGTTTTTACCGCGACCAGCGGTTGCTGCAAATTGGGGAAGGAACATCGGAAATACAGCGGCTTGTAATTTCACGATATATTGGGTGTTGAAAACATGAGGGGTGACTGGGTGAAAGGCGACATGGCGAGTGGTGATCAGAGAGATTTGACGAATCCATAACTTTAATATTAAAAATCAAAATGTAAATGAAATATTTAAAACTGCTTAGCATATTAATTATTGGGTTTGTAACACATCAGTGTACTACTGCTCAATCACCAGCTGTTTCCACTATTGATTCAACCCGGTTTGGAAGAAATGAGGCCGTGGGAAAATTTGTAAACGTACGTGGTTTCAATATGTATTACGAAATCTATGGACAGGGTGAACCACTGCTTATGATCCATGGCAATGGTGGTTCTATCAGTAGTTTTAATAATCAGATTCCTTTTTTTTCGAAAAAGTATAAGGTAATTGCTGTCGACAGCAGGGCACAGGGAAAGTCGGAAGATTTGCAGGATTCATTGAGCTTTGAAATGATGACCGACGACTTCAGCGTTTTACTTGATAAACTTCATGTTGATTCCTGTTATGTTCTGGGCTGGAGCGATGGCGGGATAAATGGTTTACTATTGGCAATGCGTCACCCGGAGAAAGTGAAAAAACTGGCAATTACCGGGGCTAATCTATGGCCTGACAGCACTGCAATCAGTGGTGAAGACTTTATGTGGGGATTACATTTTTACGATACCTTAGGAAAAATGCCTCAAACACCGGAAATCATCAAAACCCGGAAACTTGTGAAACTGGACACCTTCGAGCCACATATAACCCGGGAGCAATTACATCAAATCAAATGCCCCACGCTAGTGATAGGAGGAGATCATGATATCATC
>CAIWMA010000463.1 GCA_903913645.1 uncultured Bacteroidales bacterium | reverse complement strand
TCGTTTGTTGACAGGTACAGGCCATTCACAACACCACTTTTCGTGATCTCAGCCTTCGGCAACTTTATCGCTCTTAACAAACTGCATATTAAACATTTAAAGTATAAACGATTGTTTTACAATTACTAAATTCAATTAGATGAAAAATCAATCTTTACTTTCGATAGGATTTCTGTTTATGTTTCTTGCATTCAGCGCTTGCTCAAGCAAAACGGAGAAGGGGAATTCCTTGTCTTATTTCGAAAATTCAGAGCAAGGTGTGCAAACCGGTGGCGTGAAGGTTATTACAATCAGTACTCCAAAAGGCAAATTTAATGTTTGGACTAAACGTATCGGCAACAATCCAACCATGAAGGTACTGCTGCTCAATGGCGGTCCGGGCGGTACACATGAATGTTTCGAAGGTTTTGAAAGTTTCTTTCCTAAGGAAGGCATCGAGTTTATCTACTACGATCAGCTTGCCTGCGGAAACTCTGACAATCCTAAGGATACCTCACTATACGATTTAGGTCGTTATGTTGAAGAAGTGGAACAGGTTCGCACTGTCCTGCACCTGGATTCAACTAATTTTTACCTGCTCGGGCATTCCTGGGGCGGTATCCTTGCAATGCAGTATGCTTTAAAATACCAGCATAATTTAAAAGGACTGATCATTTCCAACATGATGGCAAGTTGCCCGGAATATGGGAAATATGCCGATGAAGTTCTGGCGAAACAAATGGAACCTGCCGTATTGGATACCATACGGATGCTCGAGAAAAAAGGAGAATTTCAAAATCCGAAATATATGGGATTGTTGATGACGAACTATTACAGCAAGCATATCTGTCGGCTGGCAGAATGGCCAGAGCCTTTAACCAGGATGTTTAGCAAACTCAACAATGAACTTTATGTTATTATGCAAGGGCCAAGCGAATTTGGCATTTCAGGAAAACTTACCAATTGGGATGTGAGCAGGGAATTAAAAAACATTCATGTTCCAACGCTTGTAATTGGTGCAACGTTCGACACAATGGACCCTAAATACATGGAATGGATGAGTAAGCAAATACCTCAGGGAGAATTTTTACTCTGTGCAAACGGCAGTCATGGTAGTTTGTTCGACGACCAACTGACCTACATGAACGGATTGATAAAATTTATCAAATCGGTAAACGGGAAATAATACTAAATCAAGTCCTCAAACTTGGGCAGAAAAGTTTACGGTTGGTCATTGACGAAACAGCTAGGCCGTTAATAGAACATCATGCTTGAAAATGCAGGTGAAAACTAAAATTTGGCCAATAAAACCACTGTGAGAAACGCTCTTTCAACCTCAAAATGCTGCTGTTTGCATACAACGACTTCACAAACTGCAAAAACCTCGAAACCAGATGCAAGGCGAAAAAGATCTGAATATATTGATGAAAACAATGAAGCCGAAGCAAAACTCTGGTGACTATGTTTTTTGTGTCGTAAATGACCTGTCCATTTTTAATGCCGATGAAATCGTTCTGTTTTTCAGAGAAGAAGAAGGGGATACCGTCATTATAAAGAAGGAACTGGCTGACAGTTTGAAACTTGAATATTCATTTATTGCTTCCTGGATCACTTTAACGGTTCATTCTTCGTTAGATGCCGTGGGTTTAACAGCTGCGTTTTCTTCAGCACTTTCAGCTGCCGGTATAAGTTGCAATGTAGTGGCGGCATTTTTTCACGACCATATTTTTGTTGACAAAAAAGACAACGAAAAAACAATGACAATACTGAATGGGTTTTTAGATTAAAATCCTGAAGAAAACACTTCCTGTCGATTGATGCCATTAAACGAAATAAAACTTTCTGAAAACCTCTAATACCCAATCTAAATGATCAACTACACCCGGACTACTTCCGATAACAAGGATTTTCAGAATCTTGTAAAGGAACTCGACGAAGATTTAAAAATCCGAGATGGAGAAGACCATGCATTTTATGCACAGTTTAATAAAACAGACACGATTAAATATGCAATCGTAGCGTATGAGAATGAAATTCCCGTTGGCTGCGGAGCCATCAGGGAATATTCCGGCGACACTATGGAGGTAAAACGTATGTATGTGGTTACGGGTAAGCGGGGCCAAGGAATTGCATCAGCAATTTTAAAACAACTTGAGCTGTGGACTTTGGAATTAAACTTCAGGAAATGTATACTGGAAACAGGAATAAATCAACCGGAAGCCATTGCAATGTATACGAAAAACGGGTTTGAGATAATACCAAACTTTGGGCAGTACGAAAAAATGGAGCATAGTGTATGTTTCCAGAGAGTTTTAACATAATAGACAAATGAATCAAAGTCACCAGTATAAAGCCTTCTCTTTACAGTCATTTGCAACCTGAATGAATCCTGACATCAAGGCTCGAGGGCCATTTATTATTTTAAAGAGTAAAATTTGAGGCAATCCTAATGCCATCCTCAATATCTTTTTACCTTCGCGACTAAAAGAGCCTAAAATGACAAAAACCCATATCCTTTCAGTTTCATTTATCCTTATGATTGCTTTTACATTTTCAATAAAAGCACAAACGAGGGAAACTACTCCTATACTTTTAGAGAAATCGCAAGCCGTCGATAAAAAAGCGATGGCCAACAAAGTAAAAGCCGAATTCGTGCACAGCTGGAATGGGTATAAAAAATATGCCTGGGGCTACGATGCATTGCTACCGCTGACACTGAAACCTCATAACTGGTATAAGAAATCGCTGCTGATGACGCCGGTTGATGCGTTTGATACGATGATCCTGATGGATCTGACAGACCAAGCCAAAGAAGCCAAAGAACTTATTTTCAAAAACCTTGACTTCAATGTGGATATGGATGTCCAGAATTTCGAGGTTTCGATCCGTATTTTCGGCGGACTGTTGTCGGCCTACGAACTCGATGGCGACCGACGTTTCCTTTCGCTTGCCGAAGATTTGGGTAAGCGGCTGATGAAAGCATTTAATTCACCAACCGGAATGCCATACCGGTTTGTTAACCTGAAAACCGGTGCAACTTCAGGTCCTGAATCAAACCCTGCCGAAATTGGAACTTACCTTGTTGAGTATGGAACCCTGAGCAAACATACCGGCAATCCAGTTTATTACCAGACTGCTATGAAAGCTATGACCGCTTTGTATGCTTTGCGCTCGCCATTAAATCTTACTGCCGAAGGAATCAACATTGAAACCGGGAAAGTCACCAATCCCATAAGTCATATTTCGGGTGGCATTGATTCGTATCTTGAGTACATGCTGAAAGGCTCTATTCTTTTCAACGACAAGCAGTTGAGTGATATGTGGATTCCAACCGCCGCAGCTGTAAACAAATACCTTGCCGACCAAACTCCGGATGGATTGTGGTACGGGCATGCTGATATGTATACCGGCAAAATATCCGAAACCAGTTATGGTGCTTTGGATGCATTTTTTTCGGGCACACTTGCATTGAACAACGACATGAAACGTTCGGCCGATCTTCAAAACTCCAATTATTCCATGTGGATGCAGAATGATATTGAGCCGGAATCGATGAATTACGTTACAAAGAAAGTTGAAAATGGCTCTTACGCATTGCGCCCTGAGAATATTGAGGGAGCTTATTACCTTTACCAGTACACCCACGACGAACGTTACCTCGAAATGGGAAAAGCCATGTTCGACAACCTGGTAAAATACTGCCGGACCGATGAGGCATATGCCGCATTGAAAGACGTCCGTACCAAGGAAAAACGTGATTATATGGAGAGCTTTTTCTTTGCCGAAACACTTAAATATGCCTTTTTGCTTTTCGATGATTCAGGAAAGTTGAATTTTCATAAAGTTATATTTAATACAGAAGCGCATCCGTATAAGAGGGGTTAGGGATTGGGCTTCAGGGATTAAGGCAACAGCTTGAGGGTTTTTGGAGGTCAGCACGGAACCGCAAACTAGCTATTTGTTTCAGATGAAAGATAATCCTATTATTTATCAACACTACAACCTTTAGCTTCAATTTAAATTACATTTGTAGAAACAATAAATCTACAATCCAATCATTATGGCACGAGGAATCAATAAAGTAACACTGATAGGGAACCTGGGGAAAGATCCTGAAGTTCAAACATTTGATACATACAAAAAAGCTGCTTTTTCGCTGGCTACAACAGAGTACTCGCGCGATAAGGAAGGAAACGAGGTTCAGCATACCGAATGGCACAATATTGTGATGTGGCGCGGCCTGGCCGAAATTGCCGAACAGTACCTCCGCAAAGGCAACCAGGTATATATCGAAGGCAAAATACGGACACGCTCATTTGATGCCAAGGACGGCACAAAGAAATATATTACTGAAATTCAGGCCGATAACCTCGTTTTATTAGGCGCAAAGAGAGACGGAAGCAGCGAAAGCAACAACCAGGCTCCGGCGTCCAGCTCTTACTCACATCCGGCACAACCAGTTGTTCCACCTATTACAGAACCTTTGGCACAGCAGAATGACCATGATGACCTGCCATTCTAAAGTACTTTACAGATTTAAATAGGCAGGCGGACAATGTTCGCCTGTTTATTTTCAGCTTTTACTATCTTTGCATCTTAAAATCAATTACTTCACACCGTGGCCGACCCACTTCCTGATGCGTTTCACGCATTATTTTTATTAAATATAACCACAACTGATCTGGCTTCTTCAGCAGGCCTGATTGCAGGATTGCTAACTCTTATTCTGTTGCTGTTATGTTCGGCAGCAGCCTCAGCCTCCGAAACAGCGTTCTTTTCGTTATCACCCTCTCAGCTTAATGAGATACGCTCGTCGAAAACTACTGTCAATAAACGGATTGTGCATTTACTTGAAAATTCTAAATTGTTGCTGACAACCATTTTAATAGTCAACAACCTTGTAAATGTCGGTACTGTTATCCTTTCTACTTTCCTGGTGAACCAGTATCTCAATTTCAGCTCGAATCCACTATTGGCATTTCTGATCCAGGTTGTAATTATTACAGCATTATTATTATTGCTGGGCGAAATTATGCCGAAAGTTGTAGCAACCCGAAAACCTGTAAAAATCGCATCCTTTCTTGCCACTCCACTAAGTATAATACAACGTGTATTATATCCTTTCAGCATATTGTTAGTGGGTTCCACCCGGTTTATCGACAAACGTTTTGTACATAAATACCATAATATAACCCTCGACGATATTTCGAACGCAATAGATATAACAGCCGATGGAAAAGTAGACGACGAGGACAGAAAAATTATGAAGAGCATAACGCGGTTCGGCGATATAAATGCCCGCGAAATCATGAGCCCAAGGGTCGATATTACTGCTATTGATGAATGGCTGCCGTTTGACGAGGTTCAAAAGATAATTGTTGAGTCAGGCTATTCGCGGATACCTGTTTACAACGACACTCCAGATACAATTACCGGTATTTTGTATATCAAGGACCTGCTTCCGTATTTGTCGGAAGCTAAATCCTTCGATTGGAAATCGTTGGTAAGGCCACCTTTTTTCATTCCTGAAAACAAACCCATCAACGACCTGATGCAGGAGTTCCAGGAGAAAAAAATTCATATGGCGGTGGTGGTCGACGAATATGGTGGAACATCAGGTATTATAACCCTCGAAGATATTATTGAAGAAATAGTCGGGGAGATTAACGACGAATTTGATATAGAAGCGGATAATACTTTCTTTACAAAGATAGATGAGTACACGTATGTTTTCGAAGGGAAAACCACCATCAACGATATGTGCCGTGTCCTGGGAATAGATGACCGCATTTTCGATGAAGCAAAAGGAGAAAGCGAATCTCTAGCCGGGCTGATACTTGAACTCGCCGGAAAAATGCCGGCTACAGGCGAAACATTTGCTCTTGGTGAATATGCTTTCCGTGTTGAAGCAGCCGATAAACGGAGAGTTAAGAAAGTTAAAATTACCACACCATCAGGAAATAGTGAAGTCTGATTCGTTTTCGGGTCGGGCAATTGTCACACAAATTGCTGGTCCAGCGCTTTACGAATCTGTCAGAAAGCGCCTGTTCGCAAGCAATAATCAGAATTACACATCGTTTTACAACGAATAATAGTATAAAAATGTCTTTTCGCAGCATATCGTCATTTCTTCCAAAACCGGGCATATCAATTACAATAGTTGTTTTTATGATGGCAACTATAACGGGAATCGCTACTCTGTCGTCGTGTAACAACGAGTATACGCCAAAACCGCGCGGGTATTTCCGTATTGCACTTCCTGAAAGAAAATATATCCTTCTTGATTCCATTTACCCATACTCGTTTGAATATCCGGCATATGCGCGGATAACCAATGACCCGTTGTCACCCGGCGAAAAGAACTGGATCAACATTGAAATGTCTGTTTTTCATGGACGTATGCATATCAGTTATAAACCGTTGACCGATAAAAACAGCCTTGTTACATTTACGGAAGATACCCGTACACTTGCAATGAAACATATGGCAAAATCCAGTGGTATCAGGCAGATTGCTATTTCAGATCCCAATCGTAAAATGTATGGGCTGGTTTATGAAATCAATGGCATGGGTGCTGCATCGCCTTACCAGTTCTATCTTACCGACAGTACAACACATTGGCTGCGCGGATCGCTTTATTTTGATGCCATCCCCAACAACGACTCCCTGGCTCCCGTTATCGACTTTGTGAAAACAGATATTCAGCATCTGTTCGAAACCATCCGCTGGAAATAAAAAAAAGCATTTATATCAATTTTGTTTTGGGCATCTTTCTGAAAGTGGATGTGATACTACTCTATTCCTTCTGTCTTCTTAATTCAGATTTGCATCCGATAATTCCCAATTTGGCCTCAATCTGCATGAAGTTAACAAGATAAACCGTACTTTTGCACCTCTTTAACGGGTTCTTTTAGAAAAGTCGAAGACGGCGAAGTTTTCAAGTAATATTTTGAAAGACTTGTCAGAATAGTTTGTTAAACAGACTTTAGTTTTATTAAACGCATTTATTTCAACACCAATATATTAAAAGCATGACCAACTACAATCTTTCACATCTTGACGAACTCGAAAGCGAATCCATATTTGTGATACGCGAAGTAGCAGCCCAGTTCGAACGCCCTGCAATACTTTTTTCGGGAGGCAAGGATAGCATTGTAATGACATACCTGGCCCGTAAGGCTTTCTGGCCGGCAAAAGTGCCTTTCCCACTGCTGCATGTGGATACCGGACATAATTTTCAGGAAACCATCGATTACCGGGATGACCTGGTAAAGGATCTTGGAGTTAAGCTTATAGTTGGTTCTGTCCAGGAATCGATTGATACCGGCCGCGTGGTTGAAGAAAAAGGTTACAGCGCCAGTCGTAATTTATTGCAGACAGTTACTTTACTCGACACCATCGAAAAATACAAATTTGATGCCTGCATGGGTGGTGGACGCCGCGATGAGGAAAAAGCGCGCGCTAAAGAACGTTTCTTTTCGC
Organism: uncultured Bacteroidales bacterium; assembly: GCA_903913645.1. Classification (GTDB taxonomy): domain Bacteria; phylum Bacteroidota; class Bacteroidia; order Bacteroidales; family UBA4417; genus UBA4417. Next base: position 7,524 of record CAIWMA010000463.1, on the reverse strand, counting down.
ACCGCGATGAATTCGGACAATGGGATCCGAAAAACCAGCGCCCCGAATTATGGAATATTTTCAACGGCCGCAAGCATATAGGCGAGCATTTCAGGATTTTCCCTATCAGCAACTGGACCGAAATGGATGTCTGGCAATACATCTACAAGGAAAACATTCCTTTGCCAAGCATTTACTTTACCCATGAACGCGAAGCTTTTCTGCGCGATGGCGTCTGGCTGGCTAATGCGCCATTCATGAAACTGAAACCAAATGAAAAATTAGAAAAAAAGATTGTTCGTTGCCGCACTATCGGCGATATTTCGTGTACCGGTCTTAACCTCTCAACCGCAAACTCACTTGAGGAGATCATCTCGGAAATTGCGGCTACCCGGGTTACAGAGCGTGGCAGCCGTTCCGATGATTTACGCAGCGAAGCCGCCATGGAGGACAGGAAGAAGGAAGGGTATTTTTAGAAGAAGAAGGCTGACAAGTGAGGGAGAGAAGGGGCGACAGGGAGAAAAGCGACAACGAGAGTTTTAATAGTTAAAATTCAAAATGCTCGAAATCTGAACCAAGCATTAAGCACAAATTACAACAAAAATGACTGAATTTTCATCCAAAGGATACCTGAATATGGAGCTGTTGCGTTTTACGACAGCCGGAAGTGTCGACGACGGCAAGAGTACGCTTATCGGCCGGCTTTTGTACGATAGCAAATCAATTTTTGAAGATCAGCTTGAAGCCGTAAAACGTGCCAGTATCCAGCGTGGAAACGAACATATAAACCTGGCTTTGGTTACCGATGGACTTCGAGCCGAACGCGAACAGGGAATTACCATCGACGTGGCTTACCGTTATTTCGCAACGCCTAAACGCAAGTTCATTATTGCTGATACTCCCGGCCACATTCAGTACACCCGCAATATGGTTACCGGGGCGTCTACTGCCAATGCCGCGCTTATAATTATTGATGCTCGTAATGGTGTTACTGAGCAAACTTACCGGCACACGTATATTGCGACCCTGTTGCAGATACCGCATATTCTTATCTGTATCAACAAAATGGATCTTGTTGGCTACAGCGAAGAAGTTTACAATGAAATTCAGGAAAAATTTGTTGCTTTCGCGCTTAAACTTAAAGTGAAGGATTTCCGCTTCGTGCCTATCAGCGCGCTACATGGCGATAATGTGGTTGAACCATCTACAAATATGATCTGGTATAACAACGGCACATTGCTCGAAGTTCTCGAAACCCTGCCAATCGACCACGACTACAACCTTACCGATGCCCGTTTCCCTGTTCAATATGTTGTAAGACCAATTTCAGATGAATATCACGATTACCGCGGGTATGCAGGACGTGTGGATGGGGGCATTTTCAAAACCGGCGATAAGGTAATGATTCTTCCCGGTGGATTTCATTCAACCATCAAATCCATTGAGTTGCAGGATAAACAACTGGAACAGGCTTTCCCGCCAATGTCGGTCACTATGCAGCTAAGCGACGATATCGATATCAGTCGTGGCGATATGATCGTTAAAGAAGATAACCGTCCGCAGGTAAGCCAGGATATTACCATGATGGTTTGCTGGATGAGCCCGCGCCCATTGCAGATAAACGGGAAATATGCACTCAAACACACCACACGCGATGTACGTTGCCTGGTGAAAGAAGTTCATTACAAAGTAAATGTGAACACAATTGCTGAGATCACCGATGATTTGGATGTGAAAATGAATGATATAGCACGAATTACCATTCGTACCACAAAACCTTTGCTTTTCGATTCATACAGCCAGAACCGTATTACCGGGGCAGTAATTTTTATAGATGAAGGAACTAATGAAACTGTAGGAGTGGGGATGATTGAATAAAAACAAAATATTTTTTCTTGAATTAGAATAGGAAACAGCCTGAAATGCTTTTATAGAAAGTGTTTCAGGTTTCGATTTTTAAAACAATTCATTTCAAATAGCATCTCATTCTTGACTTTTCTGTTCCAGATAAACTGTGCAACGGCTTTCCTCTCCGTGTTTTTCTTAAAAATGATTCTAAAAGTTGGTTTTCTATCAACCTTTTACGCTACTTTTGGCCTCTCAAAATTTTATTGTTTACACGAATACAATCATTTAACATTCAATAGGACACTATGAAAAAAACAGTTTTCCTGCTTGCGCTTAGCCTTGCATTTGCTTTCTCTTCAAACAAGGTAAATGCCTGTTCAAATTTCCTGGTTACCAAGGGAGCCACAGTCGATGGCTCCAGTATGATCAGTTACTCAGCCGATTCGCATACACTTTTCGGCGAATTATATTACTGGCCGGCAGCTACATATCCTGCTGGCTCTTTACTTGATGTGTATGAATGGGACACAGGAAAGTTCATGGGAAAAATCAAACAGGCTGCTCAAACCTACAATGTTGTTGGTAATATGAACGAACACCAGGTTGCTATCGGCGAAACCACGTTTGGGGGCCGTGAAGAACTGGTAGATACTGCAGCAGTAATGGATTATGGAAGTCTCATATATATAGCATTACAACGTTCAAAAACTGCTCGTGAAGCTATCCAGGTAATCACTTCTTTGATGGCAGAATACGGCTATGCGAGTGAAGGTGAATCTTTCTCAATCAGCGATCCCAATGAGGTTTGGATTATGGAAATCGTTGGCAAAGGAAAGCCTGTATCTGTAAAAGATAAAAAAGGCCATATAACGGTAAAATACAATAAAGGTGCCGCATGGGTTGCTATCCGTATTCCCGATGGTTATATTTCAGGTCATGCAAACCATGCACGTATCACTACTTTCCCTCTCAATGATCCTGAAAACTGCCAGTATGCTCCTGATGTGATCAGTTTTGCCCGCGAAAAAGGACTCTTTACGGGAGAAGATAAAGACTTCAGCTTCTCTGATATTTATGCACCGCTTGATTTCGAAGGTGCTCGTTTTTGTGAAGCACGCGTTTGGAGTGGCTTCAATAAAGTAAACAAGGATATGGGCAAGTACCTCGATTATGTGAAAGGTGTTAATCTGAAAAACCGTATGCCTCTCTACATTAAACCCGATCATAAACTCACTCTGCAGGAAGTTATAGGCTTGATGCGGGATTATTACCAGGGAACAGAACTGGATATGACAAAAGACGTTGGCGCCGGTCCATACAGCTGTATTGTACGTTGGCGTCCGCTTACCTGGAAAGTAGACGGGGTTGAGTATTTTAATGAAAGAGCCATCAGCACACAGCAGACCGGCTTTGTGTTTGTTGCACAATCGAGGCCGTATGTTCCAAGTCCGCTTGGTGGCATATTGTGGTTTGGGGTTGATGATACATATTCAACTGTATTTACTCCCATGTACACCTGCATGACCAAAATTCCCGAAACGTATGCTGTTGGGAATGGTTCTATGATGGAATTCAGCGATAATGCTGCTTTCTGGGTATTTAACCAGGTTTCGAACTTTGCCTATACCCGCTACAGCGACATGATAGTGGATATTCAAAAGAAACAGTCGGAACTGGAAAGTAACTACATTGCCATGGTTCCTGCCATTGATAAAGTCGCCCTGGAAATGTACCGTACTAATCCTGCAAAAGCAGTACAGTTTCTAACCGATTTTTCGGTTTCACAAGGCAATAATACTGTAAATGAATGGAAAAAACTATACAGGTTCCTGTTTGCCAAATATATGGATGGAAATATTAAAGAAGCAGTACCACTTCCTGCGGGAAATAAATTTGTTAACCCAACTGTAAAACAACCCGGATATGGTGATCCGTTCTATCGGAAGCTAGTGAAGGAAACCGGCGAAAAATTTAAAGTCGTTGATCCGGCAACACATTAATTGCTGTTATTTTCAATGTCAGATGTCTGAAAGAAGTTAATCTGTAATTGTTAATTCAATAAAACAGCGGTTTCACAAATTTAAAGCGCCTTGCCAGGATTGTCCGGCAGGGCGTTTTTTTAGCAACGCAAAAAATATTGTTAAGAGCACAATTAATTTCATTGTTTTGCTACCTTTGAAAAATAAAACCACTTTATCTCTATGGACACAAAACCTGTTAGCACACTGGCTTATAAGATCTCTATCGGCGTTCTGCTGGCTATTATTGCCGTAATGGCGTGGATGTTGGTAAATCAGAAAAAAGAGATTGTAATCCAGGAAAAGGATTCAAGCAATGTTCAAACCGAATTAAAGAATCAACTGGATTCGCTACTGGCTGAACACGAACGTGTGAAAGTGTCGTATGGCGAATTAAGTAATTCTTTGTCCGAAAGAGACAGCATAATCAACGTGAAGGCCATGGAAATTAAGAAACTCCTTGGTTCCAAAGCTGAATTGTCGGTTGTAAAACGAAAACTGGCTCAATTGCAGCAGATTACACAAGTATATGAACAGCAGATTGATTCATTATTTACCGTTAACCGCAAATTGAAAGCTGAAAACGAAAAAATCAAGATCGACTACAATCTTGAGCAACAAAAGACAAATGACCTATCAAAAGATAAAGAAGCTCTGAATGAAAAAATTACAGGTGCCGCCGTTCTAAAAGCGTATAAAATAACTGCCATAGCCTATAAATCAAAAGGTGTTGACAAAGAAAAGGAGACTGACAAAGCCGCCCGTGCTGATAAAATTAAAGTTTGTTTTACAGTAAGCGAGAACAAACTGGTGAGTTCCGGTTATAAACGGTTCTTTGTTCGCATAGCCCGCCCCGACAATGTTATTCTTACCCGTGGACAGGCTTATACTTTCCAGTTCCTTGGACAAACATTGCAGTTCTCAGCCATGGAAACGCTGAATTATGAAGGTGATGCTGCTGATGTTTGCACTTATTTCGAACGCCCGGTTAACGGCGCAGAATTGGCAAAAGGCAGGTATGTTGTGAATGTTTTTACCGAGGACCGTGAGATAGGACAGACATCATTTGAACTCAAATAGTTCTCCTGGCAAACCATAATTATAAACTCACCAGGAATCAGATTCTTTTATTTCCTTTAAATGGAATGAACCGGTGAATTTAATTCTTGCTCAGAACTGATGATTCACAAAAGAATATTGAATTTTACAACACACTTTTCGCAGGCAGATTCCTGATTTCACTAAAAAATGGTAACGCCGGAGTAAAATAAGGAATTGAAAGAATGTAAATCTGGTTAGCAGAAAACAGGCTTAATACCTGATTTAAATTGATTCTAAAAAACAAATTTATTGGTCTGATAAACAATAAGATATATAATGGCAAAATAAAATACCGGGTTTTTTTCAAGCTTGATCTATTACCTTTAGCATTGATGGCAATAAACCTATGAACAAAGTTAGTAAAGTGGTTTTTGGTTAACTTTGGTTTTTGGTTAATCCGGTCTCAACCGGACTGAAAAGAAAGATTGAGATTGGTAATTTTTATTATTTCTTTTGATGCTGCCAAACAGGTCAAAGGCTTTTAAAGAACTCAAACTACTCGTATTACTTCCCTTTGCCACTACACAGCAAAAAGACTGCCGGAAACTTCCGGCAGTCTTCATTTAATGAAAATCGCAATGAAAATTATTTTTTCATCCCTTCAAGAACACGAAATGCTTCTGTAAGACTTTCCGTCATTGGAATGAATGAATAGTTGAATGCTGTCTTAAATTTTTCTGCTGAATAATACGATTTCGACATGGATGCCCGAACATTTTCACGGGTTAAAAGCGGAGCTGATTTTGTAAGACGCCCACGCATTTCATCAATCCATGCAATCACATTCATCAGTCTGCCGTTCAATGCGATCCGTGGATGGGGCTTGCCAAGGATATCGGCAACTTTGGTAAAAAATTCTCTGAGTGACAGATTTTCGGAATTAAGCACAAAGCGTTCACCCTTGACAGAACTTTCCATTAACAAAATCAGAGCATTAACTACATCGCGAACATCCACATACCCGTTAATGCCCGAAATATAATACGGTAGGAAATTTTCTATGTTATGGAACAGCCTGTTTGTGGCTTTCCGGTGACATCCTGCCCCAATGATTACCGACGGGTTAACAATTACAGCATTCAATCCTTCCTCTATTCCACGCCACACTTCGCGTTCGCCGCCGTATTTACTGATGGCATAGCCGCTGTTAATACGCGAAGTTTTCCATTTGGCGTTTTCGTCAATCATTTCACCTTTCTCGGACTGGCCCAGGGAAGCAATAGAACTTACATGGCAAAGTTTTTTTATGCCATTTGCAAGGCAGGCATTTACCACGTTAGCAGTACCATCCACATTAACTGCAATCATTGCCTTTAATTCACGCGGATTAAATGAAATAATTGCTGCACAATGGTATACATAATCAACATCCTGCATTGCCTGCTGTAACGAAAAAGGATCAAGCACATCGCCTTCAACCCACTCAACCTGGTCTATCAGGTGTTCCTTAGCAGCTGAAAAGCAATTGAAAAGCTTTCGGGTTTCGTAAGGCTTTTTGCCGGGGCGGAGCAAAGCCTTTACTTTATGCCCTCTGCGGGTAAGTTCATATAAAAGGTGGGATCCAACCAATCCCGTTCCGCCGGTTACAAGTATCATGCTACAAAACTATGAATTTTTTAATCGATTCAAACACATTAGAAAGGCTGGATTTTGTGCATCTTACTTCTCAACCCTTATCCATTGGAACAGCCAATCAATTGTTTTGTTAACTTTGCAGCTCAAATATTGATTTTATGAGTTTTGTTGACGAACTGCGCTGGCGGGGGATGATACACGATGTAACACCCGGTACAGCCGAGCAGCTTGAGAAAGAAATGACCACTGCCTATGTAGGCATTGATCCTACAGCTGATTCCCTGCATATAGGTCACCTGGTTTCGATTATGATGCTGAAACACTTTCAGCTGGGTGGGCACAAACCGCTGGCATTGGTTGGTGGAGCAACCGGAATGATAGGCGATCCGTCAGGGAAAAGCGAAGAGCGTAACCTGCTCAGTGAAGATTTGCTTCGTCATAACCAGGAATGCATTAAAGTTCAACTGCTGAAATTTCTTGATTTTGATGCATCCAAACCCAATCATGCCGAAATCGTAAATAACTACGACTGGATGAAGGAATTTTCCTTTCTCGCATTCCTTCGTGAAGTGGGTAAGCACCTCACAGTTAATTATATGATGGCAAAGGATTCGGTCCAGAAACGCCTCGAAACAGGCCTTTCGTTTACTGAATTTACATATCAGCTAGTTCAGGGATACGATTTTCTGCATCTATATGAAAATAAAAACTGTAAACTTCAGATGGGTGGCAGCGACCAGTGGGGAAATATCCTTACCGGAACTGAACTTATCCGTCGAAAAGCGGGTGGTGAGGCTTTCGCCGTAACTTGCCCTTTGATTACTAAAGCCGATGGCGGTAAATTCGGGAAAACAGAAAAGGGCAATATCTGGCTGGATCCGGAAAAAACTTCGCCCTATGCATTTTACCAGTTCTGGCTTAATTGCAGCGACGAGGACTCGAAGAAATACATCCGGATATTCACACTTTTCAGCCAGGCGGAAATAACAGCGCTGGAATTGGA
>CAIWMA010000462.1 GCA_903913645.1 uncultured Bacteroidales bacterium | reverse complement strand
GGCTGCCTATCAGTTCCTGCATCAGGCCTTCAATTTCCTTATCGGAACTACCCATTACTTTTGAATCTTTATGTTGAAAAACAACATTCTCGATCTTTTTAACCTTGGTAGGCGATCCTGATAATCCAAGCATTTCGGCCTGAGCATTCAGATCTTCGGCAGTCCATTCCTCAATAAGCAAGTATGGCCTGTCGTTATATAGTTCGGTATAGTCTTTAGTTTCGTTCTGAAGCTCAGTTACTGTGCGTGCATGCTTGTATTTCATCAGTAATTTCGCAACGCGCTGGCGGCAAACAGGGGCAGAACCATGAACCGTAATAGCTGCAGGCAAAGTTGAGTTAACAACTTCCACTCCCATTTCGAGCCTGCGTTTAACTATAATTTTCTTGGCATCAACTGAAAGAATTTCTTCAGCATAAGTAATTTGAGGAATACCAAGCTTTTCGGCAGTCTGAGGACCAACCTGGGCTGTATCGCCATCAATTGCCTGGCGGCCGGAAATCACAAGGTGATACGGAGCAAGTTTCTTAACCGCCAGCGACAAAGCGTAGGAAGTTGCAAGTGTATCGGAACCGGCAAATTTGCGGTCGGTGATCAGGTAACCTCTGTCAGCGCCACGATACATAGCTTCCCGGATGATTTCGGCAGCACGGAAAGGGCCCATTGTTAAAAGAATTACCTCTGCATGAGGTATTTTATCCTTTATACTAAGCGCCTGTTCAAGGGCATGTAAATCCTCGGGGTTAAAAATGGCAGGTAATGCTGCCCTGTTAACAGTGCCATCAGCTTTCATGGCATCTTTTCCAACATTCCGGGTATCCGGAACCTGCTTGGCTAACACAATTATTCTAAAACGCATAAATGGTATATCAGGTTATGACTTAGTATGATGTAAGTCAAAAAGTATTTTGCGATGGGTAATTACGGCCGCAAATTTACACTTTTAGGGGTAAACTCCAAGGGAAAAATCTGTAATACAGCCTGAATCAAGGTTTTAAACATGCAGAAATATGCATATCTGTCTAGATATGAGTAGGTTAATGGTAATAAGTTAATAGAAAATAGTTAATAGAAAATAGAATAGTTGGGGAAAAGGAGTTAGTAAATGGATTTTTATTTTCATCAGTTATCGAAGCCGGACTGGAATAGATGCAGTTCTATTACAGTCAGTTTAAACTGACTGATTTTTAAAGAAAGATGAATAAAGTTTTTTCGCCAGTTGGCTAAAGCCAAACTGGAATAGTTTCAATTTCAAACATTATTATTGTTAAGAGAACAGGTTTGCTATACTATTTTCTATTTTTCCATTAACTATTAACCAAATTTTATATACCCAAAACCTGGACAATCAACTCTGCAATATCAAAATTTTTCACATCTTCTTTATTCTTGTATTTCAAGCCATCAGTAAGCATCGTCATACAGAAAGGGCACGCTGTAGCAACGATTTTGGCATCACTTCGAAGAACTTCTTCAGTTCTTTCAATAAATACTTCCTTTTTGCCAGGTTCTGCTTCTTTAAACATTTGAGCACCACCGGCACCGCAACAATAGGAAAAACTCTTATTCCGTTCAAGTTCTACGAAATCGGTGGTAAGTTTTTTCAGAATGCTTCGGGGTTCGGCATAAATATCATTTCCACGTCCTAGATAACAAGGATCATGGTAGGTGATACGTGTGTTTCCAAGCATAGTGGCATCCAGTTTAATGCTGCCGTTTTCAATATATTTATCAAGGAACTGGATATAATTAATCACTTCATAATTTCCGCCAAGGTCAGTATATTCGTTTTTGAAAATATTAAAGCAATGTGGGCAAATGGTGATGATCTTTTTCACTTCGTAGCCATTCAGAATGGCAATATTCTGCAAAGCCTGCATCTGGTAAAGCATTTCGTTGCCCGCTCTGCGGGCGGGATCACCTGTGCAGGATTCTTCTTTTCCTAAAACGGCATAACTGATATTGAGGTGGGTAAGTATTTTGGCAAAAGCCCGAGTCACTTTTTTATACCTGTCGTCGAAAGATCCAGCGCAGCCTACCCAAAAAAGGTATTCAGGTTTTTCGCCGCGGGCAAATAAATCGGACATTACAGGGATTTCTATTTTCTTTGTTTCCATTTTTGTTCTTTGTAATTGAGGCCTTAATTCCTTCTTTAATTATGAAACTTTTATTTCCAGGTTTTCAGCCCAAAGCAAACGATCTTCCGGCGAGAACTGCCAGGGAGCTCCATTGTTTTCAATATTGCTGAACATGGTTTTCAAGCCGCTGGGCGCACTGTTTTCTTCCATTACGAGGTAACGCCTCATATCCACAATTAATGTCGGATGATTGATATTTACCGGGCATTCCTGTGCGCAGGCATTGCAGGTTGTACAAGCCCAAAGTTCTTCTTCCGAAATATAATCGCGCAGGTATGATTTGTTATCGTCAAAATCTTTACCAACTTTAACCAATCCCGGACCTTTTTCCTTCATTCTGGCGCGCAGATCCATAAATATTTTGCGGGGTGACAATAATTTTCCTGTTGTATTAGCTGGACAAACTGATGTACAACGACCACATTCTGTGCATGTTAATGAATCAAAATAATTTTTCCAGGAAACATCTTCCACATCTTTAACACCAAAACGACTGATTGGAGCATCGGCCGCAGGAGCATCGAAAGTTGCATTCGGATCAAGCATCATCTTTACTTCGCGGGTGATATCATCCATATTGGTCAGTTTGCCAAGTGGTTCCAGATGTGTTAGGAAAGTATTGGGAACTGACATGAAAACATGAAAATGCTTGGAATAGGGCAAAATATTAGCGAAGATGAAAATTAAAAGAATATGGGACCACCAACAAATTTCATAAGCTAATTTCAATCCACTAACTGAAATTCTACTTAATATCGGAGCCAGCATCACTCCCACCGGGTAAATGCCATAAATGGTTTCACCGGCAGTCAATTTAAGCTGAACATTCGAGGCATTCATTCCCATCAGCGAAAGCATTAGCAGTAAAATCATGCTGAGCGCTATATTGGCATCCTGGTGCGATATTTTCTTCATCTCAATACCTTCGAAGCGGCTGATGTGCATAAATAACCTGCGCACCAGGAAAACGAGAATAGAAACGGCAACCAGCAGGGCAAAAACATCTCCCGATGCCATGATTATATTATGCAGAACGCCTAAAACTTTCAATGATTTCTCAATGCCAAAAAGCCCATCAATTATCATTTCGATGCTTCCGAAAATAATTACACAAAACCCCCAGAAAACAAGCGCATGGAAAAAGCCGATTACCGGGCGGCGGAATATCTTCTTCTGCCCGATGGCAACTTCAAGCATTATCTTAAAACGCTTACCAAAATTGCGGATTGGGAAATTGGCTTTGGTAAATTTAAAATAGCTGATCAGCCTGAGAATAGTGAATGTAAAAACTCCCAATGTGATCAGCATTGTAATTGCAAAAACAATTTGCTTTGCCATAATTAATTGATTTACAATAATTAAAAATGTCCCTAAACCCATTCAGACAGAATAAACTTTTAAGGACACTTTCATTAATATTATGTGAAACCTGACTATTTTGACTTCATTTCTTTAACTGCTTCAACAAGCTTTGGCAGCACTTTCAATGCGTCTCCAACAATTCCGTACTGGGCGGCCTCAAAAATCGGTGCATCCTTATCTGTATTGATGGCAACGATAAATTTAGAAGAACTTACTCCTGCCAAATGCTGGGTTGCTCCTGAAATACCAATTGCAAAATACAAATTTGGCGCAATAATTTTTCCAGTCTGACCAGTGTGTTCATCATGCGAACGCCAGCCTTCGTCGGAAACGGGACGGGAACAAGCAGTAGCGGCACCAAGCAAATCAGCCAGTTCTACAAGTGGTGCCCAGTTATCAGGCGATTTCATTCCTCGCCCACCGGAAACAACAATATCAGCATCAGTTATTAAAATTTTACCTGACTGTTTCTGAACTTCTTTAACCCGGGTTTTCATCAGGTTTCCGTCAGGCTGAATATCAAGTTTCTCGTGAACAAAGGTTTTTGGGGATTCAACAACCTCAAAAGAGTTCTGCGCGAGAGTAAGAATTTTGATTTCAGTCTTAATTGAAACATTTGCGAAAGCTTTTCCAGAATATACTTTTTTGTAAACAACAAACGGGCTCAGACTTAATGGCAATTTGCTAACACCGGAAACAATTCCAGCTTTTAGTCTCACTGAAAGTCTCGGAGCCAAAGCTTTTCCTGAATTATTGTTCGCAAGAACCAGAACATTTGCTCCAATTTTCTGAGCTACTTCAGCAATCATACTTGTATAGGTCTGCTCATCAAAAGCTTTGATCATATCATTTTCGATGTTGATAACTTTATCAGCGCCGTAAGTTGCTAATTTTTCGAGTTCCGATGCGTCAACGTTGCCAATTGATAATGCTATAGCCTGCTGGCCAAGCATTTCTGCAACTTTGGAAGCATATGATACCAGTTCAAAGGATAATTTCTTGAACTTACCATCCCAATTTTCGAGGAATACTAATACTGACATATTTTAATTCGTTTTTGGCTGTTTGAAAATTAAAAAACTTTGGCTTCATTCTGAAGCAAGGAAATGAGTTGCCCGGCATCATCAGCATTTATGTATTTGCAGGCTGCACGTGGCTTAGGCATTTCATAATTAATAACCTCCGTGAGACTTTCAATTGCTAATGGCTCAACTACTTTAATAGGTTTGGTACGAGCCATCATAATACCGCGCATAGCAGCAATTCGGGGCTCTTTTGCGATACCTTTCTGTACAACAGCTACAAAAGGAGTAGGAACCGAAAGGATTTCCTTACCACCGTCAATTTCGCGGGTTATAACCAGTTGTCCGCCTTCAATTTTTACGGAAGAAACTCCTGTTACCGAAGGATATCCTAAAAACTCGGACAGCATCCCTCCTACAGTTGATCCATTATGATCGCTGGATTCGATTCCACATAGGATGATATCGAAATTTTCATTCCGGATAGCTTCTGCAAGCTCAGCGGCAATGTTATACGCATCTCCTGATTCAAAATTTACACGAATGGCATCATCGGCACCTATTGCCAATGCTTTGCGAAGTGTAGGATCAGAGCTAATCAAGCCAACATGGCCGACTGTTACAGTTTGAATTCCGTTTGATGCATCATCTTTTAACTCCAGGGCACGTGTAAGCGCAAGTTCATCCCATGGATTTATAACCCACTGGATACCAATTACATCAAGCTTTTTGGAATCATCAACGAATTTTACTTTTGTTGTAGTATCAGGAACGTTGCTGATACAGACTAAGATCTTCATAAGTATGTGAATTATTTTTAAAGTAGTTCGGAATTAGTCTTGTCAGAACCTGCCATTTAATAAGGAATATCAGATTCAAACTAAACTTATTTCTTATTATTTATTTCGTATTTGACATTAATTTTGGTTGACAAATTTAGTATTATTTACATACATATTGAGAAAAGCCTTGTATGTATGTATTAAAACCTTGCCAGTTATTTTCATATTATTGATTAACAAATTATTACATTCAAAATAAAGATTTTATGCAGACAAATTAATGGTTTGAATATTGGTATATTAAAAATGCTAGCTTTGTCAGGTGAAAAATAATAATTCTAAAAATCCTAAAAAAACTAATTTCCTCAGGATACCAGTTTTCCCGGGAGGTAAAGAAGCATATCAGCAGTTTATCAGGGATAATATTGTTTATCCTGAACAAGCTCTGCTAAACAAAGTTGAAGGTTCTGTTCACGTGGTATACACAGTGAATAATTTAGGTGAAATTGTAGATGTGGAAGTAACCAAGGGAATTGGTTCCGGTTGTGACGAAGAAGCGATCAGGATTATCCGCCTGATGAAATATGAACCTGCACGAAACCGAGGCATTAAAATGACTGCCGAAATTAAAACACGGATTCATTTCAAGATACAGGAATCAATGCCTAACCCTGAAAATGAAAGCATGCAATTAAATTATATTTTTGAGGTATCCAAACAATTAAACAATTCAGAACCAAAAAATCAAGCGGATTATTCTTATACTATAAATCTTGAATAGGAATGTTTTATAATATTCAATAGACTCATTTAATGAATATTAGTATTGAATTTCGAATTATATACCACCAAAAAAAGCACTATGAAACTTAACGGATTATTAATTTTTGGATTTTTACTTATACTTGATGCTATTCATGCACAAACTGATTTCCGGCCCGGATTTATTATTAAGCACAATGGGGATACTCTTAAAGGCGAGATCGATTACAGGGGCGACATTTTAATGGGCAAGATTTGTACTTTTAAAACAAGCGGTAACGAAAGCAGAGAATACTACCCTGCGGACATTATTGGATACCGATTTACTGACAGCAAATATTATATTTCGAAAAATATTGATGGAAATCATGTGTTTTTGGAATTTTTAATAGATGGGAAAGTAAAAATATACTATCACAGAGATCAAGAAGGGGATCGTTATTACATTGATAAAGAAGGTATTGGACTTAATGAAATACCCTATGAGGAAAAGATAAAATATACTGAAGAAAGAGCTCAATCCAATTATTATTTATCTAAATCGATCTATCATATTGGTCTGTTGAATATTTATATGCAGGACGCTCCAAATTTTCAGTCAAGGATTGCTGCTGTTGAAAAGCCGGATCGTGCGAGCTTAATTAAACTGACAAAGGATTACCAGGCAATCGTTTGTAAGAATGAAGCTTGTATTGTTTATGAGAAAAAGTTGCCTGCAGTAAAGCTCGGATTAGAAATTGTAGGTGGAATTGCCAATTATCCTGAATCAGTCAATTCTTTAAACCGGCACAATTTTGAAACCGGGATTCTGGTGCATATCTGGATGCCGTCAGCAAATGAGAAACTATTTTTTAAATCAGGTATACTATTTTCGAGCATTAACCCTGACGCCGGGAAGGAGTCAGTTTACAAAATCCCTATCAGCATTGAATATGTATATCCGAAAGGAATTGTGCAACCCAAGCTGGCGTATGGAATAAATCTTTATTCTCCATTTTTTCAAAGTGTTTCTTTAAGTACCGGAATAAATATAAAATTATATAAATCAGTATATTTAGGTATAACCTATGAAATAGAATTTATTCCGACTTTCTTTTTTGTACCCAAGGAAATTTTCTCACAAACCATTCTAACTGGATTGATGATCAAACTATAAAATCCTGTAAATTGGTTAAATTGCTATTAAACAGATAATTAATATTTATTTCTGACATAAAAATGAAACAGCCCGAAACAAAAGTTTCGGGCTGATTAAATTTATAAACAAATCTGTAAACTTAATTATTTGACTTCGCAATTATCCGGATGATCGTGGCATTCGCGGCAATCGAGGCTCTTATTATACATTTCCATCGCACGGGCACTCATACCCATGCTTGAGAAACCACCGTCGTTAAACAGGTTTTGCATAGTAACTTTACGAGTCAGATCGCTGAAAAGTGTAAGGCAATAATCTGCACATTCGTCAGCAGTAGCATTTCCAAGCGGCGACATACGTTCAGTGAAATCCATCAATCCGCCGATTCCTTTTACACCGCTTCCTGCAGTAGTAAGTGTTGGTGACTGTGAAATGGTATTGATACGGATATGTTTTTCGCGGCCATAAATATATCCAAAACTACGTGCAATGCTCTCCAGGGCAGCTTTTGCATCAGCCATATCATTATATTCAAAAAGAGTTCGCTGTGCAGCTACATAGGATAGAGCAACTATGGAACCCCATTCTTTCAGAGCATCAAACTTTTTAGCTGTCTGAATAACTTTATGGAATGAAATTGCTGAAATATCCATAGTTTTCAGGTAGTTCTCATAACTAACCGAATCATATGGAATTTTTTTACGAACGTTGGGCGACATACCAATTGAATGCAAGATAAAATCAATTTTACCGTCAAAATGTTCCAGCGTTTTCGTGAAAAGATTTTCAAGGTCTGGAATACTGGTAGCATCAGCGGCTACGACAATGGACCCGGTGGCTTCTGCCAGTTTATCCGTATCGCCTAAACGAAGCGCCATTGGTGTGTTGGTAAGGACAAATTCAGCACCTTCTTCATGGGCTTTTTCTGCCACTTTCCATGCGATTGACATGTCGTTCAATGCACCGAAAATGATGCCTTTTTTGCCTTTAAGTAAATTGTAAGCCATTGTATCTGTTTTAATTAATATTTCAATTTCTGATTTGTATTTGAGGTGAAATTAGATTTCTAAGTTTTAATTGAATTAAACCTGTATAAACGGCTAAAATTCAGTTAATAAAACTTTGTCTAAGGTAGTGAAAAAACCGCAAACTTAATTTTTATAATTAAGCAACTCGCGTGCAGTAACTTTAGCAGACTCTGTAATGGTTTCATCACTCAGCATACGTGCAATTTCATTTACACGATCTTCGTTCGAAAGTATTCTTAAACTCGAAACAGTTGATGTTTCACCATCCTCTTTAAATGCTAAAAGATGACTATCCGCTTTGCCGGCGATCTGCGGAAGATGGGTAATAGCAATCACCTGCATATGCTTCGACATCGAACGCATAATACCACCTACTTTTCCGGCAATATCACCCGAAACACCACTATCGATTTCATCGAAAAGAACAGTAGGCAACAGGCTGCGGTTAAGAACCAGTGATTTTAAAGCAAGCATCAGCCGTGATAATTCACCGCCGGATGCTACTTTTTGAATTTCACGGATTTCACCACCTTTATTGGCAGAAAAAAGAAATGTAATTTTATCAGTTCCTGTTGCCGAAAAATATGCCAAGGTTTCCTGTTTAATTTTAAATATAGCAGATTGCATTCCAAGATTTTCCAATACATTGCGCATTTCTGTCTCAATTGTAGGAATTACTGCCATTCGTTGACCTGAAAGAACATTTGAAACCTGTAAAAGTTCACTTTCCTTTTTCGACAATGCTTCTTTTATTTCAACAATGCGGGTTTCGAGTGAACCAATTGCAAACAATTTATCTGATAATTCATTCATAATCGCAACAAGTTCTGCTACAGAATGAACCCTGTGTTTTTGCTCCAGGTGATAAATCATATCCAGCCTAAGACTGAGTTTTTCAATCCTTTCTGCATCAAAATGAACCCCATCGGAGAAAGCCCGGAGTTCATTCGCAATATCTTTAATTTCAATAAGGCTTCCAGTAATCCTTTCAGTAAGAGGCAGTAAATAGTGGCTGAAACGTGATGCCTGCTCAAGTAATTGCTTTATTTCCGAAAGCTTGTCACTGACATTCAATTCATCATCTGCAAGAATTCCTATGGCCGAAAATGTGCGGGTTTTAATTTCTTCGGCATGTGTAAGGATTTCAAGTTCTTCTTCAGCTTCCTGCTGTTCATTTGCAGCCAGATTAGCCTTTTCCAGTTCTTCGAACTGGAAATTTAGGAATTCCTTTTCATTTACGCTTTGCTGTTCTTTCAGGATACATTCATCCAGTTCACTTTTCAGCGAATTATATTCATTAAATAACTTTCTGTACGAAACCAGTGTTTGCGGCTGCCCCGCATAGGATTCCACCATCCCAAGCTGGAAAGCAGCATCGTTTAACTCAAGGGTTTGATGCTGGGAGTGAATATCAACCAACCTCTCTCCTATTTCCTTCAGAACATTCAGATTTACAGGCGTATCGTTAATAAAAGCACGCGATTTGCCTTGTGGGTTTATTTCGCGACGAAAAAATGAAGTAGCTTCATAATCTAAGTCATTAGCTTCGAAAATGGAATTGAGGTTATACCCTTCGATCAGGAAACTTCCTTCGACAATACATTTCTGGTTTTTATCCCTGAGTACCGAAGTGTCGGCACGCTGCCCAAGAATAAGCGAAAGTGCCCCAACAAGAATTGATTTCCCGGCACCAGTTTCCCCTGTAATACAAGTAAAACCCTTGTGCACGTTTATTTCGAGCTTTGGGATAAGAATAAAATTTTCGACTGACAGATGCAGTAGCATGCCTGATTGTTTAGCTTTAGGATAAGCAAATATAAGAAATAGTAATGAATTAGCTTATTTGGATTGCGTCATGATCTGCTGATACCTCGAAGAATTAGCCGGATCTACTTCTTTCATAATGTTCACAATCTTGGTTTTATCCATTGGGGCTGCCTGCGAATATATATTGATAAGCTCATCTCTTTTGGCATCAAGAAACAATTGGGTAATATACAGGCCGGTCTTTTCGCGGTTCACTTTTTGTAGATTTTCGAGGCAATCATTAACACCGCTTCTGCCAAGATCCATATTTTCCGACATGAGATCCAGGCCGGTACGGTGATACGAATAAAGCCCGTCGCGAAAGCCTGAATATGTATTATTCATAAGGTTTTCAACCAACCAGTATCGATTTTTCTGGCTCTCAAATGCTTTCCAACCGCGGTCGGGTGAGTTTTGGGCTGCATTTACAACAGCTCGTGCTTTTTCATAATATAAGGTACCTCCGGATTTTGAAAATGAATCAGCATCAAGACCCAGCATAACATATAAATAATAAGCTACCATGGATGTGAGATTCGATGTATACGCATCATCATTATACTCAAGTGGCTCGAATTCAACATATTTGAAATCAAAATCTTTATCCACCAGGTTTATCAAATTCGTATTATATGATGTTTTATAGACCGGCCGCTGCAAAACAACATTCACCTTGGCTTTAAACTGATCTGTTGAAATGCGCTCGGTGATTGTAATCATCATCGAACATTCAATGCGTTCTTCAGTTTTGTAAACGTAATTTGACCATTTACGGTTATTTACAAATTCGTAAAGTTCGGTTTGCAAAGTTTGAAATACTTTCTTTTCGGTGCCTTCAACCTGAGGTGAATTAACACTAACCTGGCACATGAATTCCTGGGCTTTGGTTAAAGCCGGTGAACAGATAATAAGAAAAATAATCAGTTTACGAATCATGTGGTGTAGGAACTAAGATTGTATTTAAACAATTTCTTTCTGAATAAAATCAAATAAATCAGCTGCAACTTCGGTCTTTGTTTTGAGTTCAAATTTGCTGACAGTATGATCTTTACTGATTATAGAAACTTTATTGGTAGTAAAACCAAATCCGGTACTTTCATCCTTCAGAGAATTAAGAACGATGAAATCAAGGTTTTTGGTATGCAGCTTTTCTTTAGCATTTTCTATTTCATTGTTTGTCTCTAAAGCAAAACCAATTAAAAGCTGTTTTTTGCTCTTGAGATTCCCAAGATCAGCAAGAATATCCTTTGTTTTTAACAGTTTAAGCAGAATGTTTTCTTCTTTTTTCTTGATTTTATCAGGCTCGGGATTTTGTGGAGTATAATCAGCAACTGCCGCTGCCATAATACAAATATCGGCTTTCGGAAATTGCTCTGTGCAACTGGTATGCATTTCAGCTGCCGAATTAACCTTAATTATTTGGATGTTAGGATGCACAGGATATTCACTTACAGGTCCAGAAACAAAAGTTACAAAGGCACCCCGGGAGGCAGCTTCATGGGCTAACGAATTTCCCATCCGGCCGGAAGAATAATTGCTGATAAACCTGACAGGGTCAATAGGTTCAATAGTTGGTCCGCTTGAGATCAGAACATTCTTTCCTGCTAAGGACTGATATTTTGCGAAATAATTTTGTAATAATTCAACGATTTTTGCAGGTTCTTCCAGGCGGCCCATTCCTGTAAGACCACTTGCCAGTTCTCCTGCATTGGGAGATATCAGAATATTTCCATGCGACTTTAATATAGAAATATTATGCTGCGTAGTTTTATGGTGGTACATATCCACATCCATGGATGGAGCATAAAATACCGGGCAACGGGCAGCAAGATAAGTTGCTAATAACAAATTGTCTGTAATTCCGGTGGCCATTTTAGCCATAGAATTTGCTGTAAGTGGAGCAATTACAAATGCATCTGCCCAGCTTCCCAGTTCTATGTGACTATGCCAGGTACCGTCGGCAGGACTGAAAGGTTCGATCGAGACCGGATTCTGTGATAAAACAGATAGTGTGAGAGGAGTTACAAAATCGCAGGCTTCAGCAGTCATAACTACCTTTATCTCAGCACCTTCTTTAATAAGAAGCCGGATGAGGAAAGGAATTTTATACGCTGCAATTCCTGCTGTAATCCCAATCAGTATTTTTTTACCTTTTAGCATCGCCTTGCGGTAAAAAAATTACCAGGTATTTTCTTTTTCTTTCATCGGATTGCGTGAGAATACCTGATCTTTCAGAAATTCGTTTGTGGCAATCAAAGTTGGTTTAGGCAGATTTTCGTAATATTTCGCAAGTTCTATTTGCTCACGGTTTTCAAAAACTTCTTCCAGGTTATCGCTTGGAGTTGCAAATTCTTCGATCTTCGAGTTTAATTCTTCTTTTATCTCCTGCGAAATCTGATTGGCACGTTTTGCGATTATTGCTACCGACTCGTAAATATTTTCAGTCGGGTCGTTAAGTTCCGACATATTACGGGTTATAGTAGTAGTTTCAATTTTCAATTTCTTGATATCCATATGGTTGATTGTTTGTTTCGTTATTAATTGCCTAATTCTTTTGAAATATTCTTTTTGATAGCCAAAGCTTTTTCGCTATATTCTCCGACCGGGAAACCAGCATTTAGTTCATCATATGCATCGGAGGCTGCATTAAGCCGTTCGCGGCGTTTATCATAAACACTGTTAATTGCATATTGGTATTTTGAAGAAAGTATTGAATAAAGTATTAATTCTTTTGATTTGGTATCAGGGAAATCTTTGAGAACATTATTCAAAGATACGATAGAAGCTTTATAATCAGACATTCTGAAATATAACATAGCAATATCTATATCTTTCTTTTCAAGTTTTGCCCGTAATTCATCGATCAATTTATTGCATTCGGCAACACGTTCACTTTTTGGATGTGTGTTAATGAAAAGCTGTAATGCTGAAATAGCTTCTTTCGTCGATGTTTGATCTAATGATGAACGCGGTGATTCAAGATAGCTGCAGTAAGCGCTCAGGTATAATGCTTCTTCGGCATAAACACTTGAGGAGAAATTAGTTGAAAAGGATTTGTAATAATAACCAGCAAGTACGTAATCTTTTTGTTTGTAATAACAGGTAGCTGTGTAATAAGAAATTTTTTCAGCCTTTTCAGTGCCTTTAAAAAAAGCCTGTATTTGCTCAAATAGCTGCTGAGCTGGCTTATAATTTCCTTTTTCATAATACTCAAGTGCTTTGGTGTACTTGAGTTCATTATCCGAACTTTTTAAAAGCTTCTGGTAAGGACTGCACGACATTATCACCGTCGATAATATCAAAACTATAAAGATAACCGGTTTTCTGATCATGCTGCAAAAGTACACATTTTAACCTGAATTATGAAACAAATATGCATATTGCAATGAGCGCATATTTAGTTAAATATTATTAAAATGGCGGACTAAAAGCTCGCTTTATAGGTTTGCAGGCAGCGTTCGCGTGCAAAAGCATGGTCCAGTATAGGTGGAGCGTATGATTTGGTGCTGTATTCAGGTATCCATTTTTTGATATAAATGCTATGTGGATCAAATTTTTCGGCTTGTGTGGCAGGATTCAAAATCCGGAAATAAGGTGCTGCATCGCATCCCGTCCCGGCAGCCCATTGCCAGTTCCCATTGTTTGAAGCAAGCTCATAATCAAGCAGTTTTTCAGCAAAATACGCTTCGCCCCATTGCCAGTTTATAAGCAAGTGTTTTACTAAAAAACTGGCAGTAACCATCCTGACACGGTTGTGCATAAATCCGGTTTCGTTTAGTTCGCGCATTCCGGCATCAACTAGCGGATATCCAGTTTGCCCGTTACGCCAGGCCTCATAGTTTTTTTCATTATTTACCCATTGAATAAACTGGTACTTGGGTTTAAAAGGCTGATGGACCACATGGGGGAAATGCCACAATATCTGCATAAAAAACTCACGCCATATTAATTCGCCCAGCCAGGTAGCGTTTGTTTCAATAGCCGCAGAAACCAGATGTCTTATGCTTACAGTTCCAAACCTCAGGTGCACACTTACTTTGCTGGTAGTATCCAGTGCAGGGAAATCACGTGTTTTATCATACGTTCCGATAACGGATTGATTGAGTTGGAAGGGCAAAAAGACTTTTTTTATTTCTGCAAACCCAATTTCTGCTAGTGAAAAATAATGATTATCAACAGTTTGAATAAAATTAAACAGATAATTTTCTGAATTCCAATTATGCAAAAACGAATTGTCAAGCGTTAGTTTTTCTATCCATTTGTTCCTGTATGGAGTATATACTGTATAAGGCTCACCTGAGAGTTTAGTTATTTCGTCTTTCTCAAATATAACCTGGTCTTTAAATGTTTGCAATAAAACACCTTTTTCGGCCATTTTCTTTTTTATTTGCAGATCGCGCTCCTGGGCAAAAGGCTCATAGTCGTGATTTGCGTAAATCCTGTTAACTTTATGAACAGATAATAATTCTTCAAATATATCAATTGGAGTACCATAGTAAATCTGAACAGATGTTTTAAAAGGTATGAGAAGTTCGTTCAGATGTTGAATTGCCTGGTAAATATAGCTTACCCGCTTATCTCCAGGATTGAGATTCTGTAAAATTCTTTTATCAAAAATAAAGACCGGTAAAACATTAAAACCTGAAGTAAGTGCCTTAAAAAGAGCGGTGTTATCAAATAATCGCAGATCGCGTCTGAACCAAAAAACTGAGATAGACTGGGTAATTTCCATGGAATTTAACAAGGTGCAAATTTATGCTATTTTGAAAGGCTTTCAGTAAATTAATACAATAAACAATTATCCTTCTTAGAAAGTTTAGTAGTTTTGCACCACGAAAACAAATATAAATTTAAATACTGGTATTGTGGATCTTTTTGAAAAACGTGTTCGGAATCTGGGCCCGCTTGGAATGTATGCCAAGCAAGCCGATGGATATTTTATGTTTCCTAAACTTGAAGGTGAAATTGGAAATAAAATGATTTTCAGGGGTAAAGAGCGCCTCATCTGGAGCTTAAATAACTACCTTGGGTTAGCTAATGATCTGGAAGTTCGCAAAGCTGATGCTGAAGGTGCTGCCAAATATGGAATGGCTTCTCCTATGGGAGCACGTATGATGAGCGGTCAGACCATTTACCACGAACAACTGGAACGCGAACTGGCAGCATTTGTTAACAAGGAATCGGCTTACCTGCTTAACTTCGGCTACCAGGGAATGATTTCTGTTATCGATTCGATGGTCGATCGTAACGATGTGATTGTTTACGACAGCGAAGCACATGCTTGTATTCTCGATGGCATGCGCCTGCATATGGGCAAGCGTTTCGTGTATCCTCACAATAACATGGAAAACCTGCGTAAAGGTCTTGAAAGAGCAACCAGATTAACTGATCAGACCGGTGGTGGAATTCTCGTAATCACCGAAGGCGTTTATGGAATGTCGGGCGACCTTGGAAAAATAAAAGAAATCGTTGAATTAAAAAAGGAATTCAACTTCAGGTTGCTGATAGACGATGCACATGGATTTGGAACTATGGGTCCTACAGGCGCAGGTACCGACGAGCATTTTGGTGTTCAGGACGGTGTGGATATGTATTTTGGTACTTTCGCAAAAGCTATGGCAGGCATCGGCGGTTTTATCGCTTCTACTGAGCCAATCATCGATTTCCTTAAACACAATATGCGCTCGCAGATTTTTGCAAAATCTCTGCCAATGCCTATGGTTATAGGTGCTTTGAAACGCCTTGAACTGGTCCGTACGAAACCTGAACTAAGGAAAAACCTCTGGACTATTGTTGAAGCATTGCAAAAAGGCTTCCGCGAAGCTGGGTTTAATATCGGGAATACTGAATCACCTGTAACTCCTGTGTTGCTCAATGGCACTATTCCTGAAGCAACAAATATTACAGTCGAAATGAGGGAAAAATATAATATTTTCTGCTCAATTGTTACATACCCAGTGGTTCCTAAAGGTGTGATTATGTTAAGAATTATTCCAACAGCTGTTCATACATTGGAAGATGTGAAATATACGATAGACGCCTTTAAAGAGATGAATGCAAAATTATTGAATGGCGATTATGCGAATACAGAGTTCGCCGATATTTCAAATCTCTAATTTCTGAAATTTCGAAATTCAAATGCCTGGTTTTTTAGCCGGGCATTTTTTTTATTTCAAGCAAAGTCATAGTTTTGTCATTCATACGAATTTGACAAATGCAAATAGAAAAACGCAAATCATTAAATATTATTCTAAATTCGACTGCTTTTTATATGCTTTCGCACCTGGTAGTTTTTTTGATTTTCCAGTTTACCACAATTGTTGCATCTGCTATTTTTGATATTCCTACTACCTTGTTTTACAATAAAATAGGATATAATGTTATTCCTGAAGCCTGGACGTTTGATGCTGTAAAGGTGATTTATTCTTCTGGAAATATAATGTTATTCCTGATTTCAATTTCATTCCTGGTTGTCATAATTAAAGCCATGGAATTTAACGGATTGCTCCGATTATTCTTCATGTGGGGTTTTATTCATTCCATTTCCATGCTTTTTGGCTCATTTATAATTGGCGCTTTCAATTTCGAAGGTTTTGGAATAGTGCTCAGTTATCTATACCTGGCGGATACAGCTAAAATGATTCTTTTATTCAGCGGGCTTTTACTGCTGATCGGTATCGGGATGGCAATGGTAAAATCATTTTTATTCACGGCCAATAGCTACTTCAACTTTTTGTCGCCCAAAATGCGTCCGACATTCAGGCGTGATCAGTTTATATTGCCATTTTTTATTTCTACATTTTTATTACTGGCAATAAAGTATCCCCTTTCACTATATGAAACGCTGATGTTATTTGTTCCGCTATTTATGCTCCTGCCTTTATATTGGGGAATTGGACGCTTTCCTGTTTTCTATTTTGAAGAAGCAGAGAAATCAATACAAATAAGCACAAGGCTTATGATTGTAACAGCGGTGGTTTATGTTTTATACCGCGTAGTATTGGGAATAGGAATAAATATAAGCTGAGGTGATTGCATCAGGCAACCGGCATTGAAGGTTCTATATCGGTAGCCCACTGATAAATTCCACCTTCAAGGACATAAATGTTTTTAAATTTCAGTTTTTCAGTAAGATACAGGTATGGTGCCTGGCTCTTAACTCCATAAAGACAATAAATTATAACCGGAATTTCTTTTAAGATTAAATGGTTCAAATCGGGCAGATCAATTTGCGGAATATTGATAGCACCTTTAATATGACACTCAGCAAACTTTTCAGCATCACGGGTATCAACAAGTTGAAACGGAACATTGCTGTCCATTTTCTCTTTGAGTTCGAATGTAGTAATATGCTTCATACATACAATTTCAAAAAATGAAAAAGACTTTTTATTTAAGCAAAGATACAGGAAATCAGGGAATAAAAAAAAGGAGTGCTTTGCACTCCTTTTTCATGTCAATCAAGATTGGAATTATTTCTTAACCTTGATAAGACCTTTAGCGATTGAGTCAGCTTTGGCAAGTGAATCAGCTACAACAGTAGCTTTAGCTGTTGAATCTGCCAAACGAGTTTGTTGAGCAGCTACATTAGCCAATGAATCAGCCTGAGCTATTGAATCCTGTTTTGCTTTTTCAGCTTTTTGTTCTGCACTGGGTCCGCAAGCTACAAAACCTACCATACCAGCAATTACAAACATTGCAAATAATTTTTTCATATCTAAGTTTAATTAAAAAACGGTGCAAAAGTACAAGCATTTATAATACGAATCAAACTTTATTATAAAAAAAATTAAGTTTTTTTAACATAATATTTAAATTACTCATATACTGATAGTTAAAAAGATCG